>NZ_CP011834.1:1310575-1638219 GCF_001412575.1 Limnohabitans sp. 103DPR2 | reverse complement strand
GTGTAGCCCAGGTGGCGGGCGAGATCGCTAATGCGGCTGGGACCCAACTCACTCAAGGCTTGCAGAAGTTCAAGGGCGCGCTTGAGACTTGTGACACTGCTTTCAGATTTTTTCTGCAATTTGATTCCACATATTGGACTTAAATTTATTGAAATCGACTTTATTTCCAAATGGTGGAACTAACCATGGGTGTTTTCCCTTTTTCGGAATCGCATCTATTGACCCTGAATTCATTCGTGCAATACGATGGGCAAGAACTATGACAAATCAAGCGTTCCCCATTTACACGCAACCCTGTGGTTGGAATGCATTGCTACCCCACCGAGAAGCGCGCCCTGCCGCTACAGGACAACTGGATGTTCAGTACGTTGTTGTAGGCGCGGGGTTTACAGGCATGGCAGCGGCCAGACGACTTAGCAAACTCAATCCAAATGCAGACATTCTTTTGCTGGAAGCCAGCACTGTCGGAGAGGGATCGTCTGCACGCAACTCCGGCTTTTTAACGCGCGAAGAGTATCCAAGCAGCAACTCTGCACAGGACGTCGAACAAAACAAGGTCTTGAATGCCTTCAACACTGAAGCGTTTGATGATTTGAAGCAAATCATTGAAGATCACCAAATTGAATGCGACTTTCATGCCAGTGGAAGAATCAGGGCTGCCGCAACACCTGATGGTGCGAACACATTGCGCAAAATCCAACAGGCACTTGAATCGACGGGACACGCAACGCAAACTCTGGATGCCACATCGCTTAACCAACTGATCGGTACAAGCTATTACAAATTTGGCGTTCAAACAGACACTGGCCACCTGGTTCAACCTGCTGCCTTGATCAGAGGCCTCCTTGGTGCCCTTCCCCAACAAGTCCAAGTTCATGAAAACTCGCCCGTGCTTGATTTAAAAAGGCACGGCAAGCGCTGGGTGCTGAAAACTAGTTCAGCCCAAATCACAGCAGACCATGTCATCATGGCCACCAACCCGTCCGTCAAATTTTTTGGCTACCTTCAAGACAAAATCGTCACCATTCACACCTACGCCGCTCTGACCGAGCGACTGAAGCCATCTGAAATGGCAAGCTTGGGCTCTTTGCAAAGTTGGGGCGTCTTACCCGCGCACAGACTGGGTACCACTGTGCGGCGAGTGGGCGCAGATCGATTGTTGGTCCGGTCACTTTACGCTTATGAACACAGTCTGAGCGAAACAGAAGTACACGAGGCACTGCGCCGGCGTTTCCACAACCGATACCCCGCGTTGACACACATTCAACTAGAACATGTTTGGGGTGGCGTGACCGCCTTGACCCTCAACGGATCCCCCTACGTCGGTTGCTTGGAACCAGGCCTCTATGCCTCGGCAGGCTGCAACGGTTCTGGCATTGTGAAAGGAACCGCGCTGGGCAGTTATTTGGCTGAACTTGCGCATGCCAACAAAATAGATCCGAAAATTCTCGAAGCCTACGGCACTGCGAACAAAATTCTGCCCGATCCTTTCAGAGCCCTTGGGTTCAAAGTGATTTCCGCTTGGGAAAGTCGAAAAGCAGGCCTTGAATCCTAACAGTGACAACTTCGTTTCAATTGATCAAAACCGCTGACAGCCAACCGTGAACCACACCGACTATTTATCTCTGCAAGGTTTGAGCAAATCCTACGGCAAAGTGACCGCGTTGAATGACTTTAATTTGACGGTTGCACAAGGTGAGTTCATCAGCCTGCTGGGGCCTTCTGGCTGCGGTAAAACCACCACGCTTCAATTGCTGGCAGGGTTTGTGCAGCCTTCTACAGGCGATATTCTGCTCAACGGCAAAAGCATCTCGCACCTTCCACCCAACGAAAGAGGCTTGGGCATCGTCTTTCAAAGTTACGCCTTGTTCCCACACATGACGGTGCGAGAGAACGTCAGTTTTGGACTTGAAATGCGCAGAATGGACCCTGTCGAGCGCACAGAAAGAGTGAGTCGAATCTTGGCCATGGTTCAACTGGCTGACTATGCAGACAGGTACCCCCGAGACCTTTCTGGTGGGCAAAGGCAGCGAGTTGCGCTGGCCAGAGCCATCGTCATTGAGCCGCCTGTTTTGTTGTTGGACGAACCCTTGTCCAATCTCGATGCCAAGTTGCGCGAAGCCATGCAGTTTGAGCTGCGCAGAATTCAACGCAAACTGGGCACCACCACATTGATGGTGACACACGATCAAGCCGAAGCCTTGTCCATCAGCGATCGCGTGGTGGTGATGGACAACGGCAGAATTCAGCAAATTGACACGCCCCACGCTGTTTACGAATCCTCTGGCAGCAGGTTTGTGTCAACCTTTGTCGGAAAAACTAACTTCTTAAAGGCCGCTGTGCGCGGTGGCACCTTGCAACTAGGCGCCAATATTCATGTGCAGGCGCAAGAGGTGCATGCACCTGAGGGCAGCGAAGTCACTTTGAGCATCCGCCCCGAAAAACTGAAATTCGCAACAGCCTCTGACACCCAGAAACTGAAAGTGCAAATTAAAGAGCGTTTTTTCCTGGGCAACCTTTGGCTCTACCGCGTAGACTGCGAACTGGGCGAGTTGGAAGTGAGTTGCATCAATGACGGCACGGCACCAAAACATGAATCGGCAGACGATCACCTAACATGGGATGACGCTCACTTTAAGCTGATGTCAGCCTTCGAGGCCTTGAAGTGATTCACAACACAAGAACCCCCTATTTCCTGAGCGCACCCGCACTGGGCTTGTTCGGCTTAATGGTTCTGTTTCCGTTTCTCTTAACTTTCTTTTTATCCTTCCAGCGCTTTGATCATCAAGTAGGCATTGTTCCTGGCTTCACATTGGATGTGTACAAGCACATCGTGAATGATCCGTTTTACTGGGAGGTTTTTGGCAGAACCGCTTGGGTGTCACTCACCACCACTTTGCTGTGCGTGTTGATTGGTGCCCCCGAAGCCTATGTCTTAAGCAGAATGAAAGCGCCATGGCGATCGTTCTTCTTGGTGGTCATTCTTTCCCCGCTGCTGATCTCAGTCGTGGTCAGAGCATTTGGATGGAGCCTTGTTTTGGGACCTGCAGGCTTATTGAACAGCTTCTTACAAACAATTGGACTCGATCGCGTTCGCATTCTTTACACGCCCACTGCTGTTGTCATTGCATTGGTGCATGTGATGTTGCCTTTCATGGTCATTCCTATTTGGACCTCACTGCAAAAACTCGATCCACAGATAGAGAATGCAGCACTGTCACTGGGCGCATCCAAGTTTCAAGTGTGGCGCCGGGTCGTTTTGCCTCAAATTACCCCTGGATTGTTGTCGGGTGCTTTGATTGTTTTTGCACTCAGTGCAAGCGCCTTTGCCATTCCAGGCTTGGTGGGTGGCCGAAGGGTCAAAATGGTTGCCACCCTGATTTACGACGAGTACTTGCATGAACTCAACTGGCCTTTGGGCGCCGCCATCGCCTTGATTTTGCTGCTGATCAATTTGCTGGTCATGTACGTCACGCAAACTTTGGTGGAGGGACGCTACGCGCGTCGCATGGGATCATGAAAAACGGCCCACTCGCCCTCCTCTTTCACACACTGGTGCTCGCCTTCATGTTGGCGCCGCTGGTGGTCATTTGCCTGGTGGCTTTTACGCCTTCCAACACACTGCAAATTCCTTGGGGCAGCTATTCATTGCGCTGGTTCTCGGCGGTTTTTGAGCACAGCGATTTATTGCAATCGTTTTGGAACAGTTTGGTTCTGGCAGGATTGGCGGCCACCATTTCTGTGGTGATGACGGTGCCTGCGGCCATCGCCATCACCCGTTACAACTTTGCTGGCAAACAACTGGTTCAAGGTCTTTTGATGAGCCCTTTAATAGTGCCGCATTTGGTGCTGGGAGTTGCCATGCTCCGACTGTTCACCCTCATCGGCGCCAAAGGTTCATTTGAATGGCTGACACTGGCCCATGTGATCATCGTAACGCCCTACGCATTGCGGCTCATGATCACGGCACTGGTGGGCGCAGAACAAAACGTCGAACAAGCTGCGGCTTCCTTGGGCGCAAAGCCTTGGGTGGTGTTCAGGCGCATTACCTTGCCGCTAATGTTGCCTGGCATTGCAGGCGGCTGGATTTTGGCCTTCATCAACAGTTTTGACGAAGTCACGATGTCGGTCTTCATCACATCGCCGCAAACCATCACCTTGCCTGTGCGCATGTACATGCTGGCCACCGAATCGATTGACCCCATGATGGCAGCTGTTTCGGCGCTCATCATTGCACTCACGGCTATCACCATGTTTGCACTGGACCGCTTGTATGGGCTGGACAAAGTACTGGTCGGTCAAAAATAATGAGCAAATCAGCAAACGGAGATCACACATGGCCCCATGACGATGCACTTGCAAATTCAAGCCCTAATTTCTAAAACCACACCCCACCTTTGACAATTAAATCGCCACGGCGATCAAGGAGAAGACAATGAACATTCAAAAAATCGGATTGCTCAGCGCTGCATTGCTGACGGCATTTGGCGCCAGTGCGCAAGTTAAAACGCTCTACATCGGCATGAATGGCGGCACCACAGAGCAAGCCTACGTGAAATACGTATTTCCAGAATTTGAAAAAAAATTCAACGCCAAAGTGGTGGTGGTGCCCGGCACTTCTTCAGACATCTTGGCAAAAGTTCAAGCCAGCAAAGAAAAACCACCTGTGCATGTGATGCATTTGGATGACGGTGTCATGATGCGCGCCGTTCGCATGGGGCTGTGCCAAAAACTGGCCGACACCCCTGTGCTCAAAGATCTGTATTCCACCGCTATTTTGGCTGGCGGCATGGCAGCCGGTGTCAGCGTGACCACCACCGGCATTGGCTACAACAAGAAATTGTTCGATGAAAAGAAATGGGCTGCGCCAACTTCTTGGATGGATTTTGCAGATGCCAAATACAAAGGCAAAGTTGTCTTTCAATCTGCGCCCTCCAGCAGCTATGGTTTGCACGGTTTCTTGATGATCAACCGCGCAATGGGCGGCACCGAAAAAAATGTGGAACCTGGCTTTACCAAATGGGCTAGCACCGTGGGCCCCAACGTGCTCGAATACATTCCAAGTTCTGCCAAACTCAGCGAGATGGTGCAAACTGGGGATGCGGCTATTTTCCCCTTGACGCCCACCGCTATCGATGGCCTAAAGGCCAAGGGCATTCCCATGGAGTACGCACAACCCAAAGAAGGATCTGTTGTGTTGATGGTCGGCCAGTGCGTCACAGCCAACAACGATGCCCCCGAGTTGGCTCAAAAACTGTCTGAGTTCATGTTGCAACCCTTTGCGCAAGCCGCCATGATGGAACATGCAACTCAAATACCGACCAACCCCAAAACTCAATTAACTTCGGCACCTGCCATTCAAATGATGGATCAGTTCCGTGGCTACATGAAAAATGCTGTGGCATTGGATTGGGACACCATCAACACGGTTCGTCCAGAATGGAACAGCCGTTGGAGCAGAACCATTGAGAAATAAACAGGAGTAAGCTTGGGTGAAAAAAAAGCGCTTACGAATGTTCGTAAGCGCTTTTTGAGTTTTTGGTGGGCAGTACAAGTTTCGAACTTGTGACCCCTGCAGTGTGAATGCAGTGCTCTACCCCTGAGCTAACCGCCCTATCGCTTTTCAGCGTAGCTCTAAATTATGCCACGGTTTTTTGGGCATTTTCAAGGTTTTTAAAAGTTTCAGGCTGCCGCGCTTTGTTCACTGCTGAGCTGTCGCCAGAGGGTTTTGCCGCCGCTGGCTTTGTCCAATTGGGCCAGCTGCTCTTGGTGGGCCGCTTGCTCTTGGGCATTGGCCTGGATGACCGGCAAAACAAAGCCTGACAGGTCGACAGACTCTTCAGAGCCGGCCTTCCCTTCATCACCACCGGCGTCGATCAGCAAAGCCTCTTGGCCGCGGGTGAGGTTAATGTAGACATCGGCCAGCAGCTCGGCATCGAGCAAGGCGCCGTGCAAGGTACGGCCAGAATTGTCGACGCCCAAACGGTCGCAAAGTGCATCAAGGCTATTGCGCTTGCCGGGGTACATTTGCTTGGCCATGACCAAGGTATCGACCACACCATTCACATAGGTGGTGAATGGCTTTTTGCCAGCCAACTCGAGTTCCTTGTTCAAGAACCCAACGTCGAAGGCGGCGTTGTGGATGATGATTTCTGCGCCGTCCACGTAGTCCAAAATTTCTTGTACGACGTCTTTGAACTTGGGCTTATCGCGCAGAAATTCATTGCTGATGCCGTGCACCTTGAGCGCATCTTCGTGACTGTCGCGGCCAGGGTTGAAGTAGAAATGCAGGTTGTTGCCCGTGAGCTTGCGGTTGACCAGCTCAACGCAGCCCAACTCAATGACGCGGTCACCGCCTTCAGCGGAAAGACCGGTGGTTTCGGTGTCTAGAAATAATTGGCGCATGACCTAACTGTAATCCCAATTCAAGCGCAAAAAACTGTCAATGGTTTTCTTTGGCGTGGTTGATGGTGTACTTGGGAATTTCAATGACCACGTCTTGCTTGCCCATAAACGCTTGGCAGCTCAAACGGGAATTGGGCTCTAAGCCCCACGCACGGTCTAGCAAGTCCTCTTCTGTTTCTTCGGCTTCGTTCAAGCTGTTCAAGCCCTCGCGCACAATGACGTGGCAAGTGGTGCAAGCGCAGCTCATGTCGCAGGCGTGCTCAATGTTGATTTTGTTGTCGAGCAAAGCTTCGCAAATGCTGGTGCCTGCAGGCGCAGAAATTTGAGTGCCTTCGGGGCAGTATTCAGCGTGCGGCAATATTTTGATAACGGGCATGGTGTTCTTTGTTAAAGGCTTTGAATGTTCTGACCCGACAAGGCTTTTTGAATGCTGTGGTTCATGCGCTCCGCGGCAAAGGCTTCTGTGCCTTTGGCCAAGGCTTCGGTGGCATCTTCCACGGCTTGGGCATCGGTGGCCGTGTCAACCGCTTGCCTCAATGTCACCATCAGTTGCTCAATGTGCGTGCGGTCTTCAGTACTGAGCAAATGGCCATCGGCATTGAGCGCACTTTGTGTGGCCAACAACATGCGATCGCCATCCACCCGCGCTTCCACCAAGGCACGTGCCTTCATGTCCACTTCGGCAGTTGTAAAACTGTCTTGTAGCATTTTGGCAATTTGATCGTCGCTCAAACCATAAGAAGGTTTGACATCGATCTTGGCCTCCACGCCACTGATCTGCTCTTTGGCAGCCACACTCAACAAGCCATCGGCATCAACCGTGAAGGTGACGCGAATGCGCGCTGCACCGGCAGCCATCGGCGGGATGCCGCGCAGTTCAAAGCGCGCCAAGCTACGGCAATCGACCACCAAATCGCGCTCGCCCTGCAACACGTGCAATGCCAAAGCGGTTTGACCATCTTGGTAGGTGGTGAAGTCTTGGGCCATGGCCGTGGGAATGGTTTGGTTGCGCGGAATAATGCGCTCAACCAGGCCGCCCATGGTTTCAATGCCCAATGACAAGGGAATCACATCTAACAGTAGCAAGTCGCCTGCGGCGTCGTTGCCGGCCAATTGATTGGCTTGAATGGCAGCGCCCAGCGCCACCACTTCGTCGGGGTTCAAATTGTTGAGGGGTGCTTTGCCAAAGAAATCAGCCACGGCCGCTTGCACTTGCGGCATGCGGGTAGAACCGCCCACCATCACCACGCCTTGAATGTCTTCGGCTTTGACTTTGGCATCGCGCAAAGCTTTTTTAACAGCCGACATGCAACGAGCTGTGAGCGCAGCAGTGGCTTCTTCAAATTGCGCACGCGTGATGTTCACTGCATGTGTTTGATCTGCATGGGTCCATGTCAGGGTCGCTTCAGAGGCTGAAGTCAAAGCTTCTTTCGCCTCACGCGCAGCCGCTTTCAAACGTGTTTTGTCTTCTGCGCTCAAGCCCGCTTGCACATCTTGCAGGCCCATTGATGCCAGGGCTGCATCGGCCAAAGCATGATCGTAATCATCGCCACCCAGGGCAGAGTCACCACCGGTGGCCATGACTTCGAACACACCGCGTGTTAAACGCAAGATAGAAATGTCAAAAGTACCGCCGCCCAAATCGAACACGGCGTAAATGCCTTCGCTGGCATTGTCCAAGCCGTAGGCAATGGCCGCCGCAGTAGGCTCGTTGATCAAACGCAGCACGTTGATGCCGGCCATTTGGGCCGCATCTTTGGTGGCTTGCCGTTGCGCATCATCGAAGTACGCAGGCACCGTGATCACCGCGCCGTGAAGGTCATCATTGAACGTGTCTTCTGCGCGGTAGCGCAGCGTGGCCAAAATCTCGGCACTCACTTCAACGGGCGACTTCTCACCTTGCACCGTTTGAATTGACAGCATGCCTTTTACAGATGCACCATCGGGCTTCACAAATTTGTAAGGCAACTTTTCTGGATGGGCAATGTCAGACAAACTGCGTCCCATGAAGCGCTTCACAGAAGCCAAGGTGTTCTCTGGGTCTTGCGCAGCGTTGGCCACGGCTTCTTGGCCAATTTGACGACCCTGGCCTGGCAAGTAACGAACCACCGAGGGCAAGATCACTTGGCCTTTGTCATCGGGCAAGCACTCCGCCACGCCGTTGCGCACCGAGGCCACCAAAGAATGGGTGGTGCCCAGGTCAATGCCGACGGCAATGCGTCGTTGGTGCGGATCCGGTGCCTGACCGGGTTCTGAAATTTGCAAAAGTGCCATGACTTATTGTTTGAATGTGTTAGCTGCAAGCGTCTAACTGGTGTTGCACTTCTTGTGAAAACTTGTCGATGAACATCAACGCCCTGACCTGCCCTACAGCTGCTGCAAAGTTGTGGTCCACATCGATCAATGCAGCCATCTGCTTCAAGACTTGGGCCTGCGAGGCGTCCACTTCGTCCAACAGTTTTTCCAATGCCTCTATTTTAGAGTCGACAACTTTGATGGCCTTGCAATCGTCCAAGGCTTCACGCCATTCCATTTGCTGCATCAAAAAAGCAGGCGGCATGCTGGTGTTGTTTTCGGCATTGACGGCAGCGCCGTTCAATTCACACAGGTAGGCTGCGCGTTTGAGTGGATCTTTGAGGCGGTTGTAGGCTTCGTTGATGCGCACAGACCACTGCATCGCAATGCGCTGCGCAGAGGCGCCTTCAGAGGCAAACCGGTCGGGGTGCGCCTCGCGTTGCAAAGACTTCCATTGCAAATCGAGTTGCGCGCGGTCCAATGCAAAAGTCGGCTGCAAACCGAACAGCTCGAAGTCTGACGCCTGCAGTGAAATCACACGCGGAACGATTCGCCACAGCCGCAGCGATCGCGCTCATTGGGGTTGTTAAAACGGAACCCCTCGTTCAAACCTTCACGCACAAAATCAAGCTGGGTGCCATCGATGTAGGCCAAGCTTTTGGGGTCGATCAACACCTTCACGCCGTGGTCTTCAAAGACCACGTCTTCGGGCGCGACTTCGTCCACGTATTCCAGTTTGTACGCCAAGCCAGAGCAACCGGTGGTTTTAACGCCCAAGCGCACACCCACGCCCTTGCCGCGTTTGGTGATGTAGCGCGACACGTGACGCGCTGCAGCTTCTGTCAATGAAATGGCCATGATGTACTTCCAGCAACCACCGCTTAGGCGGTTGCGTGTTTTTTCTTGTAGTCTTCGACGGCTGCTTTGATGGCGTCTTCGGCCAAGATGGAGCAGTGAATTTTGACGGGTGGCAAAGCCAACTCTTCGGCAATTTCGCTGTTCTTCAAGGCAGCGGCTTGGTCCAGTGTTTTGCCCTTCACCCACTCGGTGACCAGAGAGCTAGACGCAATGGCAGAGCCACAACCGTAGGTTTTAAAACGTGCATCTTCGATCACGCCCGTTTGGGGGTTGACCTTGATCTGCAACTTCATCACGTCGCCGCAGGCAGGTGCGCCCACCATGCCGGTGCCCACATCTTCGTCGCCCTTTTCAAAGGAGCCCACGTTGCGGGGGTTTTCGTAGTGATCAACAACTTTTTCGCTGTAAGCCATGGTGTTACTTCCTTAATCTGTTCTTGAACGCTAAAACGCTTAGTGTGCAGCCCACTGAATGGTACTGAGGTCGACGCCGTCTTTGTACATTTCCCACAAGGGGCTGAGTTCGCGCAACTTGGCCACGTTGGCTTTGATGGTCTCAATGGCAAAGTCAATTTCGGCTTCGGTGGTCCAACGGCCCACGGTCATGCGCAAACTGCTGTGGGCCAATTCGTCGCTGCGGCCCAAGGCGCGCAATACGTAGCTGGGCTCCAAGCTGGCAGAGGTACAGGCAGAACCTGATGACACCGCCAAACCTTTGATACCCATGATGAGCGATTCGCCTTCAACATAGTTGAAGCTCATGTTGATGTTGTGGGGCACACGCTTGGTGGGGTGACCGTTCAAGAACACTTGCTCAACGTCTTTCAAGCCATTGATCAGGCGCTCTTGCAAAGCTTTGGCCTTGGCAATGTCTTGGTCCATTTCTAAGCGCGCAATGCGGAAGGCTTCGCCCATGCCCACGCACTGGTGTGTCGGCAAAGTGCCAGAACGCATGCCGCGCTCGTGACCGCCACCGTGCATTTGCGCTTCGAGGCGCACGCGGGGTTTGCGGCGGACATACAAAGCACCAATGCCTTTAGGACCGTAGGTTTTGTGCGAGGCCAAGCTCATCAAATCGACGGGCAAGGTGTTGAGGTCGATGGGCAATTTACCGGTGGCTTGCGCAGCATCCACATGGAAGATGATGCCCTTCTCACGGCAGATGGTACCAATGGCGGGAATGTCTTGAATCACGCCAATTTCGTTGTTCACAAACATGACGCTGACCAAGATGGTGTCGGGGCGCAAAGCAGCCTTGAACACATCGAGGTTGACCAAGCCGTCTTCTTGCACGTCAAGGTAAGTGACTTCAAAGCCTTGACGCTCTAGTTCACGCATGGTGTCGAGAACAGCTTTGTGCTCGGTCTTGACCGTAATCAGGTGCTTGCCGCGAGATTTGTAAAACTGCGCTGCGCCCTTCAAGGCCAAGTTGTTGGACTCGGTGGCACCACTGGTCCACACAATTTCGCGAGGGTCGGCACCGATGAGGTCGGCCACGTCTTTGCGGGCTTTCTCGACGGCTTCTTCTGCTTCCCAACCCCAAGCGTGGCTGCGTGAAGCTGGATTGCCAAAGTGCTCGCGCAACCAAGGAATCATGGCATCGACCACGCGCGGATCACAAGGATTGGTGGCGCTGTAGTCGAGGTAAATGGGGAAATGAGGTGTGCTGTTCATGCTTGAAAACTTCTCAAGATTTCATCAATGTGTTGCCCAAGGCAAACACGGAATTGGGGGCGTTCACGCGCACAGGCTGAACCACTGGCATGGCCGAAATGGCGCGCTTGATGGCGGGCTTGTCTTCAATGGTGTGACCTGCGGCCAATTGGTCATCAACCAATTTTTGCAAGTTGACCGAGTCCAAAAACTCAACCATGCGGGAGTTGAGGGAGGCCCACAAATCGTGGGTCATGCAACGGCCAGTGCTGCCGTGGCAGTTTTCTTTGCCGCCGCAATGCGTGGCATCGATGGGCTCGTCCACCGACAAAATGATGTCGGCCACGGTAATGTCGGAAGCTTTTTTGGCGAGGGTATAGCCGCCGCCAGGTCCGCGGGTGGACTCGACCAATTGATGGCGACGCAACTTACCGAACAACTGCTCTAGGTAAGACAAAGAGATTTCTTGACGCTGGCTGATGGCAGCCAAAGTGACCGGGCCTGAATGCTGTCGCAGGGCCAAATCGATCATGGCGGTGACCGCAAATCGACCTTTGGTGGTGAGGCGCATGGCTAGATCCTAGGTTGTTGACTAATTCGCTCGACTATAGCAGAACTTGAGCGGAATAGTAGGAATACGATTTGAAGGTCTTTATGGTCATGGGGGAAAGCGCCCCACGCCCATTTCGGGCTCTGCTTCAGGCTTTCAGCACCACCACGTTGTCGGTTCCTGGTGCACCAAAAGCTTGCGCCTTGAGCATCTGCAGCTGGTCTCGCACCTGGGCCGCCTTCTCGAAATCGAGGTTTTTGGCGTGTTCCATCATCTGCTTCTCGAGTTGCTTGATGGCTTTGGAGATGTCCTTCTCGCTCATCTCCTCCACTTTGGCCCGTTGAACGGCGGCCAACTCTAAGCGTTCGGCTTCTTTGCCCGCCTTCTCGCTGTACACACCATCAATCAGGTCGCGCACTTGCTTCACGATGCTGCGCGGCGTGATGCCCATGGCTTCGTTGTGGGCCAGTTGTTTGGCCCGCCGGCGCTCGGTTTCGCCGATAGCCCGATTCATGGAATCGGTCATGCGATCGGCATAAAGAATAGCCCGGCCATGGAGGTTTCGCGCTGCACGGCCAATGGTTTGGATCAAGCTGCGTTCTGAGCGCAAAAAGCCTTCTTTGTCGGCGTCCAAAATGGCCACTAAAGACACCTCGGGAATGTCCAAACCTTCGCGCAACAAATTGATGCCCACCAACACATCGAAGGTGCCAAGGCGCAGGTCGCGCAAAATTTCAACACGCTCCACAGTGTCGACATCGGAGTGCAAGTAACGAACCTTCACGCCGTTGTCAGACAAATAGTCGGTCAGCTGCTCGGCCATGCGTTTGGTCAGTGTGGTGATGAGTACGCGCTCGTGCTTTTCAACGCGGATGCGAATTTCTTGCAGCACATCGTCCACTTGGTGAATGGCGGGTCGCACTTCCACTTGGGGGTCGACCAAACCTGTGGGCCTGACCACCTGCTCCACCACTTTGCCTGAATGCGTTTTTTCGTAATCGGCTGGTGTGGCCGACACAAAAATACATTGACGCATTTTGGTTTCAAACTCTTCAAATTTAAGCGGCCGATTGTCCAGCGCACTGGGCAACCTGAAGCCATATTCCACCAGCGTGGTTTTGCGTGCGCGGTCGCCGTTGTACATGGCGTTGAGCTGACCAATCATTTGGTGGCTCTCGTCCAAGAACATGATGGAATCCGAAGGCATGTAGTCGGTCAGGGTACTGGGTGCGGCACCAGGTTCTGCGCCCGACAAATGACGGGTGTAGTTTTCAATGCCTTTGCAGTGCCCCACTTCACTGAGCATTTCCAAATCAAAACGCGTGCGTTGCTCTAGCCGCTGTGCTTCCACCAATTTGCCCATGCCCACCAGTTGTTGAAGGCGCTCGGCCAGTTCAACTTTGATGGTTTCCACCGCAGCCAAAACTTTGTCGCGCGGTGTGACGTAGTGGCTGGAAGGATAGACGGTGAAGCGGGGAATTTTTTGACGGATTCGACCTGTTAGGGGGTCAAACAATTGCAGGCTTTCAACTTCGTCGTCAAACAACTCAATGCGCACCGCCAACTCAGAATGCTCGGCGGGAAACACATCGATGGTGTCGCCTCGCACACGAAACTTGCCGCGGCTAAAGTCTTGGTCATTGCGCATGTATTGCATGCGAATGAGTTGAGAGATCACATCGCGCTGCCCCACTTTGTCGCCGGTGCGCAATGTCATGATCATGCGGTGATAACTCTCGGGCTCGCCAATGCCGTAAATGGCCGACACGGTGGCCACAATGACCACGTCGCGACGTTCCATCAAACTCTTGGTGCACGACAAGCGCATCTGCTCAATGTGCTCGTTGATGGCGGAGTCTTTTTCAATGAACAAATCGCGCTGAGGTACGTAGGCTTCGGGCTGGTAGTAGTCGTAATAGCTGACGAAATACTCAACGGCGTTTTTAGGAAAGAACTCTCTAAATTCTGAGTACAGCTGTGCGGCCAAGGTTTTGTTGGGCGCAAACACAATGGCGGGCTTGCCCATTTGGGCAATCACGTTGGCCATGGTGAAAGTCTTGCCAGAGCCCGTCACGCCCAGCAAGGTTTGAAACACTTCGCCGTCATTCAGCCCCTCCACCAAACCTTCGATGGCGGTGGGTTGATCGCCCGCTGGCGGATAGGGTTGGTACAACTCAAAGGGCGAGCCCTCGTAATGCACAAATTTGCCTTCAGGTGCCACATGCGGCACGGCTTCGAGGACGGGTTCAAAAGAATCGGGTGAGACGACCATGGAACTTCTTGAGATGGGTCAATTTGGGGCGAAAAATGGAAGAAAGAGCCGTTAAAATTAGGGGCAACCCTAAAGCCTAACCTAGGTTTGGGATTTCTGCCATCCGCAACCTCCTTATCAAGGACTTTTTTCATGTCTCTGTTTACCGCCGTCGAAATGGCCCCCCGCGACCCCATCTTGGGTTTGAACGAACAATTTGCAGCCGACACCAACCCCAACAAAGTGAACTTGGGTGTGGGCGTTTATTTCGACGACAACGGCAAACTCCCCTTGCTCGAGTGCGTGCAAGCTGCTGAAAAAGCCATGATGGACAAACCCAGCGCCCGTGGCTACCTGCCCATCGACGGCATTGCCGCCTACGACGCCGCTGTGAAAAGCCTGGTGTTTGGTGCCGACAGCGAACCCGTCAAGTCTGGTCGCGTGGCCACCGTGCAAGGCATTGGCGGTACCGGCGGCCTCAAAATTGGCGCCGACTTCCTGAAAAAAGTCAGCCCCAACGCCAAGGTTTTGATTTCCGATCCCAGCTGGGAAAACCACCGCGCGCTGTTTGCCAACGCGGGCTTCCAAGTTGACACCTACGCCTACTACGACGCCGAAAAACGCGGCGTCAACTTTGACGGCATGTTGGCCAGCCTCAACGCAGCAGCGGCTGGCACCATTGTGGTGTTGCACGCTTGCTGTCACAACCCCACCGGCTATGACATCACAGCCGCCCAATGGGATCAAGTGATTGCGGCCGTCAAAGCCAAAAACCTCACAGCCTTCTTGGACATGGCCTACCAAGGTTTTGGCCACGGCATTGCCGAAGACGGCGCTGTCATTGGCAAGTTTGTGGCCGCCGGCCTCAACTTCTTTGTGTCGACCTCTTTCTCTAAGAGCTTCAGCTTGTACGGCGAGCGCGTCGGTGCTTTGTCTGTGGTCTGCGCAGACAAAGAAGAATGTGGCCGTGTTCTCAGCCAATTGAAAATTGTGATCCGCACCAACTACTCCAACCCTCCCATCCACGGTGGCGCGGTGGTGGCGGCTGTGTTGGCCAACCCCGAGTGGCGCGCCACTTGGGAAAAAGAGCTGGCTGAAATGCGCGTTCGCATCAAAGCCATGCGCCAAAAATTGGTCGACGGCCTGAAAGCCGCTGGCGTAAAGCAAGACATGAGCTTCATCACCACCCAAATCGGCATGTTCAGCTACTCTGGCCTGACCAAAGACCAAATGGTTCGCTTGCGCTCTGAATTTGGCGTTTACGGCACCGACACAGGCCGCATGTGCGTGGCCGCGTTGAACAGCAAAAACATCGACTACGTTTGCCAGGCCATTGCCAAGGTGATCTAAAAGTCCCAGTTTGTGAACCTGAATGTCGCGCATTCAATTCAATTTAGATGCGCGACTCCATTTTCCATGCATCACAACTGCTATATTGCTGCAGTGCAACAATTTAAGGTGATTTAGTCATGCTCTACCAAATCTACGAAACTCAGCGTTCCATCATGGAGCCTTTTGCAGACTTGGCTCAGGCTGCCGCCAAGATGTACAGCAACCCGCTCAACCCCATGGGCAATTCGCCTTTGGCACAGCGCGTGTCTGCCAGTTACGAATTGATGCACCGTTTGGGCAAGGACTATGTCAAGCCCGAGTTTGGCATTCGCACGGTCAAAGTGGGCAAGGTGGATGTGGCCATCCACGAGCGCGTCGAAATTGACAAAGCCTTTTGCGAGTTGCGCCGCTTCAAACGCTTCTCTGACGATGCACCCACACTGAACGCACTCAAAAAACAACCCGCTGTTTTGATCGTTGCACCTTTGTCTGGCCACTACGCCACGCTGCTGCGCGACACCGTCAAAACCATGCTCAAAGACCACAAGGTCTACATCACCGATTGGAAAAATGCCCGCTTGGTGCCTTTGGCTGATGGCGAATTCCATTTGGACGACTATGTGAACTACGTGCAAGAGTTCATTCGCCATGTGCAAGGCGTGTATGGCAACTGCCACGTGGTCAGCGTGTGTCAACCCACGGTGCCTGTTTTGGCAGCCGTTTCCTTGATGGCCTCGCGTGGCGAGAAAACACCTTTGTCCATGACCATGATGGGCGGCCCCATTGATGCGCGCAAGTCGCCCACTGCGGTCAACAACTTGGCCATGAACAAGAGCTTCGAGTGGTTTGAAAACAATGTGATTTACAAAGTGCCCAGCAACTTCCCTGGTGCTGGCCGCCGCGTTTATCCTGGCTTCTTGCAGCACACAGGCTTTGTGGCCATGAACCCCGATCGCCATGCCACCAGCCATTACGATTATTTCAAAGACTTGATCAAAGGTGATGACGCCAGCACTGAAGCGCACCGCAAGTTTTATGACGAGTACAACGCAGTGCTCGACATGGATGCCGACTACTATTTGGAAACCATCAAAACGGTTTTCCAAGATTACAACTTGGTGCACGGTACTTGGAACGTCAAGAACCCTCAAGGCAAATCCGAACTGGTGCGCCCTCAAGACATCAGCACCACCGCATTGCTCACCGTTGAAGGTGAGTTGGACGATATTTCGGGTTCTGGCCAAACGGCTGCGGCACATGGTTTGTGCAGCAACATCAAGCCCAACAATCGCAAGCACTTGGAAGTACCAGGCGCCGGTCACTACGGCATTTTCAGCGGCCGCCGTTGGCGCGATGTGGTGTACCCCGAAGTGGTCAAGTTCATTTTGGCGCACAACGATGTCAGCGGAAAAAAGAAGCCTGCAAGCAAAGCCGCCGCAAAACCAACAGTGAAAGCTGCTGCCAAAACCACAGCCAAAGCTGCGGTAAAGCGCACCGCCAAATCTGTGACTTCTAAAGCCGTCGCTCGCAAAAAGTGAGTTCGCTGGCTGACCGCATCAACGATGCGCTGCCGCAAACGCAGTGCACACGATGCGGCTATCCCGATTGCAAGGCCTATGCGCAGGCCATTGCGAATGACAACGCACCCATCAATCAGTGTCCACCCGGTGGCGCGGCAGGCATTGCCGTCTTAGCCCAGCTAACCCATCAAGCGCCCTTGCCTCTCAACCCTGAGCATGGGGTAGAAGCCCCGATGACCGTGGCCGTGATCGATGAGGCTTGGTGCATTGGCTGCACGTTGTGCATCAAGGCCTGCCCTACCGATGCCATCTTGGGCAGCAACAAGGTGATGCACACCGTCATAGAAGCTGTGTGCACTGGCTGCGATCTTTGCCTTCCTGTTTGCCCCGTTGACTGCATTGAGATGGTGCCCATCTCTGGCCACAAAACAGCTTGGGCGGCCTGGTCACCCGAATTGGCTGCACAAGCCAGACAACGCTATGAAGCACGTCAGCACCGACTGGTCATTGAAGAACGTGAACAAGCAGCAAGACTAGAAGCCAAAGCCGCCATGAAGCTGGCGGATTTGGAAGCACACACACGTCCGATGGAAACGCCATCGGGAACGACTTCCGATCAAGATGCGGCGGACAAAGAAATGGCCCGCAAGCGGGCCATCATCGAAGCGGCCATAGCCAAGGCCAAAGCGCGCCAAAAGGCTTGAAGCTTTAAGCGTATTGCGCGGCCAATGCGCCAAAGGCTTTGACCACTTCGTCGGGCGCTTGAACCAACTCGATCAACACACCCTCGCCGCCAATGGGCAACTCTTCATTGCCCTTAGGGTGAATGAAGCAGATGTCAAAGCCGGCTGCACCTTTGCGAATGCCACCCGGCGCAAAGCGCACACCTTGCGAAGTGAGCCACTCAACGGCCACTGGCAAGTTGTCAATCCACAAACCCACATGATTCAAGGGTGTGGTGTGAACGGCTGGTTTTTTCTCGGGGTCCATGGGCTGCATCAAGTCCACTTCCACTTTGAAGGGGCCCACACCCATGGCGCAAATGTCTTCGTCCACGTTTTCGCGGTCGCTTTTGTAGGTGCCCGTCACTTCTAGGCCAAACATGTCGACCCATAGTTTTTGCAGTTTGACTTTGTCAGGTCCACCGATGGCGATTTGCTGAATGCCCAAGACCTTGAAGGGACGGTTGATCACACTCATGCTTCAAACTCCACAATCACTTGGTCTACCGAGAGAGATTCGCCTTGAGCGGCCAAGACCTTTTTCACCACACCATCGTGCGCAGCAAACAAGATGTTTTCCATCTTCATGGCTTCAATCACCGCCACGCGCTCGCCGGCTTGCACTTTCTGACCAGGCGTGACGGCCACATTGACCAACAGGCCAGGCATGGGCGACAGAACAAAACGGCTCATGTCGGGTGGTGTTTTGAACGGCATCATTTGGTGCAACTCAGCCATGCGGGGCGACACCACCAAGGCTTCAATGCGCGTGCCGTTGTGTTGGATTTGCAATGCCAAAGGATTTTTGGGTGTGCCGCGTTCCACCTGTGATGTGAAAGGTTTACCGTTGACCGTACCGCTAATGCGCACATCGTTCAAACGTGAATGGCTTTCAATGATGTAGTGGTTCTCACCCACCTTGATGATGGCTTTGCCGCTCTGACCACGGAACTCGTCCACATGGACACTGATGTAGCGGTTGTCGCCTTTGGCACCCAACACAATGACACTGTAGTCATGGCCAATTTGCACGTCATAGCCTGGCAACTGGCCGCTGATGTTGGCGGCACGCTCGCGTGATTTACGACGAACAAACGCAGCCAAGGCTACCAAGAAATCAGGATCGTCGTGCGGCACATCTTCTGCGCGGAAACCATGCGCATAGTTTTCAGCAATGAAGCCTGTGTTGAAATCGCCGGCCACAAATTTGGGGTGTGCCAACAAAGCCGCTTGGAACGGAATGTTGGAGCTGATGCCGCGAATGACGAAACCATTCAAAGCTTCGCGCATTTTGGCAATCGCGTCATTGCGGTCGGCACCGTGCACGATCAACTTGGCGATCATGGAGTCGTAGAACATGGGGATCTCGCCACCATCCTGCACGCCGGTGTCCACACGCACGCCCAACAGGTCTTGCGTGTTGGACTGGAACATCGTTTGCACAGGCGTTTGGAAACGCACCAAGCGGCCTGTCGAAGGCAAGAAATTGCGGAAGGGATCTTCAGCATTGATACGGCACTCAATGGCCCAGCCGTTGCGCTTCACATCGGCTTGTGTGATGGGTAACTTCTCGCCGTTGGCCACACGAATCATCATCTCCACCAAGTCAACGCCCGTGATGGCTTCGGTGACGGGGTGCTCCACTTGCAAGCGCGTGTTCATCTCCAGGAAGTAGAAGCTTTGGTCTTTGCCGACCACAAACTCAACCGTGCCTGCAGATTGGTACTTCACAGCTTTGGCCAAGGCTACCGCTTGCTCACCCATGGCTTTGCGTGTGGCATCACTGATGAAAGGTGACGGCGCTTCCTCAATCACTTTTTGGTGACGACGTTGAATAGAGCACTCGCGCTCGTTCAAGTAAATCACATTGCCATGGCTGTCGCCCAAGACTTGAATTTCAATGTGACGGGGCTCTTCGACAAACTTCTCAATGAAGACGCGGTCATCGCCAAAGGAGTTGCGGGCTTCGTTGCGGCAAGACGTGAAACCTTCAAAGGCTTCTTTGTCATTGAAGGCGACGCGCAGACCTTTGCCACCGCCGCCAGCTGAGGCTTTGATCATGACGGGGTAGCCAATGCCCTTGGCAATTTCCACAGCTTGCTCGGCTGTGTCAATGGCATCGTTGTAACCAGGAATGGTGTTGACTTTGGCTTCGTTGGCCAATTTTTTCGAGGCAATTTTGTCGCCCATGGCGGCAATCGAGAAGTGGCGTGGGCCAATGAAGGCAATGCCCTCGTCTTCACAGCGCTTGGCAAAGGCTTCGTTTTCAGACAAGAAGCCGTAACCTGGGTGAATGGCTTGCGCACCAGTGGCTTTGGCCGCAGCAATGATCTTGTCGGCCACCAAGTAAGACTCGCGCGATGGCGCTGGGCCCAACAACACGGCCTCGTCGGCCAGCATCACGTGGCGAGCTTCTTTGTCGGCTTCGGAATAAACGGCAACCGTGGCAATGCCCATTTTCTTGGCGGTTGCAATGACACGGCCGGCAATTTCACCGCGGTTGGCAATCAAAATTTTGGTAAACATATTTTTTCTCCTAATGGCGTAATCAGTTCAAGCTTCGTCGGTCATGCCACTTAGAGTGGAATGTTGCCGTGCTTGCGCCATGGGTTTTCTACTTTTTTGTCTTTCAACATCACCAACGAACGGCAAATGCGTTTGCGTGTTTCGTGCGGTTGAATCACGTCGTCAATGAAGCCGCGTGCACCAGCCACGAAGGGGTTGGCAAAGCGGTCTTTGTATTCAGCTTCGCGCGCAGCCAACTTGACGGGATCGTTTTTGTCTTCGCGGAAAATAATTTCCACAGCACCTTTGGCACCCATCACAGCAATCTCAGCGTTGGGCCATGCAAAGTTAACGTCGCCGCGCAAGTGCTTGGACGCCATCACGTCGTAGGCACCGCCATAAGCTTTGCGTGTAATGACCGTGATTTTTGGCACTGTGCACTCTGCATAAGCGTAGAGCAATTTAGCACCGTGCTTGATGATGCCGCCGTATTCTTGTGAGGTACCCGGCATGAAGCCAGGCACGTCCACAAATGTCACCACAGGAATGCTGAAGGCATCGCAGAAGCGCACAAAGCGTGCCGCTTTGATGGAGCTCTTGATGTCCAAGCAACCGGCCAAGACCAAAGGCTGGTTGGCCACGATGCCCACAGTTTGGCCGGCCATGCGGGCAAAACCGATCAGGATATTTTTGGCGTAGTCGGGCTGGAGTTCAAAGAAGTCACCATCGTCCACCGTCTTGATGATGAGTTCTTTCATGTCGTACGCTTGGTTAGCGTTCATGGGCACCAGGGTGTCCAAGCTCATGTCTTGACGATCGGTCGGGTCGCCACTTGCGCGAACAGGGGCTTTTTCGCGGTTGTTCAGTGGCAGGTAGTTGTACAGACGGCGCAGCATCAGCAAAGCTTCCACGTCGTTTTCAAACGCCATGTCGGCCACACCGCTCTTGGTGGTGTGCGTTAAAGCGCCACCCAACTCTTCAGCCGTCACTTCTTCGTGCGTCACGGTCTTGACCACTTCAGGGCCCGTCACAAACATGTATGAGCTGTCTTTCACCATGAAGATGAAATCGGTCATGGCAGGCGAATACACAGCACCACCTGCTGAAGGACCCATGATCATGCTGATTTGCGGAATGACACCGCTGGCCATGGCATTGCGTTGGAACACTTCGGCATAGCCACCCAAGGAGGCCACGCCCTCTTGAATGCGCGCACCGCCCGAATCGTTCAAACCAATGACCGGGGCACCGACCTTCATGGCTTGGTCCATGATTTTGCAAATCTTCTCGGCATGCGATTCAGACAAGGCACCACCAAACACGGTGAAGTCTTGGCTGTACACAAACACCAAACGGCCATTGATCATGCCGTAGCCTGTGACCACACCATCACCTGGAATTTTGTTGTCTTGCATACCAAAGTCTGTGCAGCGGTGCTCCACAAACATGTCCCACTCTTCGAAGGTGCCTTCGTCTAGCAACACTTCCAGGCGTTCACGCGCCGTGAGCTTGCCTTTGGCATGTTGTGAGTCAATGCGTTTTTGTCCGCCGCCCATGCGAGCCGCAGCGCGTTTAGTTTCGAGTTGTTGAATGATGTCTTGCATGATTTACTTTCTTCACTCCAATGCGGGAAATTTCAATTCGTAGGAAAACCGGTTGCTTGATAAGCAGCCAGCAGTTGTCTTGCAGCAGTGGACGCAGGCATTTGGCCTGAAATCACTTTTTGCGAAAGCTCAGGCAACAGTGCTTGCACGGTCTCCTGACCTCGGAAGTTTTGTTTCAAGCCCGCATCAATGCGTTCCCACATCCATGCTTGGGCTTGTTGTTGTCTGCGATGTTCAAATTTGTGGTTTGCTTGTTGCAGGCGCTTGAACTTTTGTACGCGATACCAAAAACTGTCAACCCCTTGATTGAGCAGTGCACTGATCTGCAACACTTCAGGATGCCAAATGTCTTCGTTGTAGTGCGCATGATCGTGGTTGCCGTGCAAACCCAACAAACGCAATGCGCTGGTAATTTGCGCTTCGGCGCGCGTCGCAGCTGAAGTGTCAATGTCGGCCTTGTTGATCACCACCAAATCGGCCAATTCCATCACGCCTTTTTTAATGGCCTGCAAATCGTCACCGGCGTTTGGCAACTGCATCAGAACGAACATGTCAGTCATGTTGGCCACAGCGGTTTCGCTCTGGCCTACCCCAACGGTTTCCACAATCACCACGTCGTAGCCTGCTGCTTCGCACACCAACATGGCTTCACGCGTTTTCTCAGCCACGCCGCCCAAGGTGCCACTCGAAGGGCTGGGGCGAATGTAGGCTTTCTCGTGAACGCTCAGGTGCTCCATGCGCGTTTTGTCGCCCAAGATTGAGCCGCCAGAAACGGTGGACGAAGGGTCGATGGCCAGCACAGCCACACGATGACCTTGTGCAATTAAGAACAAGCCCAACGCTTCAATGAAAGTGGATTTACCGACGCCCGGCACACCACTGATGCCTAAGCGAAAGGACTTGCCTGAATGGGGCAACAATCCCGTGAGCAGTTCATCCGCTTGCACACGGTGTGCAGGCAGAGTGGACTCGAGCAAGGTGATGGACTTGGCCATGGCACGGCGTTGAACCGCCGGCTGGCCCTGCAACACACCCTGCATGAGGTCTTGAGGGCTCAACCTAAGGCCTTTTTGATTTGCTCCAATACATCTTTGGCGCTAGCTGGAATAGGCGTGCCGGGGCCGTAGATGCCCTTCACGCCGGCTTCGTACAAGAAGTCGTAGTCTTGACGTGGAATGACACCACCCACAAACACGATAATGTCGTCGGCGCCCTGCTTCTTCAACTCGGCAATGATGGCAGGCACCAAAGTTTTGTGTCCTGCTGCCAAGGTTGAAACGCCCACCGCGTGCACATCGTTTTCAATGGCTTGGCGTGCGCACTCTTCTGGCGTTTGGAACAAGGGGCCCATGTCGACGTCAAAGCCTAAATCAGCAAACGCAGTAGCCACCACTTTGGCGCCGCGGTCGTGGCCGTCTTGGCCCAACTTGCTGATCATCACGCGAGGACGACGGCCCTTGGTGTCAGCGAACTCATTGATTTCTTTTTTCAGTTGATCCCAACCTTCGGCTGAGTCGTAAGCAGCAGCGTACACACCGGTCACCTTTTGTGTATCGGCGCGATGGCGCCCAAAAACTTTCTCGAGCGCATCGGACACCTCACCCACCGTGGCGCGCAAGCGAATGGCTTGAATGCTGAGATCGAGCAAGTTGCCTTGGCCGCTTTCGGCTGAAGCTGTGAGTGCGTCCAAAGCGGCTTGCACTTTGGCGTTATCGCGTGTAGCGCGAATTTTCTTCAAGCGTTCAATTTGACCGTCACGCACTTTCACGTTGTCGATGGCCAAGATGTCAATGGGATCTTCTTTGGCCAACTTGTATTTGTTCACACCCACAATGACGTCTTTGCCAGAGTCAATGCGAGCTTGCTTCTCGGCCGCGGCTGCTTCAATTTTGAGCTTGGCCCAACCGCTGTCCACCGCCTTGGTCATGCCGCCCATGGCTTCAACTTCTTCAATGATGGCCCAGGCTTTGTCGGCCATCTCTTGCGTCAGCGATTCCATCATGTAGCTGCCGGCCCAGGGGTCGATCACGTTGGTGATGTGCGTTTCTTCTTGAATGATCAGCTGGGTGTTGCGAGCAATGCGCGAGCTGAACTCGGTAGGCAACGCAATGGCTTCATCAAAGCTGTTGGTGTGCAAAGATTGTGTGCCACCAAACACAGCGGCCATGGCTTCAATGGTGGTGCGCACCACATTGTTGTAGGGGTCCTGCTCGGTAAGTGACCAGCCAGAGGTTTGGCTGTGCGTGCGCAACATGAGGCTCTTGGGGTTCTTAGCATCGAAGCCCTTCATGATGCGGCACCACAGCAAACGCGCGGCACGCATCTTGGCAATTTCCAAATAGAAGTTCATGCCCACCGCCCAGAAGAAGGACAAGCGGCCTGCAAAGTCATCCACATCCATGCCTTTGGCAATGGCGGTTTTGACATACTCTTTGCCATCAGCCAAAGTAAAGGCCATCTCAAGCGCCTGATTGGCACCGGCCTCTTGCATGTGATAACCCGAAATGGAAATTGAGTTGAACTTCGGCATGTTCTTGGCCGTGTACTCAATGATGTCGCCAATGATTTTCATCGAGGGCTCGGGTGGGTAGATGTAGGTGTTGCGCACCATGAACTCTTTCAGAATGTCGTTCTGAATGGTTCCCGACAATTTGTCTTGGCTGACGCCCTGCTCTTCGGCGGCCACTACGTAACCTGCCAACACGGGCAACACCGCGCCGTTCATGGTCATGGACACAGACACCTTGTCGAGGGGAATCTGGTCAAACAAAATCTTCATGTCTTCGACAGAGTCGATGGCTACACCGGCTTTGCCCACATCGCCCGTAACGCGGGGATGGTCGGAGTCGTAACCGCGGTGTGTGGCCAAGTCGAAGGCCACTGAAACGCCTTGACCGCCTGCTGCCAATGCCTTGCGGTAGAACGCATTGGACTCATCAGCCGTAGAAAAACCTGCGTATTGACGAATGGTCCAAGGACGTACGGAATACATGGTGGCTTGAGGGCCACGCAAGAACGGCTCGAAGCCTGGCAAGGTGTTGGCGTACGGCAATGACGCTGTGTCTTCTGCCGTGTACAAAGGCTTGACGGAGATGCCGTCAGGCGTTTTCCAATTGAGGGCTTCGACATTGCCGCCGGGCGCAGACTTCTGCGCTGCACGCATCCAATCTTCGAGTTGTGCGTTCTTGAATTCGTTCTTGGGCTGGGTCATGTCACGGGGTCCTCAATATGATTCATAATTATTGATGCAAAATATTGTACTTGCCTTACAATCCGCCAAACGGCCCACTTTAGGCCAATTTTCACGATTTAGCCACCATGCCTGCCCTGTCTGCCGTCCCGTCTTTGGCGCCACGCGCGCTCTATGAAGAAGTTGCTGAACTGATCCGGCAGCGCATCTTCAGACGCGAGCTGGAACCTGGCAGCTGGATTGACGAGCTTCAAATTGCCAAAGCTTATGGCATCAGCCGCACCCCCCTCCGGGAGGCTTTGAAAGTATTGGCCGCTGAAGGCCTGGTCACCATGAAAGTGCGCCGCGGTGCCTATGTCACCGAGGTTTCAGAAAAAGATCTGCGGGATGTTTATCACCTGCTCAGCCTTTTAGAAAGCGATGCGGCTGCGGTGGTGGCCCAAACCGCCTCCCCTGCAGACTTGAAGAAACTGCAATCACTCCATGCCGAGCTAGAAGCAGCTGGCAAACCTGGCAAAGAAAAACACGACAAGTTTTTTGAAGTGAACGAAGCGTTTCACATGTGCTTGTTGGAGCTGGCCCAAAACAAATGGCGTGACCAAATGGTGGCCGACTTGCGCAAAGTGATGAAACTCAACCGTCACAACTCGCTCTTTAAGACCGGCCGCATTACCGAGTCGTTGGCTGAGCATCAGGCCATCATGGCAGCTCTCAATGCCAAAGACCCTGTGGCAACTGCCGCAAGAATGCAAGCGCATTTCGCCAATGGCCTGATGGCGGCTAGCGCTAGCCAGACATCTGCAAACTGATACCCAATGATGAAGGCCGCTTAGATTAAGCGGGGATTTCCGCACCTTTGGCCAGCGCTTCACGTGCAATGGCCATCACCTCTCGAGGTGGCATGGGTTTGAGTTTGTGATTGCTCCAAACCTGACGCCACAAGCGCCCACCTCGTTGGCCATGGTAAAGCCCCAACATGTGCCGCGCTATGGCATACCAAGGGCAGCCATCTTCTTTGAATGCACGCTCCATGTAAGTCACCATGGCTTCTTCCACCGCCTCGCGCGTGATGCTTGATCCGTTTGCATTGAAGAACTGCGCATCCCATGTGGTTAAGAGCCATGGGTTGTAATAAGCCTCGCGTCCAATCATGACGCCGTCGACCTCATTTAAGTGTTCTGCTATTTGGTCATTGCGCGTGATACCGCCATTGATGGCAATGGTGAGCGACGGAAAATCTTTCTTAAGCTGGTAAGCCAACTCATAACGCAACGGTGGAATTTCGCGATTCTCTTTGGGCGACAAACCTTGCAACCACGCATTGCGCGCATGAACGATGAAAACACTGCAGCCTGCGTCTTTAACTGTGCCCACAAAATCGCGAACAAAGTCGTAGCTTTCAATTTGGTCGATGCCAATGCGGTGCTTAACGGTCACGGGAACAGACACCACATCGACCATGGCCTTGACGCCATCGGCCACCAACGGAGGCTCGTTCATGAGGCATGCACCGAAAGCGCCGCGCTGCACACGATCGCTGGGGCAACCACAGTTCAAGTTGATTTCGTTGTAGCCCCATTGCTCTCCTAGCTTGGCGGCGAAGGCCAGGTCGGCGGCATCGCTGCCGCCGAGTTGCAAAGCCACGGGATGTTCTTCTGCGTTGAAGCGCAAATGGCGCTCAACACTGCCGTGTCGCAAAGCGCCCGTAGTGACCATCTCGGTGTAAAGCAAGGTGTGTTGCGTTAGCAAACGATGGAAAAACCGGCAATGCCGATCGGTCCAGTCCATCATGGGTGCAACTGACAGGCGCCAAGGACTTATTGAGGGTATGGAAGAATCAATCACAGCCCAATCATAATTAATAAATGAAAGGCTTCATGTCCTTCAGTAATTGCTTGTCTAGCTCGGGCAGAGATTTGGCCAAATTAAGTTGCTTGGTGAGCTGAGCGACTTGAAACTCGGGCTCATTGACCTGGTATGCCATTTTTTCACGCAACCAGGTCAGCAGGTCGGCCAAATGCCACATGACGGCTTTGCCCTCATGGACGGGTGCTGGAAATGAGGGGTGGTGCTGCAACATCAGCTTGCGCAAGTTTTGGCGGGTAACCCCAACCGAATCGGCAACATCAGACAAGCCAACAAAATCTGGCGCAGCCTCAATCAGCATAGCTTCTGGCAAGGCCTTTCGAACATCTGCCAAGGCACTCAAAAGCGCAAGTTCTGCTGATTTTGCTTTGCGAGAAAAGTTAAGTGCAATGCGACCGGGCTGACCTAAACCTAACAATGCATCATCGCAGCCCCCGCCTCCTAGACGTTCTGCAATATCGTCTCCGCCATCATCTCCGTGGCTGATTTGATACTTTAAAGTGAAGTGGTATTCCATGATTATTTCTTTTCAATCTTGATGAACTGCTGAATCAACCGTCGCATGTTTGAAACACGCACCTCGCATTTTTCGACAACTCGCTTTAAAGCCCGCGCATGGTTTTCGGTATCTCGGGGCGTACTCCAAATGGAGGTAATACAAAACTCGCCACAACGGCAAGTCTCTTGGTTAAAGGGGCAAAACATCTTTCCCCATGCATGCGATCCACCCACATCGATCCGCCATTTTTCTGACTCTGCAAATCGCAAGGCTGCTTCAATTTCTTTGTTGGGATGTTTGGCGCGTTTCAAATGAGTCTCCAGAATAGTTGCATTTGAATTGGTTGTCAATCGACAACCAATTATTGTTGATCGAAATAGCATTTATTCAGGGATTCTTTCAAGGAATCAACTTCTCAAACCTGCAATTGCTTGCAAACTGATGGCCCAAAAGAAAAACCCCGCCGAAGCGGGGTTCTGTCACAAGGCAGCAAGTGCCAAGTGCTGGGATCAACCCATGTGCAAACCGCCGTTGACGGAGAAGTCTGCGCCAGTGGCGTAACCACCTTCTTCAGACGCCAACCAGGCAATGATGGATGCAATTTCGCTGGGCTCGCCCAAACGCTTCACAGGCACAGTGGCCACAATTTTCTCAAGCACATCAGGACGGATGGCCTTGACCATGTCGGTACCAATGTAGCCTGGGCTGACTGTGTTGACTGTGACGCCTTTGGTGGCCAACTCTTGCGCCAAGGCCATTGAGAAACCGTGCATACCCGCTTTGGCAGCGGAATAGTTGGTTTGACCTGCTTGACCCTTTTCGCCGTTTACCGATGAAATGTTGACAATGCGGCCCCAGCCCTTTTCAACCATGTCGGCTACCACTTGCTTGGTCACGTTGAACATGGAGTTGAGGTTGGTTTCAATGACTGCGTCCCAATCTTCGCGTGTCATTTTCAAGAACATGCGGTCTTTGGTGATGCCTGCGTTGTTCACCAGCACATCAATGGTGCCGTGCTCTGCTTTGGCTTTGGTGAAGGCTTCAACCGTTGAATTCCAATCACCCACATTACCCACAGACGCATAGAACGTAAAGCCCAAAGCTTTTTGTTCATCAAGCCATTTGGTGAAATCACGCGTGGGGCCACAACCCGCGATCACTTTGAAACCCTCTTTGTGAAGGCGCTGGCAAATGGCGGTTCCGATGCCACCCATACCACCTGTGACGTAAGCTACTTTTTGACTCATGGTTTGTCTCCTTAAAAATGAGTTTTAGTTATTGAAAATTTATCGCTCGAGTGTCAATGACACGCCCATACCACCACCAATGCATAACGCTGCCAAGCCTTTCTTGGCATCACGGCGCTGCATTTCGTGCAGCAAGGTGACCAAAATACGACAACCAGACGCACCAATGGGGTGTCCGATGGCAATGGCGCCACCGTTCACGTTGACGCGCGCAGGATCAATGTCCAAAGCTTTGTTAACTGCGCAAGCTTGTGCAGCAAAGGCTTCGTTCAATTCAAACAAATCGATGTCGCTGGCTTTCCAACCAGCGCGCTGCAAAGCTTTTTGCGATGCAGGTACGGGGCCCATGCCCATGGTGGCGGGGTCCAAGCCACTGGTACCAAAGGAAGCAATGCGGGCCAATGGCTTCAATCCCAAAGCAGCTGCCTTTTTGGCAGACATCACCACCACTGCAGCCGCTCCGTCATTAATGCCTGAGGCATTACCTGCTGTCACTGAACCAGCTTTGTCAAAGGCAGGACGCAAACCCGCCAGAGCTTCAGCGTTGGTTTTTTTGTTGATGAATTCGTCTGTGTTGAAGACCAAAGGATCGCCCTTGCGCTGCGGAATGAGCACATCCACAATTTCATCTTTGAACTTGCCAGCATCTTGTGCAGCACTGGCTTTTTGTTGGCTACCTAGCGCCAATGCATCTTGCATTTCGCGCGTAATGCCATTGGCCTTGGCCACATTTTCTGCCGTGATGCCCATGTGATATTGGTTGTAGACATCCCACAGACCGTCAACGATCATGGAGTCGACCATGTTCCAGTTGCCCATGCGTTGACCGTCGCGTGAACCGGTCAACACGTGAGGAGAAGCGCTCATGTTTTCTTGGCCACCGGCCACCACGATGTCGCTGTCGCCCCAAGCCACGGCTTGTGCAGCCAACATGACGGCTTTCAGACCAGAACCGCACACAGCATTGATGGTCAGTGCCGGTGTTTCTTTGGCAACGCCTGCTTTCATCATGGCTTGACGCGCAGGGTTTTGGCCTGCACCCGCGGCCAACACTTGGCCCATGATGACTTCGCCAATTTGATCCATGCCAAGTCCTGCACGTGCGATGGCTTCGCGAATGGCAATGCTGCCCAATTCTGGTGCTGAAACCTTGGCCAGCGAGCCCCCAAATTTACCCACAGCGGTGCGGGCAGCTGAAACAATAACGATGTCTTCCATGTTGTCTTCCTTGTTTGTTAATCGGTCAATTTCAATTTGCATTAAGCACGTGCTTTGACGTACCGTCCTGGTGCAGGTTCTATGGTTTTAGACTTGGCGTCCTTGCCATAGTGTTTGGGCGCAGCAATTTGCTTGCCAGCGTGTGTTTTAAGCCAATCGGACCAGTCGGTCCACCAGCTACCTGGCAATTCTGTTGCGCCAGCAATCCACTCTTGGGCCGTTGCAGGAAACTTGCCATCTTCGCGCAACCAGTGGCTGCGCTTGTTGGCGGCAGGCGGATTGATCACACCCGCAATGTGGCCCGACGCCCCCATGACAAAACGCTTCTTGCCTGGCAGGTGCTGTGTGGATGCGTAAGCACCACCAATGGGCACGATGTGATCTTCGCGTGAGCCATAGATGTAAACCGGCATGTTCACTTTGCCGAGGTCAATTTTTTCACCACAGACAGTGACAGCGCCGGGTGTGACAAATTTGTTTTCAAGGTACGTATTGCGCAGGTACCACGCATAGAACGGACCTGGCAAATTGGTGGAATCGCTGTTCCAATAAAGCAAGTCAAAAGGCGGTGGCGACTCACCTTTGAGGTAATTGCCGACCACATAATTCCAAACCAAATCGTTGGGGCGCAAGAAGCTGAAAGTGGATGCCAAGTCTTGGCCCTTGAGCAAACCGCCCTGCCCCATTTGCATTTCGCGAAACTTCACAAAGTTCTCGTCGATGAAAACATCCAACACGCCGGTGTCAGTGAAATCAATGAGGGTGGTGAGGAAGGTGGCGCTGGCCACTGGCTTTTCGCCACGCGCCGCCAACACGGCCAGGGCATTGCTCAGAATGGTGCCACCGACACAGAAGCCCAATGCATTGATTTGTTTGGCGCCGGTGATCTCTTGAACTTGCGCAATCGCTTTGATGGCGGCATTTTCAATGTAATCATCCCAAGACTTTTGCGCCATGGACTCATCAGGATTGCGCCAACTGACCACAAAGGTGCGATGACCTTGGCTAACGGCATAGCGAATGAAAGAGTTGTTGGGCTGCAAATCCAAGATGTAAAACTTGTTGATGCAAGGCGGGATCAACAAAAACGGTTTTTCGTAAACTTTGGCGGTGAGTGGTTTGTACTCAATCAATTGAAAATATTCATTTTCAAAAACCACAGCACCTTCCGTGGTGGCCACGTTCTCACCCACCACAAACTTGCTTTCATCGGTCATCGACACATGGCCTTGTTGCATGTCGTGCAACAAATTCTGAATGCCTTTGGCCAAGCTCTCACCCTTGGTTTCGATGGCCTTTTTCTGGGCTTCCGCATTGAAGGCTAAAAAGTTGCTGGGGGCTGACGCCGCCACCCACTGCTCCACTGCAAATTTGATTTTGTTTTGGGTGTGCTCATCCGCTTCAACAGCTTCTGCCAAACCCATCATGGTTTTGGCATTGAGCAAATAGGCGCCTGCGGTAAATGCCGCCATGGGATTGCCCGTCCAAGCATCACTTGAAAAACGACGGTCTTTGATGTCATGCTTCGCTTCCAACCCGTGATTCCACAACGCGGTGGCCTCTTCCAGATAAGCCGCTTGGATAGCCTTGAGTTTTTCTTGAGAAAAACTCAAAGGTGTTGCAGCTTTTTCAGCACCGGGCAAAATACCGCCCAAGTCCATGGTTTGAAAAGTTTGCATGGCTTGGCCCCAGCTCTTGGCAAGGTTTTGCTGAAACTCTTCTCCGGCGCGAGACCAAAATTCATGGTTTGAATTCGTCATGTGCACTTCTCCTGTCTTTGAGCAATTTTTATCATGTACATCGTCCCAATCGCCTGGCTCTACGTCGCACTCATGATGAGCGTGGCGGAAGCAACCAACACCAATGGAACTGTCCTTGGAGGTATTCTGACCTTCATTCTTTACGGAATCCTTCCAACTTCAATCATCGTTTACGTGATGGGGGCCCCAAATCGTAAAAAAGCCAGATTAGCAGCGGAACAGGCTCAGAATGAGGCCACGCAGTTACAAAACGACGACAAAACCAGTCCTAAGCCGTAATCCAGATGTAAGCCGCCATGCGGCCCGAGCCACCTTTGGCCACTGCATCGCGCCTGTGAGAGTGATAAAGCGCTTCTTGTCGATAGGTGCACCAAGGCAAACTGCTGTCATTGCCATGGACCGACCCAAATCCTGCCAATTTCAAACGCTCCCGCGCTAAACCCGCCAAATTGGCCATGTATTTGGTCGGTGATGTCTGAACGAACAAATTTTCGGCGTTGTCGGATTTATCTAACAAACTGCCAAAGGCGGCGAAGACGTCTTCACCTACTTCAAATGCGGTGGGCCCTATGCAGGGGCCTAACCAAACCACACAGTCTTGAGGCGCTAAACCATGCGCTTTGGCTGATTGCGCCAAAGTTTCCACCACACCATGACCCTCAAGCCCCGCCAAACCACGCCAACCTGCATGCGCACCGGCCACCCATTTGGCCGTGGGGTGGCACACCAAAATGGGCAAGCAATCGGCCGCCATGATGGCAAATGCAACACCCGCTTGGGTGGTCCAGGCCACATCCGCTTCGGTGTTGGGCGGCGTCGATGGTGTGACAGCCACACCGTGCGTGCCATGAACTTGCCGCATGTAAACCGCTGGGACACCTAGCGCTTGGTCAACCAATGCGCGGTTCTGCTGCACGTCTGAGACCTTATCGCCCGACAAAAGGCCTAAATTAAGTTCATTCCAAGGCGCTTTGGAAACTCCCCCTTGTCGGGTGGTCATGAGGGCCCGCACAAAAGGCGGTGCAGGCCAATCAGGCTCAAAACCAATCAATGGCTTACTCTGCATCGGGACAGGCAGAGGGCTGTGCTTTTTGAAATGCTTCCAACTTCATGCAGGCATCAAAGGCACCCATGGTGAGGGGCAAGCCATCAAAGTTCACATCAAAGCGTTTGCCATTGAAAATTTGGGGTACCAAGCAACAATCGGCCATGGTGGGTGAGTCGCCAAAACAATAGGTCGATTTGGGACCCTGTGCCAACTGACGCTCAAAAGCATCAAGGCCTTCGCGAACCCAGTGTCGGTACCATGTGTTTTTTTGTTCTTCGCTGAGGCCCAAAGTTCCCGACAAATATTTCAACACACGCAAGTTGTTGATGGGATGAATTTCACAAGCAATGGACTGCGCCAAAGCCCTCACGCGAGCGCGGCCCAATGCATCTTGGGGCAACAAGGCGGGCGTGGGATGCGTTTCATCCAAATACTCCATGATGGCCAATGACTGACTTAAATGCTCGCCATCGACCAACAAATTGGGCACCAAATTGTCTGCAGCGACTGCGCTGTAACCAGGCAACTTGTGCTCGCCTTTGGCAATGTGAACCGCGATATATTCATAGGGCAAGCCCTTCAACTGAAGTGCAATGCGAACGCGAAAAGAAGCAGAAGATCGGAAGTAGTTGTAAAGTTTCATAAGCATTAGCATAAACTGGAAACATGTCCGCCGACACCCCTCAACCCCACTTGCCTTGGATTGAAAGCCAAGATCCTTTACCCCCGGTCGAAACCGCTTGGGGTAAGGACTCTGAGGCACCTGGTTTATTGGCAGCGGGCGCAGACCTTGGCGTTAATAGGTTGCTAGAGGCTTATGGTCAAGGTGTGTTTCCTTGGTTTAACCCCGATCAGCCTGTGTTGTGGTGGAGTCCAGACCCGCGCATGGTTCTCCAAATTAAAGACTTCAAGTTGCACCGGTCGCTGCGTAAAACGCTGGCTCGTTACGCGACGCATCCCCAGTTTGAATTGTGTTTTGACCGATCATTTGACCAAGTGATTGAGGCTTGTTCGCAGAGTCCCCGCGAAGGACAAAATGGCACCTGGATCGTACCCGCCATGGTTGAGGCCTACAAAGCATTGCACCAAGCAGGTCATGCCCACAGCGTTGAAACATGGTTGGACGGCAAGTTGGTAGCCGGTCTGTATTTTGTTTGCATTGGACGTGCTGTTTTTGGTGAGTCCATGTTCAGCACCATCAGCGATGGCTCCAAAATGGCCTTGGCCGCCCTGGTTCAAGTTTGCGAGCATCAAGGTGTTGTGGCCATCGATTGCCAACAAAACACCGCCCACCTGGCCTCCATGGGCGCCCAAGAAATGTCACGCGCTGAATTTTTAGCATTGACGCACACAGCCAAGCATGCACCCAGCCCCGACTGGCAAAATGCCACCATCGATTGGGACCACTGGCGAAGCGGCAAAGCAGCATGACACACCTGAAAGATTTGCCCTTTAGCACGCTGCAGTTTTATGCCACTGCAGCCTACCCTTGCAGCTACTTGGATGCGCGAGAAGCGCGCTCGCAAGTTGCCACACCCAGCCACCTGATTCAAAACGAGGTTTACTCTGATTTGGTGGCCAGAGGTTTTCGGCGCAGTGGTTTGTTCACTTACAGGCCTTATTGCGATGGTTGCCAAGCCTGCGTGCCCTTGCGCGTGCTGTGTGACGAATTCAAACCTGACCGCAGTCAAAAGCGTGCCTTGAAAAAACATCAAGATCTGGTGGCCAAGGTGTCACGACTGGGCTTTGAGTCAGAACACTACGACTTGTATTTGCGCTACCAAAACAGCCGGCACGAAGGTGGCGGCATGGACCAAGACAGCGTGGAGCAGTACAAGCAATTTTTGTTGCAAAGCCGCGTTAACTCGCGCCTGGTTGAGTTTCGTGAACCCACGGTCGATGGCGGCTTGGGTGAGCTCAAAATGGTCAGCATTGTGGATGTCTTGAACGACGGCTTGTCGGCCGTTTACACCTTCTTTGACCCCGATAAAGAAGCGAGCTTTGGCACCTACGGTGTGCTGTGGCAAATCAAGCAAGCCCAATCTTTGGGGCTACCCTATGTTTACCTAGGCTATTGGATTGGGGCCAGCCCCAAAATGCAATACAAGGAACGCTTTAGCCCCCATGAGCGCTTGATGAACGGCCAATGGCGCCGTCATTTCAAATCACCTCACGATTAGGCTACCCAAAGCCAATTTCATCTTGTAAAATCAAATTTCGCAATGTCTTCACATCGTGAAGGCCCCTTCGCTTTCAAAAAGACCGAGGTTAAGTCCCATGAGAAAAGCTGAAGCACCCACACCGGCTGTCCCCACCATTCAAGTCATTGAGCGACTGTTTTCACTCATGGATGTTTTGGCATCCAGGGAAGACGCCATCTCACTGAAAGAAATCAGCGAAAAAACGGGCCTGCACCCGTCCACAGCGCATCGCATTTTGAATGACCTCACCATTGGCCGTTTTGTAGACCGCCCCGAGCCTGGCAGCTATCGACTGGGCATGCGTTTGCTTGAACTGGGCAACATGGTCAAAGCACGACTGAACGTGCGCGATGCGGCGCTTGCACCCATGCGCGACTTGCACAAACTGATTCAGCAACCCGTCAACCTCAGCATGCGCCAAGGTGATGAAATTGTGTACATCGAGCGCGCTTACAGCGAGCGCTCTGGCATGCAAGTGGTGCGCGCCATTGGCGGTCGTGCGCCCCTGCACCTCACCTCGGTTGGCAAGTTGTTCTTGTCGGTGGATGAGCCGATGAAAGTGCGCAGCTACGCCACGCGAACTGGCCTCAGTGGTCACACCAAAAACAGCATTACCCAATTGCCAGTGCTAGAGCGAGAGCTTTCCAAAGTTCGCCAATACGGCATTGCACGCGACAACGAAGAACTCGAATTGGGTGTTCGCTGTATTGCCGCAGGCATCTATGATGACCAAGGCAAGTTGCTTGCGGGATTGTCCATCTCGGCGCCTGCAGATCGACTGGATGAAGCATGGCTACCCAAGCTGCAAGCCACAGCTGAGGGCATTTCACAATCCCTAGGCTACAAAGCTTAAAGAAAAAAAAGCCCGTCGATGACGGGCTTTTTGTTGGGCAACGTGATTTACGTTGGCGTGAAGACTCAACCTGCTGTGTTGGCGGATGCCACGACGTGACGCGCTTGGTTTGTTTCAACCCAACGGCGCACACGCTCTGCGTCGGCGATGCGACTGAGTTTGCCCGCTGAATCCAAAAACACCATGATCAACTTACGACCCGACACCTTGGTTTGCATGACCAAGCACTGGCCAGCTTCAGAGATATAGCCTGTCTTTTGCAAACCAATGTCCCAGTTAGGGCTCTTCACCAAACGGTTGGTTGTGTTGTATTGCAAAGTGCGGCGGCCCACGGCCACTTCGCGGCCTGGCGATGTCGACAATTCACGCAGCAAAGGAACGTTGTAGGCAGCACCTACCAGCACAGCCAAATCGGTGGCACTGGATTGGTTGCGGCTAGACAAGCCGGTAGGCTCAACGTAGTGCGTTGAGCTCATGCCCAAACCACTTGCGCGATCGTTCATGGCTTTGACAAAGGCTGACAAACCACCTGGATAAGTACGACCCAGCGCATGGGCTGCTCGGTTCTCGCTGGACATCAAGGCCAAATGCAACAAGTCACCACGGCTGAGAACAGATCCAACTGCCAAACGAGATGAACTGCCCTTTTCGGTGTCCACATCCTCTTGCGTAATGGTGATCATGTCGCTGTGTGGCAAATTCGCATCGCTGATGACCAAGCCCGTCATGAGTTTGGTCAAAGAGGCAATGGGCAAAACGGCTTGATCGTTTTTACGCAGCAAAACTTCGTGTGTGTCTTGGTCAATCACCAGCGCCACACTGGAGCGCAGGTCGAGGGCATCACCACTTTGATGCAGACCTGCAACACGGCCATAGGAAGGTCGCGTGTCAACCGGTTTGGCTTTGGCAACTTTGCGCGCTTTAGGCGCAGGTTTGGCGGCCTGTTGGGAGGCTTTGCTGGAATTAGCAGGCTTCCGAGCCTTTTCGCCGTCAGCCGCGAAAGATGAGATAGACATCAGGGCCATGATGCACACAGGCACGCAAAGGCTGATGAAACGGCGGGTGACCAAGCGATTTAGTGGAGTCAAAGCGGTACTTTCAATGCCCAAAATCAATCAGAATTTGGCGAGTGTAATAGAAACTTCCGACAGTGTACATAAATAAAAAAAATCGCGCAAGATCAATACCTTGCGCGATCTTCTTGAAGACGTTTTTCAGTCTACTGGCTTCTAGGCTTTAACCTTGTGCCGCAACCCGGTCGGCCTTGCTTTGAAGCTTGTTCAAGGCGCTCAAGTAGGCTTTGGCAGAGGCGACGATGATGTCGGGGTCTGAACCTACGCCGTTCACCACGCGACCACTGTTTTGCAGGCGAACCGTGACTTCCCCTTGGCTTTCGGTCGATCCGCTGATAGCGTTGACGGAGTAAAGCACCATTTCTGCCCCACTTTCAACGATGGATTCAATGGCTTTGAGAGAAGCATCGACGGGGCCGTTGCCATCGGACTTGCCATGGACTTCTTTGCCTCCCATGGTGAACACGATGGTCGCTTGTGGTTTTTCGCCAGTTTCACTGTGTTGCGCCAAAGACACAAAAGCGTACTGTTCTTTGTCCTGAGTAACGCTCTCTTCGCTGACCAAAGCCAAGATGTCCTCGTCAAAAATTTCACTCTTGCGATCGGCCAATTCTTTGAATCGGGTGAAAGCAGCATTCAACTCGGATTCACTTTCAAGCACCACACCCAACTCTTGCAAGCGTTGTTTGAAAGCATTACGGCCACTCAACTTACCCAACACAATTTTGTTGGCCGACCAGCCCACATCTTCTGCGCGCATGATCTCGTAAGTGTCACGGGCTTTCAAGACGCCATCTTGGTGAATACCTGACGCGTGTGCAAATGCATTGGCACCCACCACGGCCTTGTTGGGTTGAACCACAAAACCAGTGGTTTGACTGACCATGCGGCTGGCAGCAACGATATGAACCGGATCAATGTTCATCTCAAGGCCGAAATAGTCTTTGCGCGTCTTAACCGCCATGACAATTTCTTCCAAAGAGCAATTACCCGCACGCTCGCCCAATCCATTGATGGTGCACTCGACCTGTCGAGCGCCGCCCAACTTCACGCCCGCCAAACTGTTGGCCACCGCCATGCCCAAGTCATTGTGGCAATGCACGGACCAAATGGCTTTGTCTGAGTTGGGAATGCGCTCACGCAATGTCTTGATGAACTGGCCGTACAACTCAGGCACGGCATAACCGACTGTGTCGGGCACATTGATGGTGGTGGCACCTTCAGCAATCACAGCCTCAAGCACTTGGCACAAGAAGTCCATGTCGCTGCGGTAGCCGTCCTCAGGGCTGAACTCCACATCGGCCACCAAGTTGCGTGCAAAGCGCACGGATTGCTTGGCCTGCTCCAACACTTGCTCGGGTGTCATGCGCAGTTTCTTTTCCATGTGCAAGGGTGAGGTTGCAATGAAGGTGTGAATGCGGCCACTGTTGGCGCCCTTCAAAGCCTCTGCCGCTCTGGAAATGTCGCGGTCGTTGGCACGCGACAAAGAGCAGATGGTGGAGTCTTTGATGGCATTGGCAATGGCTTGAACCGCTTCAAAGTCACCGTTGGAGCTGGCTGCGAAACCTGCCTCGATCACGTCCACGCGCAATCGTTCCAATTGACGCGCAATGCGCAGTTTTTCGTCACGGGTCATGGAAGCGCCAGGTGACTGCTCACCGTCGCGCAATGTCGTGTCAAAAATAATCAATTTATCGGCCATGTTTCACTCCTGGTTTGAAAACTTCAAAAAAGCAAATTCAAAATAAAAAAAGCCCGCTGCGGTTGGCAAACGGGCTTGATGGGAAATAGAACAGCGTGCGCTACATATCCCGCCCGAGGGGCGTCAACAGTAGAGCTAGCAAGTTCAATTTCATGAGACGACTGTATCACAAGTTTTTGAAAACTGTTTACTGGTGTAAACCCCGTTCATCGGGATCTTCTGTGGAAGTGCTGATCACGCTGGTTTGTTGCCCCTTAAAACGGCGCCATCCGTAGAGGGCGTAACCGCTGAGGCCATACAAAACAAACAAGCCAAAAAGCACCATAGGTGGGTGAATGTTGACGGCAGCAATGCCCAAGGCAATGAGAACGATCACCACAAAGGGCACGCTCTGCTTCATGCTGACATCTTTGAAACTGTAAAAAGGCACGTTGGTGACCATGGTCAGGCCAGCAAACATGGCCACAACAAACATGGGCCAGGCCATGCTGGCTGCAGAAACTTCGGCATCGGTCATGATGGAAATGAAACCCATGACCAGCGCTGCGGCTGCCGGCGAAGGCAAGCCTTGAAAAAATCGTTTGTCAACGACGGCGGTGTTGACGTTAAAACGTGCCAGGCGCAATGCCGCGCAAGCACAGTAAACAAAGGCAGCAATCCAACCCCAACGGCCGAGCCCCTTCAAAGACCACTCATAGGCAATGAGCGCAGGCGCAGCGCCAAAGGAGACCATGTCGGACAAGGAGTCCATCTGCTCTCCAAAGGCACTTTGCGTGTTGGTCATGCGGGCCACACGGCCATCCAGGCTGTCGAGCACCATGGCGCAAAAAACTCCCACGGCCGCCATGTCAAAACGGCCATTCATGGCCATCACGATGGCGTAAAAGCCACCGAACAGGGCTGCCAACGTGAACAAGTTGGGCAGGACGTAAATGCCCTTGCGAGGCTTACGCACTTGTCCAGCCGAGTCGGCGTCGTCAGGAGTTTCTATGCCATCGTGCATGCGACAGTTCTTTCAGGTGTGTGGTTCACAACATCAGTTGCGTGATTTGTCGACCAATTTGTTTTTAGCAATCCAAGGCATCATAGAGCGCAATTGTGCGCCCACAACTTCAATGGAGTGCTCGGAGGTCAAGCGACGACGGGCTGTCATGCTTGGGTAGTTGGTACGGCCTTCCAAAATGAACATCTTGGCGTACTCACCGGTTTGGATGCGCTTCAAAGCATTGCGCATGGCAACACGAGATTGCTCATTGATCACTTCGGGGCCTGTCACGTACTCACCATACTCTGCGTTGTTAGAGATGGAGTAGTTCATGTTGCCAATGCCGCCTTCATAGATCAGGTCAACAATGAGTTTCAACTCGTGCAAGCACTCGAAGTAAGCCATTTCGGGGGCGTAGCCAGCTTCAACCAAAGTCTCGTAACCCATCTTGATGAGTTCGACGGCGCCGCCGCACAAAACAGCTTGTTCGCCGAACAAGTCGGTTTCTGTTTCTTCTTTGAAGTTGGTTTCAATGATGCCGGCCTTGCCGCCACCGTTGGCCATGGCGTAGCTCAGTGCCAATGCACTGGCTTTGCCGCTCTTGTCTTGGTGCACTGCCACGAGGTGGGGCACGCCGCCGCCTTGTGTGTAAGTGTTGCGAACGGTGTGGCCTGGGGCCTTAGGGGCAACCATCCAAACGTCGAGGTCTTCACGGGGCACCACTTGGTTGTAGTGAACGTTGAAACCGTGTGCAAATGCCAAAGAAGCACCTTTTTTGATGTTGGGTTCAACATCGTTGCGGTACACGTCGGCGATTTGTTCGTCGGGCAACAAAATCATGACCACGTCAGCAGCTTTCACTGCATCAGCAACTTCCATGACTGTGAGGCCAGCTTTTTCAACTTTGGGCCAGCTTGCGCCGTTTTTGCGCAAACCCACCACCACTTTCACGCCACTGTCGTTCAAGTTTTGGGCGTGTGCGTGGCCTTGTGAGCCGTAGCCAATGATGGCCACTGTTTTGCCTTTGATGACGCTGAGGTCACAGTCTTTGTCGTAAAACACTTTCATGGGTTCTCTCCTTCAAAAATCGTTCAAAAAGTAAATGGGTCAAACGCGAACTGACGCGCTAAGTTAGACGCGCAAAATGCGCTCACCCCGTCCAATACCACAGGCACCGGTGCGGACTGTTTCAAGAATGGCGCTGCGGTCGATGGCTTCCAAAAACGCATCGTTTTTGGATTGATCGCCCGTCAGTTCCACGGTGTAGCTTTTGTCGGTGACATCGATCACACGACCACGGAAGATATCGGCCATGCGCTTCATCTCTTCACGTTCTTTGCCCACAGCGCGAACTTTGACCAGCATGAGTTCGCGTTCGGTGTAGGCACCTTCTGTTAAGTCAACCACTTTGACCACTTCAATGAGGCGGTTGAGGTGCTTGGTGATTTGTTCAATGACGTCATCCGAACCCGCGGTTTGAATGGTCATGCGGGACAGGCTGGGATCTTCGGTGGGCGCCACACTGAGAGACTCAATGTTGTAGCCACGTGCGGAAAACAAGCCGACGACCCGCGACAAGGCGCCGGGTTCGTTTTCTAGCAAAACTGCGATGATGTGTTTCATGTGCGATTCCTCTTTTCGCCGCCCTCCCCTGCACACGGTAATGCGCAGGCTTGGCGGTCAATAGATTCTTCTAAAGTTAATTCAAATGATGGCCGTGGTTCAAAGGTCTTCGGGGCTGAGCAACATTTCTGTAATGCCCTTGCCTGCTTGAACCATGGGGAACACGTTTTCGGTGGGGTCTGTTCGGAAGTCCATGAACACCGTGCGGTCCTTCAATTTACGAGCTTCGCGCAAGGCTGGCTCAACATCTTCAGGACGCTCAATGAGCATGCCCACATGGCCATAGGCTTCGGCCAACTTCACAAAGTTGGGCAAGGCGTCCATGTAGCTGTGGCTGTAACGGCCCGAATATTCAATTTGTTGCCACTGACGAACCATGCCCAAGTAGCGGTTGTTCAATGACAAAATTTTGATGGGCGTGTTGTACTGCAAGCAGGTAGAGAGTTCTTGAATGCACATCTGCACAGAACCTTCACCCGTCACGCAGAACACTTCTGAATCGGGCTTGGCCAATTTGATGCCCATGGCGTAGGGAATGCCCACGCCCATGGTGCCCAAACCACCCGAGTTGATCCAGCGACGGGGCTCGTCAAACTTGTAGTACTGGGCAGCCCACATTTGGTGCTGACCTACGTCAGACGTGATGTAGGCATCGGCATCTTTGGTCATGCCATACAAAGTTTCAATGACTTTTTGGGGCTTGATGACTTCAGTGTTGTTGCTGTCGTACTTCATGCAATCGCGCTTGCGCCAGCCGTCGATGGTGGACCACCAGGCGCCCAATGAATTGTTGTCGGGCTTGAGGCCAGACTCTTTGATCATGGCGATGAGTTCGGTCAACACATCTTTGACGTCGCCCACAATGGGCACGTCCACCTTCACGCGCTTAGAAATGCTAGAGGGGTCGATGTCGATGTGAATGATCTTGCGTTCGTTTTGCGCAAAGTGTTTGGGGTTGCCAATGACGCGATCGTCAAAACGTGCGCCCACGGCCAACAACACGTCGCAGTGTTGCATGGCGTTGTTGGCTTCCCAAGTACCGTGCATGCCCAGCATGCCAAGGAACTTGGGATCGGTGGCGGGATAAGCGCCCAAACCCATCAAGGTGTTGGTGACGGGGTAACCCAACATGTCCACCAAGTGGCGCAACTCGGCTGAGGCGTTGCTCAGCAACACACCGCCACCGGTGTAAATGTAAGGACGCTTGGCGGCCATCAACAACTGAAGGGCTTTGCGAATTTGTCCGCTGTGGCCTTTGCGCACAGGGTTGTAAGAACGCATTTCAACGGTTTCGGGGTAGCCGGTGTAAGGCACCTTGTTGAAAGAAACGTCTTTTGGAATGTCGACCACAACAGGGCCAGGACGACCGCTACGCGCAATGTGAAACGCCTTCTTCATGACCTCAGCCATGTCGCGAGCGTCTTTCACTAAGAAGTTGTGTTTGACGATGGGGCGTGTGATGCCCACGGTGTCGCACTCTTGGAAGGCATCGAGGCCAATGGCGGCAGTGGGCACCTGGCCACTGATGATCACCATGGGAATGCTGTCCATGTAGGCGGTGGCAATACCGGTCACCGCATTGGTCAGGCCTGGGCCTGAAGTGACCAACGCAACACCGACGTCGCCAGTGGCACGCGCATAGCCATCGGCCGCATGAACTGCGGCTTGTTCGTGGCGAACCAGCACGTGCTGAATGGTGTCTTGTTTGAAGAAAGCGTCATAGATGTGCAAGACAGCACCACCTGGGTAGCCCCAGATGTATTTGACGTTTTCGGCTTGGAGCGCTTTAACGAGGATTTCGCCGCCGCGCAATTCTGCGGGGGACGATGAAGCTGCCGCGGCAGCTACGTTGGCCGCATTGGCCATTTCTGTTTTGGAGATTTCCATATTCAACCTTTGTGAATTTCTCTAACGAAAAACCTTGGGTGCTCTTTTGCGGGACTCTTGTGAAGTCGCATCAGAACTTAAGACCACCAACATAAGCCTGCACATGTAAGTGCCTTGGCCGGATGGTGATCCGTTTGCGTTTTTTCAATTGCAACCCAGCATTATAGGGCCCAGAATGCCATAATCCGACTCGCACAAAATGGGTGCAAGCTGTGGCCACCGAACAAGAACTTTCAGATTTCCTCAAAAACACGGAGAAGCGCGCCTTCAAACGCACGCTGTACCACGTGCGCAACGAGGAGTCGGCGTTGGACATCGTGCAAGACAGCATGATCAAGCTGGCCACCCATTACGGGGACAAACCAGCCGCCGAGTTGCCCATGCTGTTCCAGCGAATTTTGTCAAATACCACCCTCGATTGGTTCCGCCGGCAAAAAACCCGAAACGCTTTGTTCTCCAACATGAGCGACTTTGGGACTGACGCAGATGGCGAAGATTTTGACTTTTTAGAGAATTTGGGCGGTTTGGGCGAGCCAGGATTGGGCGAAAGCACCGAGGACCAAACCCATCGGAAACAAGTTTTTCACCAAATTGAAGCAGAAATTCAAGAATTGCCTCCGCGTCAACGGGAAGCCTTCCTGCTGCGTTACTGGGAGGAGATGAACCTTTCCGAAACCGCAGCGGCCATGGGCTGCACGGAAGGCAGTGTCAAAACTCACTGTTCTCGGGCTGTTCAGGCGCTGAGCAAAGCACTTCGCGCCAAAGGATTTAACACATGAAAACGCAAGCCAATCTCGACATGACACGCGTTGACCGGTTAGGTCAGGCGCTAGCGCGCCGTTTAAACGATCACGCCACAGAATTACCCCACGACATCACAGAGCGTTTGCGCGCCGCACGCATGCAAGCCTTGGCACAGCGCAAACGCGAGCCCATCCTCAACACCGTTCCACAGCTGGTTATGGCAGGTGCAAATGGCACCCCTCCTCTCGACGAAGGCTTGAACTTGTGGAGCCGTTTGGCATCCGCCCTGCCCGTGATGGCCTTGCTGTTTGGCTTGGCCAGCATTCATGTGTTTCAAAATGAACACCGAACCAACGAAATCGCATCGCTCGACGCCGAACTCCTCACCGATGACCTGCCGCCCGATGCCTACACCGACCCTGGCTTTTTGATTTTCTTGAAGTCCAATCCTTCGCACTCAAAGGTGTCGGATTGAAAATACAAGGCTTTCTCGCCATCGCTCTCAGCCTCATCCTCATGGGGTTGGGAAGTGTGTCTGCGCAGAATGCAAACACCCCTAGCGGCAAGCCGGCAACAACGCAAGCGCCACAAGATGCGGGTTGGCAAGCCTTAAAACCTCAACAAAAGAAAGCCTTGGCGCCCTTGGCCCCCCACTGGTCGCAAATCAGCGTGGCGCAAAAAAGCAAGTGGTTGGCCATGTCCAACAATTTCGACAACTTGTCCCCCAAAGAACAAGCCACCCTGCATGAACGCATGGCCGATTGGGCCGCTTTAAGCCCTCAGCAACGCGCGCAAGCTCGCTTGATCTTCAACGAAACCAAAAGCCTGGCCGCTGATGAGAAGAAAACTCAATGGGAGGCCTATCAGGCTTTAAGCCCTGAAGAAAAGAAGAAGCTTGCCGCCATGCAAACCACGGGTATTCAAGGGGCCGCAACAGCATCTCAGGCAGCACCCCCCAACAAAGTGATTCGCATGCCCAACAAGTCAACGCCTGCAGAAACCCCAGGTAAGTCGACACCGAGCATCGTGATCGATAAAAAAACCCTCCTCCCCACCCCCGTCGTGATTCCAGAAGGCACCTGAGTTGAGCGATTCGCCAAATACAGTTGCGACAGCTGAGCTGACAGCCGCTTCACAAGAACCCTCCTCCTTCGTCACGCCCTCCTTAGGCCGAAGAATGGCGTGTTGGTTGTACGAAGGCATGTTGCTCTTTGGCGTTGTGTTCATTTCAGGCTATTTATTTGGCACCCTTAGCCAAACCAAACACGCCTTGCACAATCGCCACGGGCTTCAAGCATTTCTATTTTTGGTGTTTGCCATTTACTTCACTTGGCTGTGGTCCAAGGGGCAAACATTGGCCATGAAGACTTGGCATATTCGGGTGTTAGACACATCCGGCCGGCCTTTAACGCAAGCACGCGCATTCTGGCGTTATCTGCTCAGTTGGTTTTGGATTTTGCCTCCTATGTTGATCACAGCCCCCTTCCAATTGCCTGCCACTGAAGTTGCGGTTTTGGTTTTGGGCTGGGTCATGGTGTGGGCCGTGTTAAGTCGCTTCCAGTCACGTGGACAATATTGGCATGATGTCTGGGCGGGTACACAATTGGTAGACGTCCAAAAACCACCCGTATCAACAGCTTCGGCTTCCAACTCATGACCGACTTCAACGTCAATCCTCAAAAAGCACGCAAGGGCTTGTCGCGTATTTTTCATGCGGGCGGCTATTCCCTTGCAGGACTTAAAGCAGGATGGGGCGAAACCGCTTTCAGGCAAGAAGCCATTTTGGCTTGCGTCTTATTGCCACTTGCTTTTTGGCTCGGCCAAACGTGGGTCGAAGTGGCTTTGCTGTGTGGCTCTGTCATCTTTGTGATGGTGGTTGAGTTGTTGAACACCGGCATTGAAACGGCCATTGATCGGATTGGCACCGAATGGCACGCTTTGTCCAAACGCGCCAAGGACATGGGCAGTGCTGCTGTGCTGCTCAGCCTGCTGCTGTGTCTGGGCATCTGGGCTGCGGCCATCTGGAAATTCATACATGGCTGAGCCCGCATTCTCCCTGTGCGTTTACTGTGGCTCTAAGGCAGGCGATCTGCCCGAATTTGCGTCGTCAGCCGTCCAAGTGGGTCAATGGATTGGTCAGCATGGCGGTCAATTGGTGTACGGAGGCGGCCGAAACGGCCTGATGGGCATTGTGGCCAATGCCACCTTGGCAGCAGGCGGCATGGTTGTCGGCGTCATTCCCCGTGCCCTGGTTGAAAAAGAATGGGCACACACCGAATGCACAGAGTTGCACATCGTTGAAACCATGCACGAGCGCAAACAATTGATGGCCGAACGTGCCGATGCTTTTCTGGCCTTGCCAGGCGGCATCGGAACTTTTGAAGAGTTTTACGAAGTTTGGACATGGCGCCAGCTGGGCTATCACAACAAGCCCATTGGCCTGCTGAATTTGAATGGCTATTACGACACCATGCTGAGTTTTCTCAATTCAGTGGTGACACATGAATTCATGGGCTCTTGGCAAATGGACTTGATCCAAACACATTCAGATGCCAAACAACTGCTGCCCTCTTTGGTCCAGGCTGCTGCCCTGCCAACGCCCTTTCAAAGCGAGTCCATTTAACAATAAGTCAATTGACCCATTGACCTTGATGCTTAAACTGCATCGTCGTCCAGTTCACCCGTGCGAATGCGAATGACGCGCTCAACGGAAGTGATGAAGATTTTGCCGTCGCCAATTTTGCCGGTACGGGCCGCTTTCACGATGGCATCCACGCAACGCTCAACGTCGTCGTCTTTCACAGCCACTTCCACTTTGACCTTGGGCAAGAAATCGACGACGTACTCGGCACCGCGGTACAACTCTGTGTGGCCTTTTTGACGGCCAAAGCCTTTCACTTCTGTCACGGTCAAGCCAGTGACGCCGCATTCGGCCAGGCCTTCGCGAACTTCTTCCAATTTGAAAGGCTTGATGATGGCTGTGATTTGTTTCATGAAATAGTCCAGACTGAAAAAATTAAGCTCGGAATCGATTGGTTATAGGATAACGCCAATCTTTGCCAAAACTGCGGTGCGTGACACGAATTCCAACCGGCGACTGGCGTCGCTTGTATTCGTTCAGTTTAATCAAGCGGGTGACTTTCTCAACATCGGCGCGTTCAAACCCATCGGCCTCGAGGGCATGAATGCCCTCGTCATTTTCCATGTAACGCTGCACAATGGCATCGAGCACTTCGTAAGGCGGCAAGCTGTCCTGGTCTTTCTGATCCGCGCGAAGCTCGGCACTGGGCGGCCGGGTGATGATGCGCTCTGGGATGGGGTTGGCACCCGTGCCATAGGGATCGTGCTTGTTACGCCACTCGGCCAAGTGAAAAACTTGCGTCTTGACCACATCCTTGATGACGGCAAAACCACCCGCCATGTCGCCATACAAGGTGCAATAACCCGTGGCCATTTCGCTCTTGTTGCCGGTGGTCAGCACGATGGCACCCGTCTTGTTGGACAAAGCCATCAGCAAAGTTCCGCGAACCCGAGCTTGAATGTTCTCTTCGGTGGTGTCCTCGGCCAAGCCCTTGAACTGATCAGACAATGCCGATTTAAAGCCTTCAAACAATGGCGCTATGGCGATTTCGTCGTAGCGCACGTTCAGACGTTTGACCATGTCGCGGGCATCCAACCAGCTGATGTCTGCCGTGTAAGGCGACGGCATCATGACGGCGTGGATTTTGTCAGCACCAATGGCATCGACGGCCAGCGCCAACACCAACGCGGAATCGATGCCGCCCGAAAGTCCCAGTATGGCCCCCGGAAAACCGTTCTTGCCCAAATAGTCTCGAATGCCCAAGACCAAGGCGTGCCAAAGATCTTCTTCCCAGGTGCTCTCGGGCACAATTTCACGGCCAGACAAGCGAACCCCCTGCGTTGCGCCATCCGCTTTCAGATCGATGTATTGCAAACACTCTTGGAAAGCAGGCGCCCTGGCCACCACTTTCGCATTGGCATCGATGGCAAATGAACGGCCCTCAAAAATCACCTCATCTTGTCCGCCAACTAGATGTGCATAGACAAGGGGTAATTGGCAGTCTTTCACGCGCTGGCTCATTTGAACCTCACGCTCTAGCCCTTTGCCAACGTGAAATGGCGACGCATTGAGCACCAGCAAGGCTTGTGCGCCAGCTTCACGCGCTTTTTGGGCGGGCGCCTCAAACCAAGCGTCCTCGCAAATCAGCAATCCCAACTTAAGGCCAGCCACCTCAAAAACACATGGCTGTTGGCCAGGTGTGAAATAGCGACGCTCATCGAACACTTGGTAGTTGGGCAACTCTTGCTTGGCATAGCTGGCCACAACCTGCCCTTCGCACAACACAGAAGCCCGGTTGAAGCGCTGCGTGATGGCCACACTTTTGCTTTGAATGCCGCCGCCCTGAGGATGGCCCAGCACCACATGCATGCCCTTTAACCCAGCCAGCTCACGGGCCACTGTTTTCAGGGCATCATCGCAGGCATCGATGAAGGCGGGTCGTAACAGCAAGTCTTCAGCGGCATAGCCACAAATGGCCAACTCGGGCGTGACCAAGACGCGTGCACCCTGAGCATAGGCTTGGTGAGCCGCGTCGATGATTTTGCGGGCATTGCCCGTCATGTCACCCACCACAAAGTTGAGTTGGGCAATACAAAGTTGAAGGGTCATACAGGTGCAGGAATTCAGTTCCAACAATTATGTCATCGCGGTGCAGGATTCCATGCGAAATATCACTGCGTCTGCATGGGATTCTTTGTTGGCTTCTCAATCTGAACCCACACCCTTCATGCGGCACGCCTATCTGTGGGCCATGGAAGAAAGTGCCTCGGCTTGCCCAGAAACAGGCTGGACACCTCAAGTTATCTGCCTATACCGCCCCAACGCAAGCCCAGAAACTGGTTTGGCCGCAGCAGCCGTGCTCTATGTCAAACCCCATTCCTATGGTGAATACGTGTTTGACTGGGCTTGGGCCGATGCCTATCACCGCCACGGCTTGGATTACTACCCCAAGGCTGTGGGTGCCGTGCCCTTCACGCCCGTTCCAGGCTCTCGCCTTTTGGCCGATAGCAAAGAGAGCAAGGCTGCATTGATTCAAGCCATGGTGCAAATGGCCCAAGACGCCAAGTGGTCATCTGTGCATGTTTTGTTTTTGTCAGGCGACGACCTGCAGGCCACTGAGGAGGCGGGCTGGCTCGAGCGGCATACCGTTCAATTTCATTGGCACAACGCTCAATACGAAGACTTTGATCATTTCTTGGCCAGCTTGAATCAAGAAAAGCGCAAGAAGATTCGGCAAGAACGGCGAAAAGTCCATGAAGCTGGCGTGACCTTCAAAACCCTGCGTGGCCAAGAGATTCAAACTCAAGACTGGGACTTTTTCTACAAGTGCTACGCGCAAACCTATTTTGAACACGGTAACGCACCTTATTTGAGCCGTGATTTTTTTCAACGCATGCAAGACACGATGCCCGAGAACTGGGTGCTGTTCATTGCCGACAAAGATGGCCAGCGAATGGCCTGCAGCCTGATCGCCATTCAAGGTGATGTCGCCTATGGCCGCTATTGGGGCGCTTTGGAGCGTGTTGACTGTCTGCACTTTGAGGCTTGCTACTACCAGCCGATTGCCTGGTGCATCGCCAATGGCTTTGTCCGCTTTGAAGGCGGCGCGCAAGGTGAGCACAAAATGGCCCGCGCTTTGCTGCCCGTCAAAGCCAGCAGCGCGCACTGGTTGGCGCATCCCAGTTTTGCGGATGCGGTAGAGCGCTATTTGGAAAAAGAAGGCCGCGGTGTTGCGGCCTATTTGGAAAACTTAGAAGCCAGATCACCCTTGAAAAAGGGCTGAGCTGGCACCCTGAACCCATGGCGAGTTCAAGGTACAGCTTGCGCCTGATTAGGCGTTGGCTTTTTGGTAGTTGGCGATGCCGTCCAAGATTTCTTTCTTGGCAGACTCTGGGCCTTCCCAACCCAAAATCTTGACCCATTTGCCCTCTTCCAAATCTTTGTAGTGCTCAAAGAAGTGGGCAATGGTTTTCAAACGCAAGGGGTTCAAATCTTCAGGCTTTTGCCATTGTGTGTAGATCGACAAAATTTTGTCGGTTGGCACAGCCAAGACCTTGCCGTCTTCACCGGCTTCGTCTTGCATTTTCAAAATACCAATGGGACGGCAAGGCACCACCACACCGGGAATCAAGGGCACGGGTGTGATCACCAACACATCGACAGGGTCGCCGTCGCCGCTGATGGTTTTGGGCACATAGCCATAGTTGGTGGGGTAATGCATGGCCGTGCTCATGAAGCGGTCGACAAAAATAGCGCCAGTGGCTTTGTCCACTTCGTATTTCACGGGGTCGGCATTCATCGGGATTTCGATGATGACGTTGAATTGCTCGGGAACTTTGCTGCCTGGGGTAACGTTGTCTAGGGACATTTTTCTGAAAATTAAAAGAGTTGATGTAAATCTAAGAAGCTTAGGATTAACCCCGATTTTACTTTCACAGGGCTTGCGATTTCGGATCATTGCCCTTTTAATGACTTTGTTGGCCAATCGTCTCCTTCTGGGAGCGAGGAAGCAACGCCGGGAGGTGTTTCTCGAGCGTTGCACCTCCTTTCAGCGGTAACAACTAAGGAGATTGATTTATGACAGGCAATTCAGCGTTGATTTTGGCGCTCGTTTGCGGACTGATCGCCGTAATTTATGGCGTTTGGGCTCGTGGATGGATTCTGGCCCAAGACCCCGGTAATGACCGAATGCAAGAAATTGCAGCCGCGATTCAAGCCGGTGCAGCCGCCTACCTAGCAAGACAGTACAAAACCATTGCCGTGGTGGGCGTGGTGTTGGCCATCTTGATGGGCGTTTTCCTTGACATGACCACAGCCATTGGCTTTGTCATCGGTGCGGTGCTTTCGGGCGCTTGTGGCTTTATTGGCATGAACGTTTCGGTGCGTGCCAATGTGCGTACTGCACAAGCTGCCACCAAAGGCATTGGCCCGGCCCTGGACGTTGCGTTCCGAGGCGGCGCCATCACGGGCATGCTGGTGGTGGGCTTGGGCCTATTGGGTGTCACAGGTTTCTACTGGTTCTTGGCAGGTAACGGCAACCTCACGCCCGATGTGAAGCTGTCTGTCATCCTCAATCCCCTCATTGGCTTTGCCTTTGGCTCTTCCCTCATTTCGATCTTTGCCCGTTTGGGCGGCGGCATCTTCACCAAAGGTGCTGACGTGGGCGCCGATTTGGTCGGCAAGGTGGAAGCTGGCATTCCAGAAGACGACCCCCGCAATCCAGCGGTGATTGCCGACAACGTGGGTGACAACGTGGGCGACTGCGCAGGCATGGCCGCCGACTTGTTTGAAACCTACGCAGTGACCTTGATTGCCACCATGGTGTTGGGCTCACTCTTGGTTGCAGGCGCACCTGGCAATGCTGTGATGTACCCGCTTGCCTTGGGTGCGGTGTCCATCGTGGCCTCCATCATTGGCTGCTTCTTTGTCAAAGCTTCACCCGGTATGACCAACGTCATGCCTGCGCTTTACAAAGGTTTGGCCATTGCCGGTGTTTTGTCCTTGATCGCGTTCTACTTCGTCACAATGTGGATCATGCCGGACAACGCCATCGCAGCCAGCGGTAGCCAAATGAAATTGTTTGGCGCGTGTGCTGTGGGCCTAGTTTTGACCGCCGCTTTGGTATGGATCACTGAGTTCTATACCGGAACACAGTACAGCCCTGTGCAACACATTGCGCAAGCCTCTACAACGGGTCACGGCACCAACATCATCGCAGGCTTGGGCGTCTCCATGCGCTCGACAGCTTGGCCAGTGATTTTTGTGTGCATTGCCATTGTGGTGTCTTATGGCTTGGCCGGTTTGTATGGCATTGCCGTGGCCGCCATGTCCATGTTGTCGATGGCCGGCATTGTGGTGGCCTTGGACGCCTATGGCCCTATCACTGACAACGCTGGCGGCATTGCCGAAATGGCCGAACTGCCCAGCAGCGTGCGTGACATCACAGACCCCCTGGATGCTGTGGGCAACACCACCAAAGCTGTGACCAAGGGCTATGCCATTGGCTCAGCCGGTTTGGCCTCCTTGGTTTTGTTTGCAGACTACACCCACAAACTGGAAACCTACGGCAAAGCCATCACCTTTGACCTGTCCGACCCCTTGGTCATTGTGGGCTTGTTCATTGGTGGCCTGATCCCCTACTTGTTTGGTGCCATGGCCATGGAAGCCGTGGGCCGCGCAGCAGGCGCTGTGGTGGTGGAAGTTCGACGCCAATTCAGCGAAATCAAGGGCATCATGGAAGGCACTGCCAAGCCAGAATACGGCCGCGCTGTTGACATGTTGACCACGGCAGCCATCAAAGAAATGGTGATTCCAAGTTTGTTGCCCGTCGTGGTTCCCATCGTGATTGGTTTGTTGCTGGGCCCCAAAGCCTTGGGCGGCTTGCTGATGGGCACCATCGTCACCGGGTTGTTTGTGGCCATTTCCATGTGTACCGGCGGCGGTGCTTGGGACAATGCCAAGAAATACATCGAAGACGGACACCACGGCGGCAAGGGTTCTGAAGCCCACAAGGCTGCTGTGACTGGCGACACCGTGGGCGACCCCTACAAGGACACGGCTGGCCCTGCCATCAATCCGCTGATCAAAATCATCAACATTGTGGCTTTGCTCATTGTGCCGCTGGTGATGAAGTTCCACAGCTGATCCGTCCAATTGAACGTGGCGCGCCTTTGGCCCGCCACGCAAGTGACACAAAGCCCGCGCATGGCCTTCATCGCGGGCTTTTTTACGCGCAAAATAGCACCATGCAACTCAATTTCATCCACAACCAATCGGTGGCCAGCCAAAGCGGGCAAACATGGCCTGTGATCGACCCCTCTGACGGCCAAACCTTTGACCACATTCAACGCAGCAATCCGCATGACATTGACATGGCCGTCAAGTCGTCGCGCGAATGTTTCGAAGGACCGTGGTCCCAATTGAACGCATCAGAACGCGGTCGATTGCTAATGGCACTGTCGCGCAAAGTAGCTGAACATGCCGAAGAGTTGATGCGACTGGAACAACGTGACTGCGGCAAACCCACACAACAAGCCATGGCCGATGCCAAAGCATTGGCGCGTTACTTTGAGTTTTATGCGGGCGCCTGTGACAAGTTTCATGGTGAAACCATTCCTTATCAAAACGGCTACAGCGTTTTGACCTGGCGTGAACCGCATGGCGTCACTGGCCATGTGGTGCCGTGGAATTACCCCATGCAAATTTTTGGCAGATGTGTCGGCGGCGCATTGGCAGCCGGCAACGTCTGTGTGGTCAAGCCCGCAGAAGATGCTTGCTTGAGCTTGATCCGTGTTGCGCAATTGGCGGCTGAGGTGGGGTTTCCGCCAGGCGCCATCAACATCGTGACGGGCTTAGGACATGAAGTCGGTGATGCGCTGGCCAAGCACCCTGGCATTGACCACATCAGCTTTACGGGCAGCCCCACAGTCGGCACGCTCATTCAACAAGCCGCCGCTGCAAGGCATTGCCCTGTTACGTTGGAGCTGGGTGGCAAAAGTCCGCAAATCATTTTTGCCGATGCTGACTTGGATGCTGCCATCCCCGTCATCATCAACGCCATTGTTCAAAACTCAGGGCAAACTTGCAGTGCAGGTTCACGCGTACTCATTGAGAAAAGCATTTACGAGCCTCTGCTTGCACGTCTGGGAGAAGCCTTCAGCAAATTACGTGTGGGCCCTGCAAGCGCCGATTTGAATTTAGGACCGCTCATCAGAGCCACGCAAAAAATGCGCGTACAAGGCTTTTTGGAAGAAGCCAAGGCCGCCGGCATTCGCACGGTGGCGCAAGGCAGTGTGGTGTCCGAAGCCCCTGAAACTGGTTTTTATCAAGCGCCTGTTTTGCTGCGCGATGTGCCCGTCGATCACCGTGTGGCACAAGAAGAAGTTTTTGGTCCGGTGCTCTCGGCCATGTGCTTCGAAGGTGAAGATCAGGCCATTGAAATGGCCAACGCCACCGCCTTTGGTTTGGTGGCAGGCGTTTGGACGCGCGATGGCGGCCGTCAATTCAGAATGGCCAAGCGCCTGCGAAGTGGCCAAGTCTTCATCAACAATTACGGCGCGGGGGGCGGCGTTGAATTACCCTTTGGCGGCGTGAAGTCTTCCGGCCATGGCCGTGAAAAAGGTTTTGAAGCACTGTATGGTTTCACAACTTTGAAAACCGTCGCTATTCAACACGGCTAAGCACGCAGCCTAGGCCTCATTCAAAGAACATCAGGATTTTTCATGAACATCAATCAAAAAGTGGTCATCGTCACAGGCTCAGGTGGTGGCATTGGCGAAGGCATCGCCAAACATTTTGCGGCCCATGGTGCCAAAGTCTTGGTCAATGACATCAACAGCGCAGCCGGCCAAAAAGTGGTGAAAGACATTCAAGCCGCTGGCGGTACCGCGGCATTCTTTGCAGCTGACGTGACGCGCTCAGACGATGTCAAAGCCATGGTGCAAGAAGCGGTCAAGCTTTGGGGGCATTTGGATGTGATGATCAACAACGCAGGATGGACACACCGCAATCGCCCTGCACTTGAAGTCAGTGAAGAAGAATTCGACAAATGCTACGCTGTCAACATGAAGAGCATTTACTTGGCCACGGTTCACGCTGTGCCCGAGTTCCGCAAAAACGGTGGCGGCTCGTTCATCAACATAGCATCGACTGCAGGCATTCGCCCTCGCCCTGGCCTCACTTGGTACAACGGCTCTAAGGGTGCTGTGATTACCACCAGCAAATCTTTGGCATCCGAATTGGGGCCCGACAACATTCGAGTGAATTGCATCAACCCGGTGTTCAATCCCGACACAGGCTTGTCGGCTGAATTTGCAGGCGGGCCTGTTGACGAAGCCAAGCGCGCCAAGTTCATGGCCACCATTCCCTTGGGTCGTTTTTCGACTTCTCTGGACGTGGCCAATGCGGCCCTCTATTTGGCCAGTGATGAAGGCTCGTTCATCAGTGGTGTGTGCATTGAAGTTGACGGCGCACGCTGTGTCTGAACGCGTCATTCCCATCATCACCCAGCCCCTGGGAAATTTGCCTCTCCCTACCTTTGTGGAGGGCGCGCTCGCTTTGTCAGGTGACAGCTTGAAGGATCGCTTGCATCGACCTTTAAGAGACTTGCGCATCAGCGTCACGGACCGTTGTAATTTCAGATGCAGCTACTGCATGCCGAAAGAAATTTTCAACAGCGACTACACCTATTTGCCGCACAGTGCACTTTTGAGTTTCGAAGAGATCACACGCACTGCCCAAAGCTTCATTGCGCTGGGTGTTGAAAAAATCAGGCTAACCGGTGGTGAACCCTTGCTTCGAAAAAACCTGGAAGTCTTGGTTGAACAACTGGCCGCATTGCGCACAGCCTCTGGCAAACCTCTAGACATCACACTGACCACCAACGGCTCGCTGCTGGCGCGCAAAGCCCAAAGCTTGAAAGATGCCGGCTTAAAACGCGTCACCATCAGTTTGGATGGCTTAGACGATGCCATTTTCAAAAGCATGAACGATGTGGACTTTCCTGTCAGCGATGTTTTGGAAGGCATTGCGGCAGCGCAAGCTGCGGGCCTGGGTCCCATCAAAGTGAACATGGTGGTGAAGCGCGGCACCAATGAGCAAGAAATCTTGCCCATGGCTCGCTACTTCAAAGGCACAGGCATTGCACTGCGATTCATTGAGTACATGGACGTCGGCGCAACCAATGGCTGGCGCATGAACGAAGTGATGCCCAGTGCAGACGTTTTGAAAATGCTACAGACCGAGTTCTCCCTCACGCCCTTGGCTCCTTCGCAAATTGGCGAAACAGCCGAGCGCTGGGGGTACCTCAATGCGCAAGGTGAACACGATCCGCTTTTGGGTGAAGTGGGTTTCATCAGCAGTGTGACCCAAGCTTTTTGCAGCGATTGCAACCGCGCACGACTCACCACAGAAGGTCAACTTTATTTGTGTCTGTTTGCCACGCAAGGCTATGACCTGAAATCTTTGGTCCGAGACAACCCAGATCCCAACGCACTGACGCATGCCATTGCGGCCATCTGGTCACAACGCGGCGACAGATACTCTGAGTTGCGTCGAGCAGAAAAAGATTCACCCAACGCTCCAAGCGATCAAGCCAACGCGACGCGTCGCAAAGTCGAGATGAGTTACATCGGGGGTTAATCCCCTGCTTTCAGATTGCCCCATCCCATGAACGATCACAGCATGACCGGTTTAATTTTGGCAGGCGGAAGAGGCGCGCGCATGGGCGGCCTCGACAAGGGCCTGCAAAATTTCAACGGTACACCCCTCGCCTTGCATGCCCTCATGCGATTGCAAATGCAGCACGGTTCGCCACTGTCCGACATCATGATTGTGGCCAATCGAAACCTGTCTGCTTATGAGTCATTAGGCGTGCAAGTTTGGCCCGACAGCACCGATGGTTTTGCGGGTCCTTTGGCTGGATTTCTCACAGGACTTGAGCGTTGCGAAACAGAACTCTTGCTCACCGTCCCCTGCGACAGCCCCTTGTTTCCCTTGGAATTGGCTCACAAATTACACGAGGCCCTGATCCAGCAAAATGCCGACATTGCGATCGCTGCGGCCAAGGAAGAAGACGGCACTGTGCGTCCCCAGCCTGTTTTTTGCTTGATGCGAGTCAGCCTCTTAGAAAGCTTGGTGAAGTTCATGCAAGCCGGCGGCAGAAAGATCGATGCCTGGACAGCACAACACACCTGCGCAGTGGTGCCGTTTGACACCCCCGACATCGATCCTCGCGCTTTTTTCAATGCCAACACGCTAGAAGAATTGCACCGCCTCGAAAAAACACCATGACCCAAAGCAAGTCACTGGCCGACATCGCCGCCAATCTTCAGGGCTATGACCCGCAAGCTTTGCCTGCGCATGAAGTTCTGAATTTTTTAAATCAACTGGTGACGCCCATCTCAGAGGTGGAAGACGTTCCTATTTTTGAAGCCTTGAATCGCGTCATCGCCAAAGATGTCATCAGTCCGATCGATGTGCCGCCTCATGACAATTCAGCGATGGATGGTTTTGCATTCAAAGGGGATGCGCTGCAAGCCAATCAAGCACTGAACTTGAAAGTCGTTGGGACTGCCATGGCAGGCAAGGCTTGGCAAGGGACAGTTCAAGCGGGTGAATGCGTCAAGATCATGACCGGCGCCATCATGCCCGAAGGCCTCGACACTGTCGTGCCACAAGAATTGTGCAGCGTGGCCACTGACAGCATCAGCATTCCGGCAGGCATTGTGCGGGCCGGAGACAATCGCCGCTTGTGTGGCGAAGATCTGAAAAAGAACTTTCCGGCTTTGACCAAAGGCACCAGGGTCACACCGGCCGCTGTGGGCCTGCTGGCCAGCTTGGGGCAACCCACGGCACCCGTGGTTCGTCGCTTGAAGGTGGCCTATTTCTCTACGGGCGACGAGATCCTGAGCCTAGGCGAAGCGCCACGCGAAGGCGCGGTGTACGACAGCAACCGCTACACCGTTTTTGGCATGCTGCAGGACTTGGGCTGCGAGATGATCGACTTGGGCGTTGTGCGCGACGACCCCGTGCGCTTGGAACAAGCTTTCACTCAAGCAGCACAGTCGGCCGATGCCGTGATCACCAGCGGCGGCGTCAGCGTTGGAGAAGCCGATTTCACCAAAGCCATGATGAAGAAATTAGGCGACGTTGTCTTTTGGAAAATTGCCATGCGCCCCGGCCGGCCCATGGCTGTGGGTCGTTTGACGCAAGGCAATCACTCGGCCGTGTTGTTCGGATTGCCAGGCAACCCCGTTGCCGTGATGGTGACCTTCTTGGCTTTTGTGAAACCTGCGCTGCTGCAAATGATGGGCGTGACCTCTGCACCCCCACCTTTGGTTCGCGCTAAAACACAAGAGGTTTTAAGAAAAAAACCAGGACGCACAGAATATCAACGGGGTACGGCAACACGCAATGCCCAAGGTGATTTAGAAGTTGTCACCACTGGCAACCAAGGCTCTGGTGTATTGAGCTCAATGGTACAAGCCAACTGCTTGATTGTGTTGTCACATGCCCAGTCCACCGCGCAAATTGGGGACTGGGTTGATGTGTTGATGCTTTGAATTAAGGATGTGCGTGGCCGGCCTCGGAGGGGGAATCCACCACATCTTTTTTGTTAGGACCCGGCACTGATTTGCGGGCAAACAAGCTGTACATGGTGGGCACCACAAAGACCGTCAGCAAGGTGCCGAAGGTCATACCGCCCACAATCACCCAACCGATTTGAATGCGACTTTCAGCGCCAGCACCTTTGGCCAGCGCCAAGGGCAACGCACCCAAGACCATGGCGCCCGTTGTCATCAAAATTGGACGCAAGCGTTGACCTGCGGCCTTCACAATGGCATCAAATGTGTCGACACCCTGCTCGCGCAATTGATTGGTAAATTCCACAATCAAGATACCGTGCTTGGTAATCAAGCCGACCAAGGTGATCAAGCCAATCTGAGAATACACATTGAGAGTGCCACCCGTCATTTTGAGCGTGATGAGCGCGCCGAACATCGAGAGCGGCACCGACAACATGATCACGAACGGGTCGATGAAACTTTCGAACTGCGCCGCCAGCACCAAGAAAATAAAGAACAGCGCCAGCACAAACACAATCACCAACGCACCTTGGGAGCTGCGGAATTCACGTGAGGTGCCATTCAACTCTGTGGTGTAGCCAGTCTTCAATATACCCGCCGCTGTGGCGTCCAAAAACTTCAAGGCATCGCCCAAGGCATAGTCAGGCGCTAAATTGGAGGTGATGGATACAGAACGGCGTTGACCAAAGTGGTTTAGCTCGCGCGGCGATACGCTTTCTCGCACTTTCACCAAGGCAGACAAGGGAATGACGGCATCATTGCGTCCGCGGACATAAATGTTGTCGATGTCATCTGGCGCATTGCGGCCACTGGCTTGGGTTTGCACAATCACATCGTATTGCTCTGCATCACGCTTGTAACGCGTCACAGTACGACCGCCTAACATGGTTTCAATGGCACGCGCCACCACATCCACACTGACACCCAATTCTGTGGCTTTGACACGGTCGACATCAATGCGAAGCTCTGGTTTGTTCAAACGTAAATCCACGTCAGGGGCAATGAAGCCTGGATTTTTGGCAATCGCATCCAACATTTGGCGAGTGACGGCGTTCAGATTTTGATAACTGTCTGACGTTTGAATCACAAAGTTGACAGGACGCTCGCGGAAGCCCTGCCCCAAAGAAGGCGGTGTGATGGGGAAGGCGTTGATGCCTGCAATGCCATTGAACTTGCCTTGCATTTCACGGGCAATTTCAAGCGTTGTGCGTTTGCGTTCATCCCAATCGACAGCGCGGTAAATGACGCTGCCCTGAGCCACCGTTGGATTGCCCAAGTTGGCAAAAATACGATCGAACTCTGGATAGGCGCTGCCAATTTTCTCGAGCGACTTGGCATATTTGTCTGTGTAATCCAGCGTCGAGCCATCGGGGGCTGTGACCGTGGCCAAAATGGTGCCGCGATCTTCCAAAGGTGACAGTTCTTGCTTCATGGTGGGGTACACCAACACAATGCCAACACCGCACGATGCCATCACCAAGACCACCAACCAACGTGCTTTTTTCAACACCAATGTGAGCAAATTTTCGTAGCCGTTTGACAAACCTGTCAGGATTTTCTCCATGAACACGTCAAAGCGGTTGGGATTGGGGTTGTGGCGCAAGAGCAAAGAACTCATCATGGGCGACAAGGTTAGCGCCACAAAGCCGGAGACCAACACAGCGCCCGCCAAGGCCAAGGCAAATTCACTGAACAACTTACCTGTGCGGCCTGGTGTGAAAGCCAAGGGGGCAAACACCGCAGCCAAGGTCAGTGACATGGCCACAATGGCGAAGCCAATTTCTTTGGCACCTTTGATCGCTGCCGAGAAGGGGTCCAAACCTTCTTCAATGTGCCGGAAAATATTCTCCAACATCACAATGGCATCGTCCACCACCAAGCCAATGGCCAGCACCAAGGCCAACAAGGTCAGGGTGTTGATGGTGAAGCCTGCCAAGGCCATCATGGCAAAGGTACCAATCAAACTGACTGGGATGGTGATGATGGGTATGATGGACGCACGGAATGTTCGCAAAAATACAAAAATCACCAGGGCCACCAAAATGACCGCTTCCAAAATGGTTTGGAACACGCTCTTGATCGACTTGTCGATGAACACCGAGTTGTCATTGGCCACATCGATGGTCACATCGCCTGGCAAATCTTGTTGCAAGCGCGGCATCATGTCGCGCACACCTTTGGACAACTCTAAAGGATTGGCCGTTGCCTGACGAATCACGCCAGCTGAAATAGAGGCCTTGCCATTCAAACGCACACGGCTGCGATCGTCTGCCGCGCCCTCTTCCACTTTGGCCACATCGCGAATTTTGATTGGAAAGCCATTGATGTTGCGAATGGTGATGTCACCAAATTGACCGGCCTTGATCAAATCGGTTTGTGACGTGACACTGAACTCACGCTGCTGAGATTCAATCCGTCCAGCAGGTAACTCCAAATTGCTACGGCGAATAGCGTCTTCCACATCTTGCGGTGTTAAGCGATAGGCCGCCAAGCGTTCGGCATCAAGCCAAACACGCATGGCGTATTTGCGTTCACCATAAATGCGAACGTCGGCCACACCTGTGACCGTTTGCAATCGCGGCTTGACCACTCGGTTGATCAAGTCATTGATTTGCAGGGGTGACAGGGTGTCACTAGAAAACGCCAACCAAATGACCGGGAAAGCATCCGCCTCCACTTTGGCAATGACAGGCTCTTCAATGGCTTGAGGCAATCGGCCGCGAATGCGCGACGTCCGGTCGCGCACTTCCGCTGCTGCCGTGTCAGCGTCTTTCTCTAAACGAAAGCGAACCGTGATTTGCGATTGGTCTGCACGGCTGATGGACGTGATCACATCAACCGCATCGATGCCCGCAATGGAGTCTTCCAATGGCTTGGTCACTTGCGATTCAATCACCTCGGCTGAAGCACCAGGGTACTTCACACTGACGGTGACAGTGGGCTCGTCAATTTTTGGATATTCACGCAGAGACAGACGATTGAAACTGACCGCGCCAATCAACAGAATCAGCAGCGACAAAACGGTCGCAAAGACCGGTCTGCGAATAGAGGTTTCAGCGAGTTGCATTCAGACCTCTTAAGCATGGGTTTTCACCGGTCACGGGAGGCATCTTGCCTTTGCCGGCTTCTTTGGCTGGCGCTGCATCAGGCGACTTGCCCCCCCCTGCGGCAGGACCTGCAGATGCAGCACCGCCTGCACCTGGCGCGCCATTGGCACCCGCTGCACCACCCGCTGCACCACCTGCTGCACCACCCGCTTGTCCTTTGGACATGTCCACAACTCGGACCAATGTGCCGTCTTTTTGCAAACGCTGCTGTCCGGCAACCACAACGGTGTCACCCAATGCCAAGCCTTCCAGAATTTCCACTTTGCCAGGTTGGCGCAAGCCAATCTTGACCGTGACACGCTCTGAAATCAGCTCATCTTTATTGGCGCCAGGTACGACCTTCACCACCGTGGCACGACCACCTTGAGGCACGATGGCCTCTTCTGGCAAGACCAAAGCTTCTGCACGTTCGCCGAAAACCGCATTGACGCGCGCAAACATACCAGGACGCAACTGCATCTGGCGGTTGTCAATGCAACCGCGAATGCCCACTGAACGTCCATTCGCATCGATCAAAGGATCAATGGCTTGAATGATGGCGGTGAATTTACGGCCAGGCAAAGCATCAAAGCTGACTTGGGCTTTTTGACCCGGTTTGACTTTGGTTTGAAAGCGTTCAGCCAAACGGAAGTCGAGCAACACCGCATCGATGTCTTCCACGTTGACCATGTCAGCGCCATCTTTCAAATAGTCGCCCACGTTGATTTGACGCAAACCTGCCACGCCATCAAACGGAGCGAGGATTTTCAAACGCTGAAGCGTGGCTTGAGCCAAGGCCAATTTGGCTTGGGCCACTTGCAATGCGGCTTCGCTTTCGTCCAAGGAACGCTTGCTGATGAAATTCTGAGACACCAACTCTTGGTTGCGCTTGTGATTGGCCTGTGCAATGGACAATTCGGCCTTGGCCTGCATCACTTGTGCTGCAGGCAATTGGTCATCAAACTGCACCAAGACTTGGCCCTTTTTGACACGCTGACCATCTTTGAACAAAACTTGGCTGACGCGTCCACCCACTTCAGGGCGCAAAACAACGCCTTGGTTCGAACGCAGACTGCCCACAGATTGAGTCTCGTCCACAATTTTGGCTTGCTCGACTTTGGCAACTTCCACGGCTGTGGGTTTTGCGGGTCCCCCCGGTGCACCGCCACCGGCAGCATTGGGCGCTGAAGGATTGGAAGCAACTGCGGCTGTTTCAGCAGCAGGGGCGTTCGGTTTATTTTGCAGCCACCAGGCAGCACCAGAAGCGGCTGCGACGCCGACCAAAGCAATCGCGAGATATGGTTTTTTGAAAGACATCAAAGTTTCCGAACAAGACCCAAAACAGTTCTGAAATGTAACAGTTGTTGGGGGGTCTTGGCATCGGAAAAAACCTCCAGTGCACCTTGGCCAAACTGTCCTTTACTTTGGCTTTACAACAAGGCGAATGCTTGAAAGCCTTGAAAGCACAAATTCAGCGACCTAAGGCTTGCTCAACGCCCAGGTTGGCCAGTGCATCGGCGCGCTCATTACCGGGGTCACCTGCGTGACCCTTGACCCAGCGCCATTCAATTTGATGTCCCGAATTGATCACTAAAGCGTCCAATTTCTGCCATAGATCGGCATTTTTTACAGGCTGCTTGGCGGCGGTTCGCCAGCCTTTGGCCTTCCAACCGTGAATCCATTCGGTGATGCCTTTGCGCACGTACTCGCTGTCTAAATAGAGGGTGACCTTGCAAGGTCGCTTCAAGGCCATGAAGGCCTCGATGACAGCCGTCAGCTCCATGCGGTTGTTGGTGGTGTCCAGCTCTCCCCCAAAAATTTCCCGGACATTCTCACCCGAGCGCATCAAAGCGCCCCACCCGCCAGGCCCAGGGTTGCCCTTGCAAGCACCGTCGGTGTGTATTTCAACGTGGTTCACATTCATTCTTTCTTTGAAGGCCGTTCGGCTCATTGGACATCGTCTGTCTTTGGGCGATGCCCACGGCCGCTTTGGCTTGAGGGCGACGTTTTTTCCAGGTGGCGCCCACGATGCGACCACCGTGAACTTTTTTCACGGCAACCAGCACGTAAGCCCCACCCAATATGGGCCACCACTGCGCTCCCAAACGGTCCATCCAAGACCATCGCTGCAGCCATTTGGCCTTGTCCATGGCGGGACGCCAACAGCCAAAGCGACTCAGTTTCACTTCAAAGCCCAACAATCGCAACCAATCTTTGAGTCGCCAATAAGCAATCATTTCGTCGCAAGGGGGGGCGCTGAGGCCTCGATACCCCCACTTCTGATACCACTGCGATCGTTTGTGACGCCAGCCCCAAAGGCTGGTGGGATTCAAGCCGGTAATGACCAAATGGCCCTCTGGCATCAAAACACGATGCGCTTCTCGCAGGCTGGCATGTGCATCCAGACTGAGCTCCAAACTGTGCGGCATGACCAACAAATCCAAACTGTCTGCTTGAAATGGCAAGGCCACACTGTGCGCTGCAAAATTCAAGGTTTGGCTGGGCAACACTGAATCGGGCTCTGGTGAAGCCAGCCACTGGTGTGGCATGCGATTGGTGCGCAAGCCCTCCAACTCGGGCATGCCCAATTGCAGTGCATGGTAGCCAAAGATGTCGGCCACCACCTCATCGATTTGGGCTTGCTCCCAATCGAGTAAGTAGGCACCTGCGGGCGAACTCAACCAATCACGCCAAGCTTGCGTCATTGAGCTGCTTTCTATAATAGGATGAGTCATGAACCTGATTCCACTGCCCGCATTCTCTGATAACTACATTTGGTTGATCCAGCACCAAGGCCGCGCTTTGGTGGTTGATCCTGGCCAGGCCGAGCCTGTGACACGCTGGCTCGCTGAGAACCAACACCAACTTGATTGCATTTTAGTCACGCATCACCATGGCGATCACACCGGCGGCGTCGCCAGCTTGCAACAGCAATGGGGCGCCAAGGTTTACGGCCCCGCAAACGAATCTTTGCCTTTTGAATATCAGCCTTTGAAACAAGGCGATGCTGTCAATTGGGGTGGCTTGGTTTTTCAAACCCTGGATGTACCAGGTCACACGGCAGGTCACATCGCCTATTGGTCACAGCCCAGCGCACAAGAACCCATTTTGTTCTGCGGCGACACTTTGTTTTCGGGTGGTTGCGGCCGAATTTTTGAAGGCACGCCCGCACAAATGCTCAAGGCCATGGACACATTGGCCACCCTGCCTGGCAACACCCGCGTTTGCTGTGCCCACGAATACACCCTGAGCAATTTGAAATTTGCGATGGCCGTCGAGCCTGACAATCTGGCGCTCCAAGCCTATGTGCAACAGTGTCAGAAGTTGCGGTCAGAGAACTTGCCAACCCTTCCTGCACAACTGGCCACTGAGCTGCAGATCAATCCCTTTTTGCGAAGTCGCCAAAGCACTGTCATTCAAGCAGTCAAGGCTTTTGCTCCTCAAACAGCCCACCAAGACGTCGAAATTTTCGCCAACTTGCGTTCTTGGAAAAACGATTTCAAATGACAACTCACTTTTTGCGTGCTTTGATTCAAAGCTTGGCATTTGCATGCTTCAGTTTGATCCTGGTCGGTTGTGCGAACTTAGATAAAGCATCCGATGTCAAGGCGGCTGCCACCGAAACTAGCCCTGAAACATCGCTGCCTGTACAACCCACTTCAGCTGCAAAGCCTGTCAAGGCCAAACAAAAAATAGAAGTCAGCTCGGAACCCCCGGCCGACATTTGGGTGCGCATTCGCCAAGGCTTTGCCATGCCAGATCTGGAAAATGATTTGGTCAAAGACCGTGAAGAATGGTACGCCGCAAGACCCGATTACATGCTGCGCATGACAGAGCGCTCACGCAAATACCTGTTTCACATTGTTGAAGAATTAGAGCGGCGCAACATGCCGACTGAATTGGCCTTGCTGCCTTTCATTGAGTCTGCGTTCAACCCTGAAGCCGTGTCGTCCGCCAAAGCGGCAGGCATGTGGCAATTCATGCCCGCCACAGGCAAATACTTTGACTTGAAACAGAACATCTTCCGTGATGAACGCCGCGGTGTGGTCGAGTCCACCCGGGCTGCCTTGGACTACTTGCAAAAGTTGTACGGCATGTTTGGCGATTGGCATTTGGCACTGGCCGCCTACAACTGGGGTGAAGGTAGCGTTAGCCGTGCATTGGCCAAAAACAAAGCCGCCGGTTTGGGTCTGACCTATTCTGACTTGAACATGCCCACCGAGACACGTTATTACGTGCCCAAGTTGCAAGCCGTCAAGAACATCATCGCGCAACCTCAAAGTTTCAACGCCCGCTTGCCCCTGATTCAAAATCACCCCTACTTTCGATCTGTCAGCATCACGCGTGACATTGATGTGAAACTGGCGGCCAATTTTGCAGGCATCAGTTTGGATGACTTCAAAGCGCTCAATCCGTCGATGAGCAGACCCGTGATCTTGGCTGCAGGCACACCCGAAATCTTGTTGCCTTGGGACAATGCCGACAAATTTCTACGTCGCCTTGAAGAGCATGCTAACAAGCCCCTTGCCAGTTGGACAGCCTGGTCGGTCCCCAAGACCATGAAGATTGCGGAAGTCGGTAAGTTGGTCAACATGTCCGAATCAGAGTTGAGAAGCATCAACCCCATTCCCAATGGCATGCAAGTCAAGCAAGGTTCCACCTTGCTGGTGGCACGACAAGGCAACTTGGACAATGACGTCACAGAGCATTTGGCAGACAACGCGCAAATTTCATTTGCACCCGAAGTGGTCTTGCGCCGCATCATGGTGACCGCATTGAAAGGCGACACCTTGGCCACCTTGGCTGCACGGCACGATGTGACACCCGCCAACATTGCGGCATGGAATAAATTGAAGATGCCTGTCGCACTGAAGCCAGGTCAATCGATTGCCATTTTGGTGCCCACCACGGCCAGTTCTAAAGGCAGCAAAACAGCCAGTAAAAAATCCAGCATCAACACCGGCGTGAAGTCTGCGCCAAATCAGAGCAAGGGCTCGAAGGCCAAGTCCAAAGCGCCCGTCAAGGGCAAAAAATAAGCAGCCGAATCAATTGCCAATTTTGCGCTTGGCCACTTGCGCAAATTGATTGGTAAAGCTTCGCTCTAGTGCCGACAGTGGACCTGCTTCTTGCGCCATGCGCAAGGCTCGCATGCGCCATGCAGTTTGAACAGCGTCTGTGCCAAACAGTCCGTCCAAGCTGTAGCTTTCACGCAGTTTTTCAAGGGCACCTAAATACAGCGCACGATCCCCCATCCAATGGTGGGAAGGCACTGTTTTCAAAATATCTGTAGGGCCTGCTGTTTTAAGCCATTTCAAGGCCCTCACCACGCCAAGCGACAAAGCTTGCGCGAGATCTGCGCGCTTTTGGAGAAACTCAACTTTTCCAAATAAACATGCGGAGGCCAAAGGTCCCCCAAACATTCGCTGCGAGCTGGACAATGTGCGTGTATCAGCCATCAATCGCAACTCGTTTTTTTGTTCCAAATAATGAAGAACAGGATCGACATGGCACAAAGCATCAACGGTGCCTGCGCGCATGGCTTCCATCACATTGCCTGTGCCAGCGCCCAGTGCCACAAACTGCACGGCGTCAGTCGACAGTCCCACCTGCTTGATCCAATGCTGCGCCACCCAATGCGTTGCCGAGCCCAAAGAAGAGATGCCCAGTTTCAATGATTTGAGTTCATTCACATGCTTCATGCCAATTGCACGCCGACTGGCCAAACCGACACTGATTTGGGGCGCCCTGGATTGCAAGACAAACGCACGCCACGACAAGCCTGATGTTTGCAAGTCGAGGACGTGTTCAAAGGCACCCGCAACCACATCTGCTTGCCCCGCCAAGGCCGCTTGAACCGCTTCAATGCCAGACTCACATTCGAGCCAATCAATTTGCAGGCCTTCGTGTTTCAAATAGCCCAATTGTTCGGCCAAGACCAGTGGCAAATGGTAAAGGCTGTTGTGGGCCGCCAAGGCGATGCTGACTCGCTGCGGCGAAGTTGAGGCACGCAGAACGCCATGCGAACTGAGCAACGTGGCCGCAGCCAACGCTGAAAAGTTGCGACGCCCTTGCCTGACAAACACCACAATACCTCTTGATAAGTTCCCATGAAAGATGGGTTCAGCATACAAAGGTATCGGTGTTTGCGCATTGGGAGACTTCCCAAGCGGGTAAGTACGTAATGAAGAACGCTAACTGCCGGCGCAGAACTACCGGCGGTCGACCAACGCATGGGCAATGGTGCCCAGGTCAACGTATTCCAGCTCGCTGCCAGCAGGCACGCCTCTGGCCAAACGCGTGACGCGCAGGCCACGTTTTTTGAGCATTTCGGCAATGACATGGGCTGTGGCTTCACCTTCGCCTGTGAAGTTGGTGGCCAAGATCACCTCCTGCACCAAACCATCGCTACAGCGCTCTGACAATTTGGCAAAGCCCAGATCGTTGGGGCCGACACCGTCGAGTGGACTGAGTTTGCCCATCAACACAAAATACAAACCTCTGAAGGTGGAAGTTCTCTCAATGGCAGCTTGATCGGCTGGTGTTTCAACCACGCACAATTGTGAGCGGTCGCGATCAGGATCACTGCACATCGCGCAAATTTCAGACTCCGTGAGGGTATGACACGTGGCGCAATGCCGCACATGGTCACAGGCATGCGTCAGTGCCTTGGCCAACAACAATGCACCACCCCGCTCATGCTGCATCAAATGAAAAGCCATGCGTGAAGCCGACTTGGCACCCACGCCCGGCAAGACGCGCAATGCCTGGATCAGCGCGTCCAACGCATGAGCTGTGGGTTTCTGCATGAGGATGAAAGGGGGTGAAACTTGATTGCGTTTGATTTAGAAAGGCAACTTCATGCCGGGAGGCAAACCGGCCGTTAACTTGCCCATCTTTTGTTGCGAAACTTCTTCGGCTTGGCGCACGGCATCATTGAACGCTGCGGCGACCAAATCTTCCAGCATGTCTTTGTCATCGGCCAGCAAGCTGGGATCGATGGTGATGCGCTTGACAGCATGCTTGCAAGTCATCAAAACTTTCACCAAACCACTGCCGGCTGAGCCTTCAACTTCAACGAATGCCAGTTCGTCTTGTGCTTTTTTGAGGTTGTCCTGCATGGCTTGTGCCTGCTTCATCAAACCTGCAAGTTGTCCTTTGTTGAACATGTTTTTCCTTCAATGAATTTAAGAAATCAGCTTGATGCTGCCCGGCACAATTTTGGCGCCAAAATCTTGCACCATGGCTTGCACCAAGGGGTCGGCGTGAATCAAATCTTCTGCCGCTTTTTGTTTCTCAGCCAATGCCGCCGCATTTCTTTGCGCCGGCGAATCGGATACTTTACCAATTTCGACCACCAACTTGACCGAATGCCCTGCAGCGTGCAGTGCCGCTTGCAAACGCTCACGCGCCACGCCTTGGTTCAGTGATTCGCTTTCAATGCGCAAATGCCACTGATCGGTGTCACGCGCAATCAATTGTGATTGCAAGGCCAGCTCGCGCACCAAGGCCGTGATGGCCTCAGCACTGATGAGATGGCGCACAGTTTCCGTCCAAAAATGACCTTCTTCTGTCAGCACCAAAGGTTTGGGCGCTAATTTTTCCGTGGGTTCAGAGGCTTGCCGCACAGGCAAGTTTTGAACGCGAAGCGGTACTGTGGGTGGAGCTTGCACAGGTTCAGCGAATTCATCTGGGGCTTCATGAACAACTGTGGGTTCAGTTTTTGGCGGCGCAGCGACGGCTTGCTGCAAGGGCGGGCTTTGAACTGCTTCAGTGCGCGTGATTGGGGCTGTTGTTAGAGTTTTTTTTTGAGCCGTTGGCGCGCTGCCTGAAGAATCGCTTGGCTTGGGCTTAAAGGCCAACAAGCGCAGCAACACCATGGTCAAAGCCGCATACTCATCGGGTGCCAAGCCAAGTTCTGCACGGCCGTGCAAGCACAAGCTGTAAAGCAATTGCGTTTCATCCGCAGGCATGGCCTGTGACAAGCGCACCAGTTCTAGATGGTCCGGCTCATTGGACGCCGATGCAGCTTGCGGCACAGCCTGCAAGACCGCCATGCGCTGCAAAGCCACTGACATGTCTTCGAGCGCAGAGGCAGCCGACAAACCATTGAGTCGCAATGTTTCAGAGATGCGAACCACTTCGGCGCCATCCCCGCGGGCCAACGCGTCAATCAGTCCCATCACGTGGCTTTGATCAACACTGCCCAACATCAATCGAACAGTGGCCTCTTGCAATTGACCGCTGCCAAAGGCAATGGCTTGGTCGGTCAAGCTCAGCGCGTCGCGCATCGAACCGCGCGCTGCTCGTGCCAGCAGTTTCAGCGCCATGGGATCGGCAGGTAATTTTTCTTGATCTAAGACGCGCGTCAGGTGCTCAAAAACTGTTTCAGGCGCCATGGGGCGCAAGTTGAACTGAAGGCAACGCGAGAGCACCGTGACAGGCACTTTTTGGGGATCGGTGGTGGCCAATACAAACTTCAAATACTCGGGCGGCTCTTCCAAGGTTTTCAACATGGCATTGAAGGCCGTGTTGGTCAACATGTGAACCTCGTCAATCATGAAGACTTTGAAGCGCCCTTGAACGGGTTTGTAAACGGCTTGCTCCAGCAAGCTTTGAACCTCGTCAACACCTCGGTTGGAAGCTGCATCGAGTTCGGTGTAATCGACAAATCGACCCGAATCAATGTCCTGGCAAGCCTGGCAGACGCCGCAAGGCTCTGCCGTGATCCCGCCTTGTCCGTCTGCGCCTTGGCAGTTCAGTGACTTGGCCAAGATGCGTGAAACAGTGGTCTTGCCCACACCCCGTGTCCCTGTGAACAAATAGGCATGGTGCAACCTTTGTTGCACCAAAGCATTCGTGAGGGCCTGCACCACGTGCTCTTGCCCCACCATTTCGGTGAAGTTGCGAGGACGGTATTTTCGTGCCAGAACAAGATAAGACATGTGCTGATTCTATCGGTGTCTTACAATAGACCCCGACGGGCCTTCCCGCATGGTTAAGCGGCCAACCGAGTCAGGTGGGGAACCAAGCAGCTCTAACTGCGGCGCCAGTGCCGGGGTCAAGGCTCGTCACCTTTCATTTTTTGGTGCAGTGCCTTCGCGGCCCATGCCCCAGTGGCCATACTGGCTGTGAGCAAATACCCCCCCGTTGGGGCCTCCCAATCGAGCATCTCCCCTGCACAAAACACACCTGGCAAGGCTTTGAACTCCAAGCTTGGCAGCAAGCCTTCCCAGGTCACGCCCCCTGCCGTGCTGATGGCTTCGTCCATGGGCCGAGTGGCCGTCAATTGAATGGAAAGACCCTTGATCGCTTGCGCCAATCGAATTGGATCGTGAAGGTCTTCGGGTGAAAGCAATTCGTTCAACAAACCCATTTTGACGCCCTCAATGCCCAGACGGCTTTTAAGGTGCGACGACAAACTGCGTGTGCCGCGGGGGTGCATGACCTCCTTTTGCACCTGGTCCAAAGTACGGTCAGGCAACATGTCCAATTGAGCCTCCGCCACACCCTTTTGATTGATTTGCTCACGCAAATCTGCCGACGCGGTATAGACCAAGCTGCCCTCGACGCCATAGGCTGTGGCCACAAACTCTCCTTGTCGCTTGAGCACTTGACCTTGTGGCGTTTGCCACGAAAGGGTGACCGATTTCAAGGGATGTCCTGCAAAACGCTGTTCAAAAAATGGCGTCCAACCTGAGCCTGATCTGCCCCTGACATGAAAACCACAATTTGAAGGCTGTAGTGGCTTGACAGGCACGCCCATGGCTTGGAGCCAGGGCACCCAAGCGCCGTCAGAGCCCAAACGTGCCCAACTGCCACCGCCTAAAGCCAAGATGACCGATTTGGCATGAACCTCTTTGGTTTGCGCGACTTCACTCGACAGATTTTGAACTTGGAACGTCAACTGGACTTGCGCGTGGCCTGAGACATTCAGTGCTTGAATGCATTGGAGACGATGACGCATGTGAAATTCAACGGGCAAGCCCGTGGCTGGATGACGCAAACGATGCAGCCACGACCTCAGCAAAGGGGCTGCCTTCATTTCTGTTGGAAAGACCCGCCCCGATGTGCCCACAAAGGTGTCGATGCCCAAGCTTTGAGCCCAATTGCGAAGTTCTGGTGCACCCCAGGCTTGGATAAAAGGCGTCAATTGCTGCTGATGTTGGCCGTACCGCGTCAAGAATTGCAAAGCGGGTTCAGCATGCGTCAAGTTCAGACCGCCCCGCCCCGCCAGCAAGAATTTGCGGCCAACGGAAGGCATGGCATCAAAGAGGTGAACCGCGTGCCCCCAACTTGAGAGCAACTCAGCCGCCATCAAGCCCGCAGGCCCGCCGCCGACGATGGCCACGTCGACGTTTTGGGAAGGCTGTGCATCAGCTCGGATGGAATTCATAGGAAAACGATGATCAAACAATGGAAAAGATGGCCCCATGCCTTAGCGGCTTATGGGTTTCTGTCAAAATACAAGCAGTTTACAAAGGCACGTTCGTTGCATTTCACATTCAAACAAGGAAAAGGCCATGGCCAGCGATTTGATCAAACACACTTCTGATGCCACATTTGACGCTGACGTTATCAAGTCAGCTACACCTGTGGTGGTTGATTTCTGGGCTGAATGGTGCGGCCCTTGCAAAATGATTGCGCCCATTTTGGACGATGTGGCAGGTGCCTATCAGGGCAAATTGCAAATCACCAAAATGAATGTGGATGAAAACCGTGACATTCCTGCCAAGTATGGCATTCGCGGCATCCCTACCCTCATGATCTTCAAAGACGGTCAACTGGCGGCAACCAAGGTGGGCGCCATGAGCAAAGCCCAATTGACAGCTTTCATTGACCAACAATTGGCCTGAAACTTTGAACAGGGCGAGTGCGCCAGCTCGCCCCACTTCAGGCAAAAGCCTTAATTTCTTGAGACCAGCGCTCATGCGCTTCTCAGGCACGGCTTGCGAAGCCCGCGAAATTCCTGTCATAATCCGCAACGTTGATCCCCAAAAGGGTTTCAACACAGTTTCAAGATAGAAACTTCGTAAAGCCCCAAGCGCCTGCTTATCCTACTGGCGCACCTTTCATGGCTTTGGTTTCTAGACGCTTGAAATTCTGGTTTTCCAACTCCCCCTGATTTTTTTGACATCAACCCACCAGGGTTGTTTTACGCAGGTAAATCCATGCACTTAAACGAACTCAAGGCACTGCACGTGTCTGAAGTCCTCAAGCAAGCCGAAGCACTTGAGATTGAAAACACGGGCCGCATGCGCAAGCAAGAGCTGATGTTTGCCATCATCAAAAAGCGCGCCCGCGCTGGTGAACAAGTGTTTGCCGATGGCGTTTTGGAAATCTTGCCTGACGGCTTTGGTTTCTTGCGCAGCCCCGACACCAGCTACACCGCCAGCACCGACGACATCTACATCAGCCCCAGTCAAGTGCGCCGATTCAATCTGCACACGGGTGACATGATCGAAGGTGAAGTGCGCATCCCCAAAGACGGCGAGCGCTACTTTGCCCTCACCAAGCTGGACAAGGTCAATGGCGATTTGCCAGAGAACAACAAGCACAAGATCATGTTTGAGAACTTGACGCCCTTGTTCCCCAACATTCAAATGCGCTTGGAGCGTGACATCAAGGCCGATGAGAACATCACCAGCCGTGTGATTGACATCATTGCCCCCATTGGTAAAGGCCAACGTGCCTTGATCGTGGCGCAGCCCAAGTCGGGTAAGACCGTGATGATGCAGCACATTGCGCATGCCATCACGGCCAACAACCCCGACGTCCACCTGATGGTTTTGCTCGTTGACGAGCGCCCTGAAGAAGTGACAGAGATGCAGCGCACCGTGCGCGGCGAAGTCATAGCCTCCACATTTGACGAACCTGCAGCGCGCCACGTTCACGTGGCCGAAATGGTCATCGAGCGCGCCAAGCGTTTGGTCGAACTCAAAAAAGACGTCGTCATCTTGCTCGACTCGATCACCCGTTTGGCCCGCGCGTACAACAATGTGGTACCCAGTTCAGGCAAGGTTCTGACCGGCGGTGTCGATGCCAACGCCCTGCAACGCCCCAAGCGTTTCTTTGGCGCAGCGCGCAATGTGGAAGAAGGCGGCAGCTTGACCATCATCGCAACCGCTTTGGTGGACACCGGTAGCCGCATGGACGAGGTGATCTTTGAAGAATTCAAGGGCACAGGCAATTGCGAAATTCATTTGGAACGCCGCTTGTACGAAAAGCGCGTGTTCCCCGCGATCAACTTGAACCGCAGCGGAACGCGTCGAGAAGAGATGTTGTTGCAACCCGAAGTGCTGCAAAAGACCCGTATCCTGCGCCAGTTCATGTACAACATGGACGAAATTGAAGCCATGGAAATGGTGCTCAAGAGCATGAAAGCCACGAAGAGCAATGTCGAATTCTTCGACATGATGCGACGCGGCGGCTAAAAAGTAGCTGTCTCAGCTCTAATTTGGCATGCAAGTCATTGATTTCATGCCATAATCTCGTTTTTCGCGAAAAGTACCCTGGAATGGTCCATGGGCGGCTGTCGCAACTGAACTCAAGGAAAAGACCATGAAAGAAGGCATTCACCCCAACTACCGAGAAGTTTGCTTCTTGGACCTGTCTAACGGCTTCAAGTTCGTCACACGTTCTTGTGTCAACGCCAAAGAAATGGTGAAAATGGACGACGGCCGCGAGTTGCCTTTGTTCAAGTTGGATACTTCCAGCGAATCGCACCCCTTCTACACAGGTACACAAAAATCTGTGGACAACATGGGTGGTCGCGTTGAGAAATTCCGCAATCGCTTTGGCAAGACAAGCGTCACCAAATAATTCCCCAAACGCATCACTGCGTGATCAAACAGGGCAGCCCGGGCAACCGGCCTGCCCTTGTTTTTTGCACCGGCTAAATTGCGCATGTTTTTTTACCTTGGGGTCGCTTTGATCCAAGGTGCTTCTCTGCTATCTTCTAAGTTGTGACTTTCAACTCTTCTGATTCATCTTCCAATCCAGCCATCGTGGCCCAAAGCGCTGTCAGGCGCTTGCCGCGGTGGGTACTGTTGATGTTCTGCTTGGCCTATGTGCTGCCAGGTTTTGTCGGCAGAACGCCTTGGAAGGCAGACGACATGGAAGCTTTTGGTTTCATGCTGCACTTGGCTCAGACCTTCGGGCCTGAAACAGTCTCGTGGCTAAAACCAACCCTGCTAGGGCAAGTCGATCCCCATGCGGCCTTGCTGCCCTATTGGTTAGGTGCATGGAGCATCCAAATCTTGCCCGCAGCCATTCCCATCGATTTGGCAGCGCGCGTTCCCTTCATGGGCTTGCTGGCCCTCACACTGGCCGCCACCTGGTATGGCGTTTATGCCTTGGCAAGAACGCCCGCCGCACAGCCTGTGACCTTTGCCTTTGGCGGCGAAGCACGTCCGGCTGATTACGCCAGGGCCATTGCCGACGGAGGTTTGTTGGCCTTGTTGGCTTGCTTGGGTTTGGCAAGGCTTTCACACGAAGCAACACCCGCGCTTGCGCAGTTGAGCTTTTCCACATTGCTCTTTTTTGCATTGGCCAATCTGCCTCGCAAACGCACAGGGGCTTGGGTCAGCTCGGCCATCGCCATTGTGGGCATGGCACTCTCAGGCGCACCGGCCTTGGCCATGATCTTGGGTGTCGGCGGTGCCATTGTCATGGCACTGGACACAGGCAAGCCCAGCGCATTGCGTGCGCGCAGTGTGGATGTGGCCTGGGTGTTGCTCATTTGTCTGGCCACTGCAGCCTTGGTCAGTGCCCTGGGGCTGTGGCGTTGGCGTGTGGCCTACTCGCACATTTTTGAAATCAAATCGATGACGCGCTTGTTGCTTTGGTTCACATGGCCCGCTTGGCCATTGGCCATTTGGACCCTCTGGCGCTGGCGCTTCCAACTGCAACACCTGACAGCCAATCCGCATTTGTCACTGCCGCTTTGGTTTGTTGCCGTCGCCATCTGCACAACCTGGTTTTCGGGTCTCAGCGATCGCGCTTTGCTTCTGAGTTTGCCAGCCATGGCAACCCTGGCAGCATTTGCGCTGCCAACGCTCCGCCGCAGTGTCAGTGCATTTGTGGACTGGTTCACTTTGGTGTTTTTCAGTGTGGGGGCATTGATCATTTGGGTTGTATGGACCTCTTTGCAAACCGGCATTCCGGCACAACCCGCTATCAACGTTGCACGACTCGCACCCGGATTTACGCACGTCTTTTCTGGCGCCGCTCTTGTCTTTGCTTTGATGGCCTCGCTGGTATGGGCTAGCTTGGTCAAATGGCGGGCGGGCCGTCACCGCGCCGCCATTTGGAAAAGCATGGCACTGCCCGCGGGTGGCGCCATTTTGTGTTGGCTTTTGGTCATGACGTTGTGGTTGCCTCTCTTGAATTTTGCGCGCAGCTACGAGCCTTTGGTGCTCAAAGTTCGCGACATGCTTGGCACGCCAGAATGCGTTCACTACCATGGCCTCACGCGCGCGCAAGGCGCTGCATTTGAGTTTCACGGAAAGTTCAAGTTGATTCCTACAAGCAAAGACTCAACGGATGGCAACCCGCAGGTTGCGCAATGCGAATGGTTGATTGTTGATACGCAAGCATTGAGCACCTTGAAAAAAGATGTCGACATGCAAACTTGGCAATACCAAGCCACTGTTCGTCGCCCCTCCGACAACAATGAAGACATTGTTTTGTACAAACGCACAGCACCCCACGTTGCCAAACCCTGAACGCGTGTTGCTGAATGTTTGAAGCGCGCATCATCCTTCGCCATGCTGGCACGGTCCTGATCGGCCAGTTGGCAGTGATGTCTTTTGGCATTGCCGACACGCTGATTGCGGGGCGCTACGATGCTTCTGCTTTGGCCGCTCTTTCAGTCGGCTCAGCCATCTACATCAGCATCTACGTGGCGTTGAATGGCCTGATGCAAGCCATGCTGCCTGTTTGGTCCGAACTGCGAGGCGCAGGCCAGCATGTGGCCTTGGGCAAATCTGTTCGTCAAGCCTTGTACCTTTGCTTGAGCGTCAGTTTGCTCGGCATGCTCGCGCTCTTGTGGCCCGGTATATGGCTAGAGGCAACCCAAGTTCCAGAAGCTTTGCAAGGGGATGTCCGCGCTTATTTACAAGTTTTGGCGGTGGCGGTTGGACCCTCCTTGCTGTTTCGCATGTATGCCACCTTGAATCAAAGTCTGGGCATGCCCTTGAGGGTCACCGCTCTTCAAATTGCAGCCTTGGGCATCAAGATTCCGCTGTCCATTTGGTTCACATTGGGTGGCTGGGGTTTGGCGGCTCACGGCGTTGTGGGATGTGCTTGGGCCACCTTGGTCGTGAACACTTGGTTGTTGCTCATGGGCATTTACCACTTACGCCATCATCCTGTTTATGTCCCCTATCGGATTTGGCAGCCAATGGAAGCCGTGCATTGGCCAACACTGCGTCAATTTTTACGCTTGGGCGTACCGTCTGGTTTATCACTCATGGTGGAAGTGACCGCCTTCACGATGATGGCCTTGTTCATCTCCCGGCAAGGCGTGGTTGCCGCAGCCAGTCATCAAATCGCCGCCAGTTTGGCCAGCCTGATGTACATGGTGCCCTTGGCATTGGGCATTGCCAGCAGTGCCCGTGTCGGATTTTGGTTGGGCGCCAGTCAAGCCCACCATGCCGAACAAGCAGCGAACACAGGGCTGAAAATTTGCTTGGCATTGGCCCTGCTTAGCAGCGGTGGCTTGGCATTGAACCGCGAGGGTTTGGCACAGCTTTTTTCTGCCAATGCAGAAGTTGCCATCACCGCTGCCAGCGTGTTGGTATGGGTGGCGTTGTACCACTTGGTGGATGCCTTGCAAGCGGTTTGCGCCTTCATTTTGCGTTGCTACCGAATCACCCTGATCCCCCTGGCCATCTATTGTGTGATGCTATGGGGCGTGGGTCTGGGAGGCGCCTATCTGTGGGCCTATGAAGGCTTAGGCCCATGGTCTGCACGTCCAGAAGTTAGCACTTTTTGGGCGACCAGCAGCTTTGCTTTGGTCATCGTGACCCTGTGCTTTGTGTCGCTCGTTTTGTGGACAGCCAAGCAACGTCGACTTTAATTTGTCAAAATAAGCCCGTTGACATTCACAACTCACACTTGAGGTTTTACATGATTCTCGAACTTGCAGACATTCGCATCACGCCTGGCCAACAGAAGGCTTTTGAAGAGGCCATTGCTCGCGGCCTGGCAACCGTTATTTCGCGCGCCAAAGGCTTTCAAGGCGCCAAAGTCAATCGAGGCATTGAGAGTCCAGATCGCTTTGTGTTGCAAATTTTTTGGGACACCCTAGAAGACCACACCGTTGGCTTTAGAGAGTCACCCTTGTTTGCAGAGTGGCGCGCCATTGTGGGACCCTTCTTTGCGGCGCCACCCGTGGTCGAACATTTTGAATTGACTTACAAAAGTTAACTCAGGCAGGCGCTGTTGCACAACGCTGCACAGCGCTTGCAAAAATGAATTCAATCGGTCGAAGCTCGCTCGTGGCCTGCGACCAACTTGGCCAACAACACCCGCAGAGCTTGCGCCTCCTCTGGCGTTAGAGGGCTCGTGATTTTTTCTTGAACTTGCTCCACCGCACGCTTCATTTGAAGGGTGGCTTCTTGGCCGGCAGGCGTCAACCATAAAAGCTTGCGCCGACGGTCCACTTGATCGGGCTCACGTCGAATCCAGCCTTTGGTTTCTAGGCGACCGATCACCGAACCTGAAGTGGCTGCATCAAATGCCACGCGATTGGCCAAGGTCACTTGATCGACACCTGGCGTGTCCATCACCGCATTCAAAATGGCAAATTGAACAGGCGTGACATCTTCTGCCGACAGCTCGCTCATGAACAAGGCAACAGCAATTTGATGCGCACGGCGGACCAAATGACCCGGCGCTTGGGCGAAATCGAAACTGTTGTTCATAGCACTATCATTGGGTGGTTTGGAAAGATGCGTATTTTCGTAAGTATACTTACGAAAAGCGCTTTATTTCCGCTGAAATCTCCTGATCTGAAAGGTTCCCATGAGCTTCGTTTTTGCACCTTCTGAAATTCCCTCTGTCCCGGTACTTGGACAACCAGAGCGTTTTCCTGTTCACCGTATTTACTGCGTGGGCCGCAATTATGAAGAGCATGCCAAAGAGATGGGTTTCACAGGTCGTGAACCGCCCTTTTTCTTTCTCAAACCAAGTGACTCCTTGGTGGTTGTCAATGCAGGTGAAACAGGTCACATGCCCTACCCCAGCATCACCCAAAATTTGCACCACGAAATTGAACTGGTTGTGGCGATTGGCATTGGCGGCAAAAACATCAAAGCCGCAGACGCAGAAAAACACATTTATGGCTACGCGGTTGGCCTTGACATGACACGCCGCGATTTGCAAAACGACATGAAGAAACAGGGTCGTCCTTGGTGCATCGGCAAAGCCTTTGATCACTCTGCGCCCATTGGCCCCATCACCCCAAAAGACAAGGCCGGCGATATCAACAATGCCCCGCTCGATCTGTTGGTGAACGGTCAAGTTCGTCAAACCAGCAGTGTTGCCAAGCTCATCTGGAATGTGGCAGAGACCATTGAACACTTGTCAGCAGCTTGGGAATTGCAACCTGGCGACCTGATTTACACGGGCACGCCTGAAGGTGTTGCTGCCGTTGTGGCGGGCGATACATTGGTGGGTCAAGTGGCTGGCTTGGGCTCTTTGACAGTCAAGATCGATCCTGCCAAATAATCATTGAATGGAAACCACGAGGCTGATGGCCTCGTGTGCCGGAACTCTCATGAAAATACTCGAACTATTGGCCAAGTTGTGCAGTGTGCTGTCTGGCATCTTGCTCACATTCATCACCCTCATGACCTGCTACAGCCTGATTGGCCGCAACACCACCGGCGACACGATTGTGGGAGACTTTGAATTAACAGGCGTTGCCACAGGCGCTGCCATTGCGTTGTTCATGCCCCTGTGCCAACTGAAGAAGGCCAACATCATTGTGGACTTCTTTACGGCCAAAGCCAGTGAAGCCACCATCGTTCAACTTGATAGGCTTGGCGCATTGTTCATGGCCATGGCCTTTGGACTTCTGGCTTGGCGCACCTACCTTGGCGGCATGAATGCTTGGATTTCGCAATCGGGCTCCATGATGTTGGGCTTTCCAGAATGGATTGTTTATGCAGCCATGACACCGCCCTTGGTCTTGAGCGGCGTGATTGCTTTGGCACAAGCCATCATGGGCGAAAAATTTGCGGTCAATGAAGGAGCTGCAGCATGAGCGCCCTGACACTGTGCTTGATCATCTTCGGCGCCATGTTGGTGCTCATGGCCATTCGCGTTCCGATTGCAGTGGCCATGTTTGCAGCAGGCACGCTAGGCTATTTGACGCAAACCGGATGGGGACCCTATTCCAGCTTCCTCAACAATTTAGCGTTTGCGCGTTTTGCCAGTTATGACTTGTCCGTCATTCCTCTGTTCATATTGATGGGGCACTTTGCAACGCAAGGCGGCATCAGCAAAGCCTTGTTTCAGTTTGCAGCCAGCGTGATGGGACGCTTCAAAGGCGGCTTGGCCATGGCAGCCGTGCTAGCCAGCGCAGCCTTTGGCTCGATCTGCGGCTCATCCGTGGCAACAGCAGCCACCATCACCGGTGTGGCATTGCCTGAGATGAAGCGACATGGTTATTCCGGTCGACTCTCAACCGGCACCTTGGCTGCAGGTGGCACCTTGGGCATTTTGATTCCGCCCTCTGTGCCCTTGGTCATCTATGCCATTTTGACGGAACAAAACATTGCCAAGCTGTTTGCTGCTGCAATGATCCCAGGCGTCATTGCCATGGTCGGCTACATGATTGCCATTGCCATTTATGTGCGCGTAGTGCCTGGCCAAGCGCCAGAAGTCGATGACAACATTGAGCGCTTTTCGCTTGCTGCATTGGGTGGCATCGCGCCCATTGCCGCCGTTTTCATCATTGTGTTTGGCGGCATTTACGGCGGCTTTTTCACCCCCACTGAAGGTGCTGGCGTGGGTGCGGCGTCCACCTTTGTGGCCGCACTGCTCAAGCGCGAAATCAACTGGGCTAAATTCAAAACCTGTTTTTATGCCACCGCCGAAAGCTCGGCCATGATTTTCATGATTTTCATCGGTGCGGATGTCATGAACTCGTCTTTGGCGCTGACGCAAGTGCCTAACCAACTGGCAGAAGTGGTTGGCGGCTGGGGTCTGTCACCTTTGATGGTGGTCACGGCCATCTTGCTGTTTTACGTGGTCTTGGGCGCAGTCATGGACGAGCTCAGCATGATTTTGCTGACCATTCCCATTTTCTTCCCCATGATCATGGGCCTTGACTTTGGCATGGCCAAAGAACCCACCGCCATTTGGTTTGGCATCATGGTCTTGATGACCGTTGGCTTTGGCATGCTGGCGCCGCCAGTCGGCCTGAATGTCTATGTGGTCAACAGCATGGCCAAGGATGTGCCCATCTCTGAAAGTTACAAGGGTGTCATGCCCTTCCTCATCAGCGACACCATCCGTACCACTTTGTTGCTTTTCTTCCCCGGGATTTCCCTGTGGTTGATTCAATACGTCGCTTGATTTGAAATCGGTTTTTAAGGCCTTGATCCGTTAACATTCAGTCCATCAATATTTGGAGACACACATGATTCAACGTCGCTCACTTTTGAAATCTGGCGCCGTCGCTGCGCTGGCTGCCCCAGCCCTCACAGGTTTTGCCCAGCAAACCGTCACCCTGAAATTTCACACCTTCATGGCACCTCAGTCCAACGTGTGGCTCAACATGCACAAAGCATGGATGAACAAGGTTGAAAAAGAATCGGGTGGTCGCATCAAATTTGAAGCCTACCCTGCTATGCAATTGGGTGGTACACCTGTGCAGTTGTATGACCAAGCACGCGATGGTGTGGTCGACATTATCTGGACCTTGCCAGGCAACACAGCTGGGCGCTTCCCACGCATTGAAGTTTTTGAACTTCCGTTCATGATGACCAATGCCGAAGCCACCTCCAAAGCCTATTGGGAATATGTGCAAACCATGGCGCCAGATGAGTTCAAAGAAACGCAAGTCATTGCCTTGCAAGTGCACGGCCCTGGCGTGATTCACACGGCTGACAAGCCCGTCAAAAATGTGGCGGACATGAAGGGCTTGAAAATGCGCGCGCCAACACGCCAAGTGACCAAACTGATGGGCGCTTTGGGCGCCATTCCGGTTGGCATGCCTTTGCCTGGCATCCCCGATGCGTTGTCCAAGGGCACCATCAATGGTGCGGTCATTCCTTGGGAAGTGGTGCCCTCTGTGAAGGTGCACGAGTTGACCAAAAACCACGCAGAGTTTGATCCTGCGGGCGGCAGCCTCTACACCACCACATTTGTGATGGCCATGAACAAAGCCAAGTACAACTCTCTGCCGCCTGATTTGAAGAAAATCATCGATAACAACAGCGGCATGGAAACATCTGCTTGGCTTGGCAAAGTGCAACAAGAAGGCGATATTGCCGGACGCAAAGCCGCCAGCGATCGTGGCAATGCCATCTTTACGGTCAGCCCCGAAGAAGCACAAGAATTCCGTCGCAAGTCACGTACTCTGGAAGTGGAATGGGTTGAAGACATGAACAAGCGTGGCTATGACGGCCGCAAACTACTTGACACTGCGCGCGCGCTGATTGAAAAGCACAGCAAGGCGCCAGCTGCTAAAGCACCAGCGAAAAAAGCTTGAGCTTCCAACGCCAATTGATCAAACACTGCCGAGCCTGTGGTTCGGCAGTTTTGTATCGACTCCCCGATGATGGCGACACCAAAGAGCGTGCGGTTTGTACGGCATGCAACTTGGTGCACTATGAAAATCCACTCAATGTTGTCGGCACAGTGCCTTATTTAGGCAATCGCGTCCTTCTTTGCAAACGCAACATTGAGCCACGCAAAGGCAAATGGACTTTGCCGGCAGGCTTTATGGAACTTGGTGAAAGCACGTCTGAGGGCGCCGCAAGGGAAACCACTGAAGAGGCGGGTGCCAATTTCACCATGGGCCCCTTGATCACGGTCATGAGTGTGCCGCGCGTCGGTCAGGTCCATCTTTACTATCTGGCCGAATTGCTCAACGAAGAATTCAACCCTGGTTTTGAAACGCAAGAGACACGCATGTTTCTAGAGTCTGAAATCCCTTGGGATGACTTGGCCTTTCGCACAGTCCAGGAAACTTTGAAGCATTATTTTGCGGATCAAAAAACGGGCCAATATCAGGTTCATGCCTTCAATATTGACTGAGGTCATCCTGAACCCCCTGTGATTCGTTGTATCCTCATCTTGTTTTGTTTTATTGAAGGAAGTTCCATGTACAAACTCATCGTTGCAGGTGTCTTGAGCACCATGGCCTTGGCCTCTGTGGCACAAACTGCTGCACCTACAGCACCCGTCGTTCCTGCAGCGCCTGCTGCAGCGCCAGCGCCAGCGCCCGCAGCAGCCCCTGCTGCCGCACCAGCAGCCAAGCCCGCCGCAGAAGCGCCTAAAGCCGCCAAAAAGGCTGCCAAAAAGAAAAAGTCCAAAAGCAAAAAGAAAGCAGCCTGATTTTTCTGGCGCTTCAAAACAAGCCCTGCTGAGCAGGGCTTTTTTGTGCCCAAGGACCCCCCTTCTTGGGTGAAAATAGACCCGTGGCCATTCCTCAATCATTTATTCAAGAACTGCTTTCACGCGTTGACGTCGTGGAGGTGGTGGGCCGCTATGTCCAGCTCAAAAAGGGTGGCGCCAACTTTATGGGCTTGTGCCCATTTCATGGCGAGAAATCACCCAGTTTCACGGTCAGTCCGACCAAGCAATTTTTTCATTGCTTTGGCTGTGGCAAAAACGGCAATGCCCTTGGCTTTCTCATGGACCACGCGGGCATGACCTTCATTGAAGCCGTCAAAGACTTGGCGCAGCAAACCGGCATGACGGTGCCAGAAGATGATCTGTCACCCCAAGACCGCGCCAAAGCCGCTGAGCAAAAACAAAAACAAAACTCGCTTACCGACATGCTTGAAAAAGCGGGTGAATCGTATCGCCAGCATTTGAAGACCGCACCCAAGGCCGTCGCTTACCTCAAAGGGCGCGGCTTGTCTGGGCAAATTGCCAAACGCTTTGGCTTGGGCTATGCGCCAGAAGGTTGGCGCAGTTTGGCCAGTGTGTTCCCCAATTACGACGACCCTTTGTTGGTTGAAAGCGGTCTGGTGATTGTGAATGAGGACGACGACAAGCGATACGACCGTTTTAGAGATCGGGTGATGTTCCCCATTCGCAACATCAAAGGCGAATGCATTGGCTTTGGTGGACGGGTCATGGGCGATGGCACCCCCAAATACCTGAACTCGCCAGAGACACCCGTTTTCCACAAAGGTCGTGAACTGTATGGCCTGTTTGAAGCCAGAGAAAGCATCCACAGTGCTGGCTATGTGCTGGTGACCGAAGGTTACATGGACGTTGTGGCGCTTGCGCAGTGGGGCTTTCCAAATGCTGTGGCCACCTTAGGCACTGCATGCACGCCAGACCATGTGCAAAAACTTTTCCGATTCACCGATTCAGTGGTGTTCAGTTTTGATGGCGACAACGCAGGTCGCCGCGCCGCCAGAAAAGCTCTGGACGGTGCCTTGGGTTATGCCACCGATGTGCGCAGCATCAAATTTTTATTTCTGCCCCAAGAGCACGATCCCGACAGCTACATTCGAGAAAAAGGCTCCGAGGCTTTCTCCCAATGCGTTGCACAAGCCACGCCTCTGTCCAAATTTTTGATTGAAGTGGCTTCTGACGGGTGCGACTTGCAATCCGCAGAAGGTCGAGCCCATCTCTCGAGCAATGCCAGTCCCTTGTGGCGCGCTTTGCCCGATGGCGCCTTGAAGCGCCAATTGCTCACCGAGTTGGCCCAATTGATTCAGCTCGATCCCGCTGAGTTGGCGGGACTGTGGTTGCAGCAAGCCGAAGCTGCGGCAGCCCGAAGCCAGCCCCGTGGCAGCGTTCAAAATTCTGCCAACCAAAGCTCGGGGCGTGATACACAGGCTTATGCAACTGACGCGGCCTACGACCCTGAAGGACAGGCCTCACCGTTCGAATCCACCCGAAGTGCCACGTTCCAGAAATCAGGTTCGCGTACGCGCCCAGATGGGAAAACTTGGCAAAAAGATGCCAATGGCAAGTGGCGCCTGGTGGGCGGCAGCGAGCAGCCTCTCCAATTGGGTCCTAGAACGCCACTGGCCAATCGCGCAGACCATGCTGTTAGGCTTGTTTTGACCAACATGGCCTTGTGGGACACCCTCTCGGCCGAGGACCACGCCCTTCTCTGCGATTTACCCGGCGAGCACGGTGAATTGATGCGCTGGATTGAGAGTCAATTCCATGACCATGGTCCTTTGGCTTGGGGCACCCTGCAATCGGAAATACAAAATCAAGCCTTTGCACCCTTGGCTGCCAAATTGATGGGGGGGCATTTGCCAGTTGAGCCTGGTGCTGCAGCCGAGCTTGAACCCGGTGAGGCCCACAAAGAAGTGCGGATGTTGCTCAACTTAATGCTGATTGACCAACTCAAAGTCCAAGAAACAGCGGCCCTCAAAGAGGCTGAAAGTGGCCAAGACCCCGCAGCCTATCAGCGTTGGCGTGAACTCCATCAAAGGCGAAAAAGCCTGATCGGCGCTCAAATTCCTTGATGCCGCGAAGCCTATTTGGGTATAATCCAAAATTCAGGCAAGAGCGACAGCAGCACCTCCGGACCCGGCCAACGCCACAGCGCACCTCCCTCCTCGGGACGGCCAACCTACCGCAAGGACTGCACTCCAAATGTTCGCCCAAACATCTTGCCCCAAAACCTTGCCAATGATTGCACCTGCATACAGGTCAGCGTTGGCATCTCCTCTCGCGTCAGAAGTTTGTGACGCAGCGTTTGTTTCCAAGTTCGTTTGCAGTCCTGAGGTCCATCATGCCCGCTCCAAAGCCGAAGAAGCCCGTTAAAGCACAAGCCAAATCTGGCGCAGCCAAATCAGTTAAACCCATTGCAAAAGTTGCTGTCAAACCAGCCGCCAAGTCCAATGCCAAATCTGTGGCCAAGTCGGCCCCAGCCAAAGCAGCGAAACCAGCGGTCAAAGCAGCTCCTAAAGCAAGTCCGGTCAAAGCCAAAGCAAGCGCCAAACCAACACCCAAAGTCACTGCCAAGCCTGTCGTGAAAACGCCTGTCAAAGCAGTGGCCAAGCCTGTTGCCAAGCCCGCTGCCAAAGCTGCCGCACCGGCCAAGAAAGTCAGCGCAGTGCCCGTTTCCAAAAAAGAAGTTCCCGCCAAGGCGGTTGCAAAAGCAAGCAACAAAAATGCTAAAGCCGAACCCCAAAAAGTAAGTGCCAAGGAAGTCGCCAAAGAAAGCACCAAGGCATCCGCCAAAGTCAGCGCAAAAACCGTCAGCAAAGAAGTTGCCAAACCGGAAGCCAAAGTTGCAGAGGCCAAGGCCACCAAAGCTGCAGCCAGCAAGCCTGCCAAAACAACAGCACCCGAAGCCGATCTGAAACCGACTGGCGCTAAGCGCGGCCGCAAACCCAAAGCAGGCGCAGCAGCACCTGTCGATGAAGATTTGAGTGACATCGAAGATGACCTGGCGGGCGAACCCGTTGCAGAGTCAACCGAAAAAGCCAAACCCCTGCGCATGAAAATCAGCAAGGCCAAAGAGCGTGCCTTGATGAAAGAGTTTGGTTTGGATGAAACGGTCTTGTCTGAAGAAGACATGGCCAAGCGCCGTCAACGCTTGAAAGCCCTGATCAAGTTGGGCAAGACTCGCGGTTACCTCACGCACGGCGAGATTTCAGACCACTTGCCCGACAAGCTGGTTGACGCAGAAACTTTGGAAGTGGTGATCGCCACCCTGAATGATTTGGGTGTGGCCGTTTATGAGCAAACACCCGATGCCGAAACGCTGATCATCACCGACAACGCACCCACGGGTTCCACCGAAGAAGAAGCCGAAGAAGCTGCTGAAGCTGCTTTGTCGACAGTGGACAGTGAGTTTGGTCGTACCACCGACCCCGTTCGCATGTACATGCGCGAAATGGGCACGGTTGAGTTGCTGACGCGCGAAGGTGAAATTGAAATTGCCAAGCGCATTGAAGGCGGCTTGATGGACATGATGACGGCCATCAGCGCCTCACCTGCCACCATCGCCGAAATTTTGCGACTTGCGGGTGAAATCCGCGAAGGCAAAGTTGTGATCTCCACCGTGGTGGACGGCTTCTCCAACATCAACGAAGCCGATGACTACGTGGCTGAAGAAGACTTCGACGAATTTGACGAGTCGGACGACGATGACGGCAAAGGTGGCTCCAAGGCTCTGACCAAGAAATTGGAAGAGTTGAAGAATCAAGCCCTCGAACGCTTCGACCGCATTACAGAGCTGTTCGAAAAAGTGCACAAAATTTCTGCCAAAGAAGGCTGGGGTACACCGGCTTACCAGAAGGCACAAAAAGAATTGTCTGAAGAGTTGATGACCATTCGCTTTACAGCGAAGACCATCGAAAAGTTGTGCGACATGGTTCGCGGTCATGTGGATGACGTTCGCAAAAAAGAACGTGAATTGCGCCGCATCATCGTGGACAAATGTGGCTACCCACAGGACCAGTTCATTGCTGACTTCAGCGGCCGCGACAAAAACAACCAGCGCATTGCCTCTCACTTGCTCGATTTGAAATGGATCGAAAAACAAGCTGCCGCAGGCAAGCCTTGGAGTGCTGTGATGGGCCGCAACATCCCGCCCGTTCAAGACATTCAGCAAAAACTGACCGACTTGCAAACTCGTGTGGTGGTGCCTTTGGACGAACTCAAGGACATCAACAAGCGCATGAACGCGGGTGAACGCGCCTCACGTCACGCCAAGAAAGAAATGATCGAAGCCAACTTGCGTTTGGTCATTTCGATTGCTAAAAAATACACCAACCGCGGTTTGCAGTTCCTCGATTTGATTCAAGAAGGCAACATCGGTTTGATGAAGGCCGTGGACAAATTCGAATACCGTCGTGGTTACAAGTTCTCCACTTACGCCACATGGTGGATTCGTCAGGCCATCACCCGCTCTATTGCGGACCAAGCTCGCACCATCCGTATTCCAGTTCACATGATCGAGACGATCAACAAAATGAACCGCATCTCGCGCCAGCACTTGCAGGAATTTGGCTTCGAGCCCGATGCCAGCATCTTGGCCGAGAAAATGGAAATTCCGGAAGACAAGATTCGCAAGATCATGAAGATTGCCAAAGAGCCAATCTCCATGGAAACGCCAATCGGTGACGACGACGACAGCCACTTGGGCGATTTCATCGAGGACAGCGCCAACACTGCGCCAATCGATGCAGCCATGCAAGCGGGCTTGCGCGATGTGGTCAAAGACATCTTGGACAGCCTCACACCGCGTGAAGCCAAGGTGCTGCGCATGCGCTTTGGTATTGAAATGTCCACCGACCACACCTTGGAAGAAGTGGGCAAGCAGTTTGATGTCACGCGCGAGCGTATTCGTCAGATTGAAGCCAAAGCACTACGCAAGTTGAAGCACCCTAGCCGCAGCGACAAACTGCGCAGCTTCATCGACACGATGTAAAGACACAAGGCTGCACTTCAGCAGTCTTGACGACATGAAAAAACCCCTCAAGCCTAGGCTTGAGGGGTTTTTTGTTGGATGAAACGAATTACTCGCTGGCCATCACAATGGCAGCACTCATCGCCAAGACACCACTGGGAACAGCCCAAGTCGACTTTTCTTGAGGCTGCTCTGACGTCACAGGATCCAAATTAACGGCCATCTTGGGTCTGCGTGCATCAATCACACGCGCAGGCCCCACTTCGCCCCTGATCTGCTTGGTCAACTCAGACAAAGCGCCGTGGGCCACACGAACGTTGACTGTGTTACCACCACTTTGAAGCAGTTGTGACAACTCAGAGGTCGTTTCCTGAGTCCATTCTTGGCGCCATTTTTTTTGTGCCGCATACGTGAGCCAACGACCTGTGTGGCGGTTGAGCCGAGGGGGACATCCAATCAAAACCCAATTGGCGGCTTGTGGTCTCTGTCCATTCGCAGGCAGCATGGGGATAACTTGTTGGAGTGCATATTGCTTGTCGTCTATGTAAACAATGAATGTTTCCATTTTTTTCTCCTGGTTAAAAAATTGATTAGATGGCTTGTGTCTCTGACTCTTCTTGCACCTGTTTTCGAGTTGCCCACCAACCCATCACCAACACACCGGCTATTGCAACGATGTAAGTTGCAGCACGGGCCAAGTTGTTGATGGTTTCGCCGCCATCAAAGATGGGGTCTAATAATTTTTCATTGATGATCATTTGCGCAGCGGTGAAAGCCAAAACAGCCGCACCCAAGTGAATGATCACGGGCCATTTTTCGACCAAGCGCAAGACCAACTTACTGCCCAACACCACAATAGGGATGCTGATCAGCAAACCAATGACCACCAAATCGAAAGATCCGTTGGCGGCGCCTGCCACACCCAACACATTGTCAACGCCCATCAAGGCATCGGCCACGATGATGGTTTTCATGGCACCCCAGAAGGTGGTGGCGCCAACACCTTGGTGTTCGTCTTCAGATGTGTCTGAAATGAGCTTGTAGGCAATCCACAAGAGGCCCAAGCCACCAACCAACATGAGGCCAGGGATTTTGAGAAGCCACACCACGCCAACCGTCATGGCAGAGCGAACCACAATGGCACCGACGGTTCCCCAGACGATGGCTTTATTTTGATGTTCAGGTGGGAGATTACGCGCTGCAAGCGCGATCACGATGGCGTTGTCGCCAGCTAAAACTAAGTCGATGAGAATGATTGCCAGCAACGCTGACCACCATGGCACTGAAAACAATTCCATGAAAGACCTTCAATAACGATCCGAACAAGTCACAAAGGTCTTAATGACGCCTGTAACACGAGAGATCGAAGGTCTTGCTTTGCTTGTTATGAATCAGTTATATGCCCAACAAACCGAGAGTTAAAAAACTCCGTAATGACGATTTGTTGATTCCTTCGTGCTGTCTGAACGTGAATTCGGACTTGAAACTGAACACAAAGGAATTGAGCTACTCCCCAACGATTGGGAGATTAGAAAGGAAATGGCCTGGATTTGCCAAGCCACGCCCTCATTAAGCCCAGAACTTGTAGGGATTTTGAAAGAACTGAAATCAGCCCTTTTTAGCCACCAAGGTCAGGATGTCGTAACTGGCGACCAACTCTTTGTCTTGGTTGGTCACTTCAACATCCCAAGCCACCACGCCCTGCCCTTGGCCATTGGCGTCCTTTTTGTTGCGGTCAATTTTGCGCTTGCAAGTCAAGCGCACTTGAATGCTGTCACCCAAGCCCACAGGTTTCACAAAGCGCAGTGTGTCCAAGCCGTAATTGGCCAAGACAGGGCCGGGCTCGGCCACCACGAACAAACCAGCCGCATCCGACAAGACCAAGTAGCCGTGCGCAATGCGTTTGCCGAAGGCAGAAGCTTTGGCGGCTTCGTCATCAAAGTGCATGTAGAACATGTCACCGGTGAGCTCACCAAATGCTTTGACATCGGCTTCACCGATCACTTTGGAAGGCGTCAACAAAGATTCGCCAATTTGCAATTCTTCAAAGTAACGCTTGAAGGGATGCGTGTCAGTTTCAATGACATTGGCACCCCGCGCATATTCGCGTGTGATGGCCGTCAACATGCTGGGGGAACCCTGCACAGCAGCGCGTTGCATCATGTGCGTCACAGCGCGAATACCGCCCAACTCCTCGCCGCCGCCCGCACGGCCAGGGCCACCGTGTTTCAAGGATGGCAAGGGGGAACCGTGTCCTGTTGATTCGCCCGCAGATTCACGATCGAGCACGTGCAAACGACCATGGTTGGCTGCCAGACGCGGCACCACTTGCGCGGCAACAGCAGGCGTCTTGGTGATCAAAGAACCCACCAAGCTGCCTTTGCCGCGCTTGGCCAAGGCCATGGCTTCTTCCATGTTGTCATAAGGCATGAGCGTGCTGACTGGACCGAATGCTTCGATGTCGTGCACGCTGTCGGTGTTCAGGGGTTGTTGGCACAACAGCAAAGTGGGCTGGAAGAAAGCGCCCTGGGCCACACCCTCACCCACCAAACTGAAATGGGCGTCGCCGCCACAAACCAGCTCTGCACTTTGGCGCAGCATGGCCACGCGCTCAGCGACGTCCGATTGTTGTGATTTGGAAGCCAAGGCGCCCATCTTCACGCCTTCCACAGAAGGATCGCCCACCACCACTTTAGACAAACGTGCTTTGATTTTTTCAGCCACGGCATCCAAATGTTTGCGAGGCACGATGGCACGGCGAATGGCGGTGCATTTTTGGCCCGCTTTGACCGTCATTTCGCGCACCACTTCTTTGACGAACAAATCGAATTCTTCGTCATCAGGCGACACGTCGTCAGCCAAGATGGCGCAGTTCAATGAGTCCGCTTCTGCGTTGAAAGGAATGCTGTTGCGCACGATGTTGGCATTGACGCGCAACTTGGCCGCCGTGTCCGCAGAGCCGGTGAAGGTCACCACATCTGCCACGTCCAAGCGATCGAGCAAATCACCCGTGCTGCCAACGACCAACTGCAAAGCACCCTTGGGCAAGATGCCGGATTGGTCAATCATGCGAACCAAGGCTTCTGTGAGGTAGCTGGTGGCGGTGGCAGGCTTGCCGATGCAGGGCATCCCTGCCAAAAAGGTGGGTGCGAATTTTTCCAACAAACCCCACACAGGAAAATTGAAAGCATTGATGTGAACAGCAACGCCGCCACGGGGCACCAAGATATGGGTGCCAGCAAAAGTGTTCTTCTTACCCAAAGATGCGACGGGGCCTTCGTGAATCAAATTGCCACTGGGCAATTCGCTGGCTGCCATGCCGGCGTAGGCAAACAAAGTGCCAGTACCGCCTTCAATGTCAACCCAAGAGTCAATGCGGGTTGCACCGGTATGGGCCGAGATGGCATACAGCTCTTCTTTGCGTTCGCCCAAGTATTTGGCCAATGCGCGCAGTGCAGCGGCGCGTTGCTGGAAGTCCATGGCCAACATGCCTTGCAGGCCTGTGGTACGACCATAGTGCAGAGCCTCTGCAAAATCCAGGCGCTCGGCGTGGGCGAAGGCCACTTCTTGGCCATTGATGGCGCTGTGCAAGGCTTGCGCAGCTTGTTGACCGACCCAGCGGCCGGCGACAAAACTCTGGAGAACGGTGGTCATAAGCGGTGCGCCTAAAGGCGGTGGGTAAACAGAGAGGAAACATGCAGTAGGAAACCAGTCAGATAATTAACCAACCGCACGGACTGGAAATATTATGCATGTTTCCATGTTTTTAGGCGACACTCAAAAATACGGGTTAACCCGTATTTTCCTCAATCCACAGAAAACGCCATCAGACCTGTGGCCGTATTGGAGATGGGGATGTGGTAGTTGCGATGCACTTCACGAACCCGGCCCGAAGCGCTGCTTAACGCGGCACGCATGGCCAGCCACATCAAGAGTTCCACGCCCTGAGTACCCGTTTTCTCAACCAGCTGCAAGGTATTGAACTGCGTGGCCCATTCGGGATTGCTGACCAAGCTGTCCATGAACTCCAAATCAAAGGCCTTGTTGATGAAGCCAGCTCGCTCGCCGTCCAGCTGATGGCTTAAACCGCCAGAGGCCACCACCGCCACCTTGTGATCAGAGGGCCATTGCGCAATGGCTTCACCGACAGCTTTGCCCAACGCATACACCCGCTTGGCCGATGGCAAAGGAAACTGAACCGTGTTGATGCAAATGGGCACCACTTGAACAGGGCAAGGACCATCAGGCCAGAACAACTTCAAGGGCAAGGTGCACGCATGGTCCACCAGCATTTCTTGGCAGGTGGTGACATCAAAGTCATGGGCCACCAAGTGATTGATCAAATGCCATGACAGGGCCGTATTGCCTTGGAATGGTGGCAAGGTTGGAATGCCCCAGCCTTCGTCTGCATTGTTGTACTGCGCGGCTGCGCCGACTGCGAACGTCGGCATTTTGTCCAGGAAAAAATTCAAACCATGGTCGTTGTAGAACACCACCACCACGTCAGGCTTTGCATTTTTTAGCCAATTTTGCACCGGTGGATAGCCATCGAAAAAAGGCTTCCAATATGGTTCTTGCTGAATACCTTTGTGGATAGCGCTGCCAATGGCGGGAATGTGAGATGTGGCCAAGCCACCCATGAGTTTTGCCATGCTGTTACTCCGAATGGATTTGCTGTTAGTCGTTTGCAGCTGCGCGCAATTTGGCTTGAAACGCCTCTTTGGTCATGCCCGTTTGTTGCGCACCAATGTCTTGCATGTCCAGACCAAAGATGCCGGCAAACTTGGCCAAGTAATACGCATTGCCACCTGCAGCGATGAGTCTCAAGACTTGTTTTGAACGAATGGCCTCGGCCTGTTCCGCATTCAGGGCGTAGCTGCGCATGTAGGCTTCAGGGTCTTCTACAAAGGCTTTTCTGTTGTCGGCCGAATTGAAAGAAAAGCACATTTTGTTCAGCGCATAGCCCTTTTGGGCTTGTTCTCCGTCAAAGGGGGTGGTTCCTAGGATGGCCATTGTTCAATCCTTTCTGCTGGCACAAGTTCAGACACTGATGCGGCCCTTCCGCTTCATGTTGACAAGCTTTTTGTTTGTACCAGTTCACCTTCTGACAAAAACTGATCTATGTCATGTATCACTTTGATTGCCACTTTTTAAAACCTGCCAATGACCATGACACAATGCCCTGATGAAATGCTTTCTACTTTGCATGTCGGTGAGCCTCAGCCCAGCCATGGCCTTGGCGGAGGCCTCTCCGGCCAGATCCGCTGGCTTTGAGATCATGACCTCGCGACAAACAGGCAATTGCATCGCTTGCCATGCGTTGCCAGGGGTAGAGGGCTTGGTCAGCACCTTCGGCCCTTCTCTCCAAGGTGTGGCACGCAAGTGGAACCGTGCTGAACTGACGCAATGGGTGAAAGATGCCCGGCAGATGAACCCGCAAACCCTCATGCCGCCGTTTGGCGCAACGGAGGGTCTGACAAAAGCTAACCCACCCCGTGCCATCTTGTCCGATGCGCAAATTTCCGAGGTGGTGGATACTTTGCAATCATGGCAATAAACACACCCTCCCTTTGCGGGACTGTTAATTCGCAACGTCGAACCGGTATGCTGTGGGCCGCCGGCGCATGGCTGCTGACGACGCAGCAGCGGGCATCGGCTGCACCCATGACAGAACTGCCAAGCGAAGGCATTGAATTGGTATTTCCGCGGCTGGCCGATACCGGCAATGCCGTGCCACTGCAAGCCAACATCCGCGCACCCGAAGGTACTTTCTTGAAATCACTGCGTGTGATCTTGCCGGAGAACCCCAACCCTCTGGCCTTGCATCTGAAACTGCACGGTGAACCGCAAAGCTACCTGCTCAACACGCGGCTGCGTCTTGCCGCCAGCCAATCGGTATGGGTCTTGGCGACCTTCAGCAACGGGCTCGAGCGCGCCAACAGCGCACCCACCGTGATTACGTCGACCGCTTGCTTGGACGACTCCTGATGAGCAACCCCATTCTGACCCGATTGGCCTTTGCAGGTCCTCTGAAAGCAGGCGCCACCCTAGAGGCACGCTGGTCTGCCGCACACCCCATGGACTCTGGTTTTCGGGTGGACGACTCAGGCCGCAAAATTCAGCGCAACATCATTCACACCGTCAAAGTGTTGCTCAACGACCAGTTGATCTTGGAAGCAGAGTTGGGCACCGCCATGACCTCGCCTGTGTACTTGGCATTTCCTGTGCAAGTTCCTGCGGGTGGTGGTCTGGTGCGCGTGCTCTGGCTCGATGACTCAGGCCAAGCCGGTGAAACCGTCCAGCGCTTGGTGGTCTGAAGCATGGTGAGGTGTCGCTTGAGCTTGCGAATGGCCTTTGCGTTTCTTGCCATGGTGCCACTCGTTCTGAATGCACAAACGCTGCCGCCTGCACAGCGCAGTGGCAATGCCTTCTTAAGCCCTGAGTTGCGGGCGATGCAAAACGATGCAACGCGTAACCCGGTTCAATTGTGGTTAGAACAAGGCCGCACCTTATGGGGCGCAGTCGACCAGCCCAACTCGTGTTTTCAATGCCATGGCGATGTTCAAAACATGAAGGCAGTGGCGACGCGCTTTCCAAAATGGTCGCCCTCCAAACAACAGTTGATCAATTTGGAAGATCAAATATTGGATTGTGCGCAGCGCAGTGGCAAACCCATGAAGGGTCTAGAGAATCCAGATGTTTTGGCCTTGAGTGCCCTCTTGCACGAAAGCAGCCAAGGCATGCCCTACCAAGTCACAGCAACGCCGGGCGATGCATCGCAATGGCAAAACGCACTGAACCAAGGCGCCGCGCAATTCACCACGCGCATGGGACGCATGAATTTGGCCTGCACGCATTGTCATGATTTGAGCATTGGCAAACAAATGCGCGCCGACGTGATTTCACCCGGACATCCCACTGGCTTTCCCATTTTCAAAATGAGCTGGCAAAGCATGGGCTCGATTGACCGTCGCCTGCGCGCCTGCTTCTCTGGCGTGCAAGCCGACGTGCCCGCGCCAGGCAGCCAAGCGCTGCGTCAACTGGAGTTGTTTCTCAAAATGCGCGCGCAAGGACTGCCCGTCGATGGGCCTTCCTTGAGACGGTGATGAGGGTCGCTTCCAATGAAGGAAGCGACCTAGGCCTTAGACAAATGTGAGGCCCGCATTTTTCAGCGGCAAATCACGAACGGGTTTGCCTGTTGCTGCAAAAATAGCGTTCATGACAGCAGGTGCCACCACGCAAATGGTGGGCTCGCCCACGCCACCCCAGAAGTCGTAAGTGGGCACCAAGACCGTTTCGACCTTGGGCATTTGGCCCATGCGCAGCAAGGGGTAAGTGTCAAAATTGGTTTGCTGAATACGGCCATTCTCAACCGTGCATTCACCAAAGAATGTGGCACTGAGGCCCATCGCCACACCGCCCTCAACTTGTGCAGCCACTTGGTGCGGATTGACAAAGTGACCCGCATTGGTGGCGAGCACCATGCGCAGAACTTTGACTTCACCGCGAGGACTGACGGTGACCTCGGCCACCGCAGCGGAATAAGCACCATAGCCCATGAACTGGGCAATACCGCGGAATACGCCTTTTGGCAAAGGTTTGCCCCAATCGCCTTTTTCTGCAGCGGCATTCAGGACCTGCAAATGCTTGGGGTGATTTTTCATCAGTGACTGACGGAAAGCCAGTGAATCTTTGCCTGCCGCTTTGGCCACTTCTTCAATGAAGCACTCCATGTACACACCATTTTGATTGGTGTTCACACCGCGCCAAGGGCCTACAGGGACGTGGGTGTTTCGAATGGCGTATTCAGTGAGCAAGTTGGGAATGGTGTAACCCAGTTGCGCTTCGCCCGGTTCTTTCCAGAAGCCCTGCAATTGGCGTTCGTCTTTGCCATCTTTGATGGCAGAAGGATTGACCCATGCGTTGATGGATTGACCCGAAGAACGCAAGGTCAGGCCCACCAAATTGCCTTTGTCATCCAAGCCAGCGGTCATGTGACACTGCGACAAGGGACGGTAGAAGTCATGTGCTTGATCTTCCTCACGGCTCCAAATCATTTTGATGGGCGTGCCTGGAAATTGTTTGGCAATTTTGACTGCTTGCGACACGTAATCTTGTTGACCACCCTTGCGACCAAATGCGCCACCCAAATCGGTGACGTAGACATCGCACTTCTCCAAAGGCAAACCCGATGTCTCTGCCAACACGGCCAAAGAGGCTTCTGCATTTTGGGTAGGTGCCCATACTTCTGCGCGATCCGCTGTGACGCGCGCTGTGCAGTTCATCGGCTCCATCGGTGCATGCGCTAAGAATGGCGTGCTGTACGTGGCCTCTACTTTTTTGACGGCATTGGCCACCGCCGCAATGGCATCGCCTTCTTTGCGGCCTGCATAGTTGCCTGGTGCTGTCAGGCCCTCTTTCAAATGGGCGGCAATCAATGCGCTGTTGACTTTGGCATGCGGACCTTCATCCCACACAATGGGCAACTGGGCCAGCGCATTTTTGGCGCGCCACCATGTATCGGCCACCACTGCCACCGTCGTGGCATCCACGCGCACCACGGATTTAACGCCGCGCAAAGATTTGACTTTGCTGTCATCAAAGCTGACCAACTTGCCACCAAAAACGGGACAGTCCATGACGGCAGCGCACAGCATACCGTCAAGCTTGACGTCAATGCCGTAGATTTTTTTGCCATTGAGTTTGTCGCTGGTGTCCAAACGGCGAATGGACTTGCCTGCAATTTTCCAAGTTCGAGGATCTTTCAACACCATCGACTTGGCATCGGGCACGGGCAACTTGGCCGCAGCAGCAGCCACTTTGCCGTAAGTGGTTTTTCGACCCGATGCAGCGTGCGTGATGACGCTGTTGGCAACTGTCAATTCTGAGACAGCCACAGACCATTCATTGGCAGCGGCTTGCATCAACATGGTTCGTGCCACAGCACCACCGCGGCGCACGTAGTCATGCGACATGCGAATGCCGCGACTGCCACCAGTGCTCATGTCACCCCATGCGCGCTTGCGTTTCAAGTTTTGTCCAGGCGTTGGGGACTCCGTGGTCACTTTGCGCCAATCGCACTCAAGCTCTTCGGCGACCAACTGGGCCAAACCCGTGCGTGTGCCCTGCCCCATTTCGGAGCGAACAATGCGAATGACGCAGGTGTCGTCGGGTTTGACCAAGACCCAAATGCCGACTTCAGGTGAAGCGTCAGTGGCTTGCGCCATGGCCTCCTGGTTTGCAAAAATATTCATACCCAGGGCCAGTCCACCGCCTGCCATGGCGGAAGTTCCCAGCATGAAACGGCGGCGCGACAATGGCGCCATTGAATTTGAAATTGAATTCATGGTGCTCGCCTTAAACTTTGATTTGCTGAACCAAGGCACTGACTTCATCAGCATCCATTTTGGGTAATTTGCGGGTGCCGGCGGCCACATGAATGGCCTCGCGGATGCGTTGGTAGGTGCCGCAGCGACAGATGTTGGTCATGACCTCATCGATGTCTTTGTCGGTGGGTTTTGGTTTGCGTTTCAACAATGACGAAGCCGCCATGATTTGCCCAGATTGGCAATAGCCGCACTGCGGCACATCCACTTGGGCCCAAGCCTTTTGCACAGGGTGACTGCTGTTGGCAGACAAACCTTCAATGGTGGTGATTTTTCGGCCCGTCATGGCAGAGCCTGGAATTGAGCAAGAACGAATGGCTTGGCCATCGACGTGGACCGTACAAGCACCACACTGGGCAATGCCGCAGCCAAATTTGGTGCCTGTGAGGCCGAGGACTTCTCGAATGACCCACAACAAGGGCATCTCTGGCTCCGCGTCCACTTTTTGGACTTTGCCGTTCACATTAAGGGAATACATGCGCATCTCCTGAAATTGGATGGTGATATGACCATTCTTGCATTCTGCAGTCTTGGCTTTGACCTGCTCTCTGATGGGGCTGAGTTTTTTTCACAAAAAAAAAGAGGCCGAAGCCTCTTTGCGGGTATGTACTCATTTTCATAACTCAAGACTCATGAAAGTTTCTTAAAACACCTCGGTGTCCACCTCTGAATTGGCTTGGGCGTTGTAACGACTGCCATGGACAGTTTTCTCATTGATGAGCGCCTCGAGTTTGGCCATCATGTCCGAACCCAATTGAATGTTCACGGCACCCAAATCGTCCAGTAAATGCTGCTCACTGGTAGTGCCAGGAATAGGAATGATGTGCGGCGCTTTGTGCAGCAACCAAGCCAATGCCAGTTGCGCTGTTGAGCAACCGACCTCATTCGCCAACTGTTGGTAGGGCGCGAAGAGTTTGAAGTTGGCCGCGTAATTTTCTGCCGTGAAACGCGGCATGGATTTGCGGATGTCTTTGGCATCCAAGCCTTGAATGTCAAGCGGTCCACACAAGAAACCCCTGGCCACAGGACTGAAGGCAACAAAGGCTGTACCCAACTCTTCGCAAGCTTTGAGAACCGCTATTTCCGGGTTGCGTGTCCACAGGGAATACTCTGTTTGTACCGCTGCAATGGGATGCACGGCATGGGCTTTGCGTAGCGTGCTGGCCGATACTTCTGACAAGCCAATGCTTTGAATTTTGCCTTGACGAACCAAATCGCTGAGGGCACCTACGCTGTCCTCAATGGGTACTTTTTTGTCCCAACGGTGCAGGTAATACAAATCAATGACATCGGTTTGAAGTCGCTTGAGTGCCTCTTCACACGTCTTGCGAATGGTTTCGGGACGACCATCAATGACACGCACCAATTTGCCATCACCGTTGACATCGACACCGGTCATGCCACATTTGCTGGCCAGGGTGAATTTCTGACGGTGAGATTTCAGCACCTTGCCCACCAAAGTTTCATTGGCACCAAAGCCATACAAAGCAGCCGTATCAAACAAGGTGACGCCTGAATCCAAGGCCGTCAACAACACCTTTTCTGCTTGTGCTTCCGAGACTGGCGCGCCATAGGCATGGCTCAGGTTCATACAACCCAAGCCAATTTCACTGACTTGGAAGGGACCGAGTTTTCTGTTTTTCATACGCTGACCTTTTGTGAGGATTGAGCCCATGCGGGCAAGGGTGCTGAGCGGTGCAAGACATCTTGGTGCAACCAAGTGGCACTTTTGCGCGCACGCTCGGCCACGATGTCCAATGGCAATTGTTGGTAGTCGTCGTTGAAGACCTCGAAGCTGTAGTCGCCTCGATAGCCAATGCGCTCAAGGCGCAAAACCAAATCGGCCAACTGATCACTGTGCACGCCCTCCCCCGGAAACACACGGAAGGTGCGGGCTGTGGTCATGCGCTCTTCAAACGAAGGCGTTTCGTTCCACATGAAATCGGACAGCTGCGCAAGGTAAATGCGATCAGGGTCTATGTCTTCAATGGCATCAAGTGAAGTCTTGGCTGCAAAGATGTGAAATGAGTCAATGCCAATGCCCAAGTTGGGGCAGTCTGCACGGCAAACCACATCCCAACTGGTGGTGAATTCGTTGACGGTACGCCCCCAAGACAAACCTTCGTAGGCCACCTTGATGCCCAAGGGAATGGCCATCATGGCGAGCTTTTTCAAATCCTTGGCAATGAGGTCCAAATCGTCTGTGGCATGGCGTGATGTTGATGAGCAAGCCAGCAACACTTTGCTGCCCGTTGCGGCGCACATTTCCAACATGGATTTGGCAATGTCAACTTTGTAGCTGTGCAAATGGCCAGACAGACCTTCAAAGTCTCGCAGCACCTGAAACCCGGTGGGGCGCAAGCCACTGTCTTGAACAGCTTTGACTGCGGCTTTCACACCCCCTGGATGACCCACCAAATCTCGCGCCATCAGCATGACCTGAGAGAAACCCACACTTTTCATGGCTTCTAATTTAGCCTCGAGTGGGCCAGCCATCGTGATGGTGTCCATGCCATAACCGTCCAGCATATTCATGGCAACTCCTTAAGTCGATTGATGAACCAGCTCAAAGGACACCGAGCCCAAGGCACTGCGCGTGAGGGCACCCCGATCTTCAGGATGCAACTCTTTGGACTCAACAAATTCAACACCGTTGGCTTTGAGCGTTTTAACAGCCTGTGCCACGTCTTTCACGCCAAAGCCAATGCGCTTGAGAGACTCAGGCGAATCATCAACTTCCATCCAGGGATCGGGTTCAATGAGCTGCCAGAGAAACTGGCCGCAAGGGCTCTTCATCAATTTGCCTTTAGGCAAGATGCCAAAGCGCTCCTCATCGGGAATGACACTGAAGTCAAACATGTGTTCGTAGTAGGCCAGCCAGTCTTCACTGCGTGATGCGCCAATGTACTGCACCACACCAAAGTAGCTCATGTCAGCCACAGCCATGGGATGCTGATCGACCGTGGGAATAGGTTTGAAATCGATGTCGTAAATGGAAAATTCTTGCCAACGATCAACAAAGTAATAGCGCGTGCCGCCAGGACCATGAATGGCTGGAATGTGCAGTTCCATGGCCTGCGCATGGCTGGCCACTGACCAAGCACCCAAATCAATGCAACGGGTGTGCGCCTTCAGCGCATCTTGCACTCGAAATGCCACCGCAGAAATTTCGGCTTGACCATCGGCTGTGGCACTGACGCGCGCATCATCAGGGTTGGCGTTGACCACCAAGTTCATGCCGCCTTGGCGATACAAAGTGACCTCACGTGAACGGTGACGGGCAATGGGCCGGAAGCCCATCGACTCCAACACCTGACCTAAAGCTTGAGGACGATTGGTGGCGTACTCAATGAACTCAATGCCTTGAATGCCCAAACGGTTGGGCATTTCTGGAACGGCTTCGCGGTCAGCTGTGCGTAAATTCATGGCTCACTCCCCTTTTCTTTCAGCCCAAACGGGCCACACTGCGCAAGACGTTGGCGGTGCTTGTCTTGAACCCGAAGTATTCCAGATAAGCAGGAATTTGTTCAAACAACATGTCTGAACCCACTTGAACCCGGCAGCCTCTTTGTTGTGCCGCCAGCAAGAACGCCGTCATCTCTGTGCGCATAACCACCTCACCCACAAATGTCTCAGGCGCAATGCGCGAAACGTCCATTGGCAAAGGGTCGCCCTCGTTCATGCCCATGGGGGTTGCATTCACAACCAAGTCATGGCCATCAGGGTCATTGGAACCTGTCTTGACTTGGATGTGTGGATATTCGTTCACAAGCCGCTGTGCCAAGCCCTCACATGCGGATGTATTGACATCAAACAAACTGATGGCAGCAATTTTTTCAGCAGCCAGTGATGCGGCAATGGCTGAGCCAACACCGCCCGTGCCGACCACCAAGACGCTTTTGCCAATCAGCTTAAATCCTTTCCGTTGAATGCCGCGAACAAAGCCTGCGCCATCAAACATGTCACCGACCAAGCGCCCTTGCGCATCGCGTTTAACGGCATTGCATGCGCCGGCCACTTTGACGGTAGGCGTCACTTCGTCCAGAAGGTCTACGGTACTCACCTTGTGCGGCATGGTGATCAATGCACCTCGGATGTTGGTCAACTCGAACACCGACTTTAAAAATGCAGGGTAATGCGCAGCCTGGCAACCCATGGGCACCACCAATGCGTTGATGCCCTCTTTCTCAAAGTAAGGGTTGTAAATCAGGGGTGATTTGAAGCTGTGCGTTGGATAGCCAATGTGGGCGATCAACTCTGTGTTGCCGTCAATGTTCATGATCTAGAAGTAAAAATGCGAAGCCTCAAGACACGCTAAGAGGCTTCGCATGGGGACTGCCAATAAGGTCTTAGAAGGACCTGAACTGCTGAAAATTATTTGCGCAGCTTGGCCAATTCAGCTTGCAATTCAGCAACCGTGCCGGCAATCGCCTCACCGTGCTTGGCAATGACAGGCTTCATCTTGTCGCGCAAGATGGCCATTTCAGAAGCAGGCAGCGTTGTGATTTGCATGCCATTTTTGCGCAGGTTGTCTGTGATGCTGGCAGACAAGTTACGCGACTGTGTGCGCTGGTGCTTGGTCGCCTCGACCATGGCATCTTCCATGATTTTCTTTTCTGCCGATGTCAGACCATCCCAGAATTTTTTGCTCATTAGCACAGACTGTGGGTTGTATTGGTGATTGCTCAAGACCATGTGCTTTTGCACTTCGTACAACTTGGCAGAGTTGATCGTAGCCACTGGGTTTTCTTGACCGTCCACAGCGCCCTGCTCCAAGGCGGCGTACAACTCAGGAAATGGCAGTGGCGTTGGATTAGCGCCTAAAGCTTTCACCCAGTCAACGTTGATGGCGTTGGGAATCACGCGCAGTTTCAAGCCTTCGATGTCAGAGACTTTGTTGATGGCGCGCTTGCCATTGGTCAGGTTCCTGAAACCCAATTCAAAATAGCCCAAAGCGATAATGCCTTTGTCGGCCAATTTGGCGTGCATTTTTTTACCAAAGGGACCGTCTACCACTGCATCGGCTTCAGCCGCGTTGGCAAACATGAAGGGGAAGTCAAACACTTCAAAGTCTTTCACTTGGCTGGCCAAAATGCCAGAGTTCAAAGACACCATTTCAAGTGCGCCACCTTGAATAGCCGACACGTTGGCTTGGTCACTGCCCAAGGTGCCACCTGGGAACAAATTGACTTTGATCTTGCCGCCAGATTTGCTCTCCACAACTTCTTTGAATTTTTCCATGCCCAAGACAACGGGGTGACCCGCAGCATTTTGGTTGGCAAACTTGATGGTTTTCTCTTGTGCAGAGGCTACGCCCATGGCTGCCAAGGCCACCGCGGCCAAGACAGTCTTGATCAAAACACGTTTCATGTCAGTGTCTCCTGATGAATTGAATGGTCGTACGCCGAACAAGGATTCCAAAGTCTGGCGTACCCGAACAGACTGTGGAAAGAAAAAATCAATAAAACCAGCGCGCTGGCACCATCACCAAAGCAGGCCAAGCCACCATGGCAAACATGATGGCAAATTGCGCCACCATGAAAGGCATCACACCGCGTGTTACTTCGTCCATGCTGACCTTGCCAACGCCCGCAACGGCATTCAGCACAGTCCCAACAGGAGGTGTGATCAAACCAATGGCGTTGTTGATGATGAACAACACACCAAAATAAACAGGGTCTATACCTGCTGCTTTGACAACAGGCATCAGCACAGGTGTCAACAACAGAATGGTTGGCGTCATGTCAAGTGCCGTGCCCACTACCATGGTGATAACCATGATGGTGAACATCAGCAGACGGGGGCTGTCCAGCAAAGGTTGCAACAATGCAATCAATTCAGCGGGCAGATTGGCCACCGTGATCAACCAAGCCGACACCATGGCAGCGGCCACCAAGAACATCACAATGGCACTGGTTTTGGCAGCGGACACAAACAGCGGCACCATGGTTTTGAAATTCAGTTCTTTGTAAATGAAGACTGAAATCAACAAGGCGTACATGGCGGCGACCACAGCAGCTTCAGTGGGCGTGAAAACTCCAAACTTCAAGCCAAAGACCACGATCAAGGGCAGGACCAAGGCCCATGTTGCTTGACGCATGGCTACACTGATTTCAGCCATGGATTTGCGGGGTGGCACTTGCACCACTTCTTTGCGCGCCAACCACCACCAAGTGACCCACAAAGATGCACCCAGCAAGACGCCCGGGACAATACCGGCCATGAACAATTTGGAAATTGACACATTGCCTGCCACGCCAAAAATGACAAAGCCAATGCTTGGCGGAATGACAGGCGCAATGATGCCGGCAGAAGCAATCAAACCCGCAGATCGCGCACGGTCATGACCCGCAGCCACCATCATGGGCAAAAGCAATGAAGCCAGCGCAGCCGCATCGGCCACGGCAGAACCAGACAAGGCAGCCATGATGACAGCGGCCATGATGGTGACGTACCCCAAGCCACCTTTGATGTGACCTACGCAGGCCATGGCAAAGTTCACGATGCGGCGAGACAAACCACCCGCATTCATGATTTCACCTGCCAACATGAAGAAAGGCACTGCTAGCAGCGGAAAGCTGTTGGAGCCTTCGATCAAGTTTTGCGCCAATATTTGTGCATCAAACATGTTGAGGTGGACCATCAGGGCCACACCGCAAATGAGCAAAGAAAAAGCAATGGGCACGCCGAGAGCCATCGCGCCCAGCAAGGAAAGGACAAATACAGCAATGGTCATTTGAATGTTTCTCTGTCTTTTGGGGCTGGTTCAGCGGGTTTCGCCATGTGGCGCATCTTCAGACTCTTGGAACATCATCAACTCTTCTTCCTTCATCTGGCCCGTGATCAATTTGATGAAATCAAGCGCAATCAAAAGGCCGCCCAACACCGCAAAAATGATGCCTGGGAAGTAAACCCAGCTCATCGAGACTTCCATCACAGCACTGGTACTGGTCCAGTTGATGATGGCTTGTTCAGATGCGCCTTTGAACAACAGCCAGCAGCACATCAACATGAGAAATTGCGACAAGCCCATGCAGATTTTTTTCCCGAATGGGCCAAGGCGCCCCACCAGCATGTCAGTTCCTAAGTGCTCATGCGTTCGCAGCGCCACCACGGCGCCCAAGAAAGTCATCCACACAAACAACCAACGCGACAACTCTTCTGACAAGGTAATGCCGGAGTTAAATCCATAGCGAAGCAACACATTGCCAAAAACCAATACCACCATGGCGGCCATGAATGCCGCAATCAAATATTCAATGGCCTTGCATGTGATGTCCATAAAACGAGTCATCTGCGAATTCCTAAAATGGGCTCAACCCATAATGTACGAACTAGTTAGTTTTTATTGATAAGTAGTTACCCTTAGTTTGTGAAAAACTTGGGCTTGCCTGTAGCGATCAAAGAACTTGAGTAAGCGCTCTGTTTATGCGCAAACGTAACTGACCATCATGTCGATCACTTGCGCTTTTTTCAAAGTCTGGGCCTTACCTTGCGGCGATTTGCTTTTAAAGATCAAACCAAAGGTGTGCTGATTCGACACATTGAAAAATGTCAAAGCAGAAATGGCAGAGTGAATTTCAAGCGGCGTCAGGTTTTTCTTAAAGACGCCCTTCTTCACACCACGGTTGTACAAGTCCTGAATGGTTTGGAGTGCTGAGCCATTGAGCTTTTGAATTTCTTTGCTTTGTGCCAGGTATTCACCACGGTGCACGTTCTCACTCATCACAAGACGAATGAATTCTTCGTTGCTTTGGTGGTGATCGTAGGTGAACTCCACCAAGCGCCGAAGCGCAGCTTCTGGTGACAAATCATTCAGATGCAGATCGGCTTCAATTTGTCGCATGCGTCCATAGGCAGCCTCCAAGACCGCCACATACAAGCCTTCTTTGCTACCGAAGTAGTAGTAGATCATGCGCTTGCTGGTACTGGTGGCCGCCGCTATTTCATCAATTCGAGCGCCTGCAAGGCCTTTGTCGGCAAATTCGGTGGTGGCGACGCGCAAGATTTCGGCCATGGTCCTTTCGGGATCATTGGTTCTTGGCGTGCTGGTTTTGCGTGAGGCTGAAGTGGTTGAAGTCGTCATTTGATCAATGTACCGTTTGGTTAATTATCAAATGAACAGTGGCCAAAGGTCAACAGGCCATCCCCTGCTCCAAGGGATGGCCTGCATGCTGTGATGCGTTGATCAAGCGGTCAATTGCAATTCCAAGTTGTGCAAGACCTTGTAGCAAGGCAGGACTTGCGCCACGCTGGAATTGGGCTCTCTGCCCTCTTTGATGGCAGCAAAGAACTCGCGGTCCTGTAGCTCAATGCCGTTCATGGAAACGTCCACTTTCGACACATCAATTTGCTCTTCTTTGCCTGTGTACAAATCATCGTAACGGGCCAAGTACGTGCCTGTGTCACCGATGTAGCGGAAATAAGTGCCCAAAGGACCGTCATTGTTGAAAGACAAGCTCAATGTGCAGATGGCACCATTGGCCGCTTGCAACTGAATGCTCATGTCCATGGCAATGCCCAAGGTGGGATGAATGGGGCCTTGAACCGCATTGGCTTTAACGATGGGGCTGCCCGCTTGGTAAGCAAACAAATCAACCGTGTGGGCAGCGTGGTGCCACAGCAAGTGATCGGTCCAGCTGCGCGCTTGGCCCAAAGCATTCATGTTGGTGCGTCGGAAGAAGTACGTTTGTACATCCATCTGCTGGATATTGAACTCACCGGCCTTGATCTTTTTGTTGACCCATTGGTGGCTGGGGTTGAAGCGACGTGTGTGACCGCACATGGCCACCTTGCCTGCCTCCTTGGCCAAACGCACCACTTCTTCAGCATCTTTCCAGCTGTCAGCCAATGGAATTTCGACCTGAACGTGTTTGCCCGCCTTCAAACAAGCAATGGACTGCGACGCGTGCATTTGCGTCGGCGTGCACAAAATCACAGCATCCACTTCAGGCAAAGCCAAACTGTCAGCCAAATCGGTGGTGACATGGCCGATGCCATATTTGTCAGCCACCTCTTTGGTTTTGGCGAATTCACGGCCAATCAATGACACCACTTCAACGCCATCGATGTTCTTGATGCCATCCAAGTGCTTGATACCAAACGCACCCGCTCCGGCCAGTGCAACTTTGATTGTTTTAGACATGTTTAATTTCCTCAGTTCAAAATTTGTTCTCTAAGATCACATGACCCACCGCCGTGTTGGAAGCGGGCACATGATAGAAGCGTTGTTTCAGTTCAGGGGCTTTGCCACCTGTCACATCGTTCATGGCGCCGCGAGCAATCAGCCACATCACCAACTCGATGCCTTCGCTACCCGCTTCACGCACATAGTCGATGTGGGGAATATTGGCAGCGGCTTGAGGGTCACTGATCAGCTTGTCTAAGAATGCATTGTCAAAGTCTTTGTTGATCAAGCCTGCGCGCGCGCCTTGAAGTTGATGACTCATGCCACCCGTGCCCCAAATGTGCACGTTGATGTCTTGGTCGTAGCTTTCAATGGCTTTGCGAATGGCTTTGCCTAAATTGAAGCAACGCTGACCACTGGGCACAGGGTACTGCACCACATTGACGGCAAACGGAATGACGGGGCATGGCCATTCAAAATGTTCGGCGGGCGGTTGGCCACACATCAAAGACAAAGGCACAGTCAGGCCATGGTCCACGTCCATCTTGTTGACGATGGTGAGGTCAAAGTCTTGTTGAATGACCGATTGCGCAATGTGCGAGGCCAATTCAGGATGCCCTTGGACAACAGGCACTGGGCGAGGACCCCAGCCTTCATCCGCAGGCTGAAACTGTGCCGCCGTGCCAATGGCAAACGTCGGAATGAAGTCGAGACTGAAAGCAGTGGCATGGTCGTTGTAGACCAAGAAAATCACATCGGGCTTGTTGTCCTTCATCCATTGTTTGCCGTACTCGTAACCCTTGAAAACAGGTTGCCAATAAGGCTCTTGGGTTTTGCCCAAATCAAGGGCGGCACCAATGGCTGGAACGTGTGATGTGAAAACGGAGGCTGTAATTTTGGCCATGGTCAATTTACTTTCTTACCAGCGGAGCCTTGAGGTTGGTTGTGCGCTTGGGCATCACCGTTCTCACCTACAAAACGGTTGCCTTCAACGGAGCGGCCACCGCTGATCATCATGTTGCGGTACTCCTCCTCCGTCATGCCAGTCATAGAGCCCGCCATTTGCTGGAAGCTCTTCCCATCGGTGGCACCAATTTTGGCTAAGAAATAAATGTTGCCGCCCGTGCGCATGCACCAGTTCAAGTCGCGTGCCATGACCGCTTGCTTTTGTTCTTCGGTCATCTGCCACTCGTCCAAATAAGCACGTTCATTGGCTTTGAACCGTTCCCGGTTTTCGGCCTTCATGAGGGACATGCAAAATTGGTTGATCCAATAGCCTTTGCGGCTTTGCTCGGCATCAAAAATGATGGTGCCAGGCACATCCAAATAAGGTTTCTCGAGCGCCATCAAACGTTCTCCTCAGGCCAGTACAAACGCATTGGGTTATTGACCAACAATTTTTTCTGTAACTCTGGCGTGGTGGCAATGTGCGGAATGAAGTCCACCAACAAGCCATCGTCTGGCATGTGCTTTTTCAAATTGGGGTGAGGCCAATCGGTTCCCCACAACACGCGGTCGGGAAATTCATCAACGATGGCTTTGGCAAAAGGCACCACATCTTGGTAGGCGTTTTGCTCGCCATTCAAAGCAGGCGCACCCGTCACCGACAATCGCTCTGGGCAAGTGACCTTGCACCAAACATTGCTGTGCTCACGCATGAATTTCAAGAACAATTGAAATTGAGGCCCCTCAACTGGCAACTTCACATCGGGTGTGCCCATGTGATCCACGACCACTACAGTAGGCAAACCTGTGAAAAAGTCCCACAACTCCGGCAAGTCCACAGCTTCAAAATAAATCACCACATGCCAGCCCAGCTTGGCAATGCGGCCGGCAATTTCCATCAACTCATCTTTGGGTGTGAAATCCACCAACCTTTTGACAAAGTTGAATCGAACGCCGCGCACACCGGCTTCGTGCATGGCTTGCAATTCTTCGTCCGTGACGCTGCGTTTGACCGTGGCCACGCCTCGCGCCTTGCCATTCGAGTGAAGCAAGGCATCGACCGTTGCACGATTGTCGGAGCCGTGACAGCTGGCACCCACCACAATGTTGCGCGAAAAACCCAAGTGATCACGCAAAGCAAACAACTGCTGCTTAGAGGCATCGCAGGGTGTGTACTTGCGCTCTGGTGCATAAGGAAATTCAGCACCTGGGCCGAAGACGTGGCAATGCGCATCCACAGCACCTGCGGGTAATTTGAATTTGGGTTTGCTGGGGCCAGAATACCAATCCAGCCAGCCGGGGGTCTTTTGAAATTCCATTTAGATACTCACTCAGTTCAATGATTAATCGGGTTTGATGTTGGCTTCACGCACCAACTTTTCGTAGCGTTGACGTTCACTTCGGATCAAGTTGGCAAACATCTCTGAAGAACCGGGAATGACTTCGCCACCCACAGCATTCATGCGCTCTTTCACCTCTTTGGTTTGCAATGCTTTTTGAATTTCGGCATGCAACTTTTGCACCACCGGCTTGGGCGTTGCAGCAGGCGCCACCACACCGTACCAAACGGATGCTTCAAACCCTGGGAAGCCAGACTCTGCAATGGTGGGAACATCCGGATAAATGGCGCTGCGTGTGGGGCTCAACACAGCCAACACTTTGAGCTTGCCACTTTTAGCATGCGGCAACACTTCCAAGGCATTCACGGCCACCAAGGGCAACTGTCCGCCAATTGCATCGGTAATGGCAGGTGAACCGCCCTTGTAGGGAATGTGTTGCAAATCAATGCCTGCCGCTTTGGCAAAAAATTCAATGGCCATGTGCGGGGTTGAGCCATTACCCGGACTTGCAAAAGCAATTTGGCCTGGCTTGGCTTTGGCAGCCGCGATCAGTTGGGCCACCGTTGTGTAGGGCACATTGGGGTTGGCCGCAATGACAACCGGAACACGGCCCACCAAAGACACGGCTGTTAATTCTTTTTCGGCATCAAATGGCATGGGCTGATACAAAGCCATGTTGGCCGCCAACGCATTGGCTGCCATCATCAAAGTGTAGCCATCGGGCTCGGCTGTGATGACCGACTTCACGGCAATGTTGGTACCGGCACCGGGTTTGTTTTCAACGATGAAACTTTGACCCAATTGCGCGGCCAAGCTCTGGCCCAAAGTGCGCGCCACCACATCCACCGCGCCGCCAGGCGCATAACCCACCACCATCTTCACGGGTTTGTTGGGATAGTTGGTCGTTGTTTGCGCCAACACGAGGCTGCTAGAGAAAGCAGCCAACACCACGCAAAGTGTTTGTGTCAATGAACGAATCGGTTTCATAGGATCTTTCAAGCTTAAGTTTTCAATCGCGGGCTGTGCCGCGCAAACCTGAACGCTGCACGGCTTTGTCCAACTCACCGCTGCGCGAGACTTCTTTGGCAAAATTTTCAACAAAGGAGCGGCCTGCTTCGCGTCCTTTGGGTATGGCAATGGCCAAATTTTCAAGCCCCCATCGTCCCGTCAAGACACGACTGCCTGGCAAGGCATCGGACATCTCAAACAAAATACCTTTGTTAGTGGCAAATGCATCAATTTGTTTTGAGTTCAACAGAATTTGGGCTTGTGCCAGTGATTCTGCAGGGACGACTTTGGCCAATTTAAAGCGTTGAGTGAGCACGCCTTGAGAAGAACTTCCTTGGCTCACTCCGACGCGCATACCGGCTTGATCAATGTCGTTCAGCGACGTGAGTGGGCTTGCGCCGATCACCAAATAACCCAGCTCCAAGCGAACCAGTGGTTCTGTGAAATCCATGTCCTTGGCTCGCACGGCTGTAGCGTTGGTGAATGTCATGTCGACCTTGCCGTCTTTCAATGCATCCAACACTTGCGCCACTCGGTCAAATTCAACGACCTGCACCGGCACATTCAAGCGCTTGGCCATGCCTTTGCCCAAATCCAATGCAATGCCGACACTCTCCCCTGTCTTGGGATCTTTCACCCAAGATGTGGGGCTACCAGGGTAGACACCCACACGAAAAACACCCGAAGGCGCCAAGGCTTGACGCACTTCAGTAGAAACCGATTCCGCTTTGTTGCGTGCATTGTTTTCGGTTGTTTGATGAACAACCGTCAAGTTGAAACAAGCGCTAAGCGACAAGCTAAGCAGGGCCACACTCAAGCCTCGCCATGCGAGCTGGAAATGAGGGTTTGAAATCATGCGAGTTCCTGTTTTGAGTGAAGGTGAAGCAAGCAAAGCTTGATTCATCAGTCGATGTATTTCAGGCCAGCCTTGGCCAAAGGTTCACGCATGTTGTACATGTCCAAACCTAAAACACCAGCGGCCAATTTGGCGCGTTTCTCGCCTTCGTTGGCTTCGCGCGCTTCAGCAGCATCGGCCACTTTTTGCGCCCAAGCAGCGGGCACCACCACCACGCCATCGTCGTCGGCAACCACTGCATCGCCGGGGTTCACATTGATACCGGCACACACCACCGGAATGTTGACCGAGCCCAGTGTGGACTTGATGGTGCCTTTGGCGCTGATGCCTTTGCTCCAAACAGGAAAGCCCATGGCAGTGAGTTCGCGCACGTCACGCACACCGGCATCGATGACCAAGGCTTTGGCGCCGCGGGCCATGAAGGAAGTGGCCAGCAAGTCACCAAAGAAACCATCACAGTTGTCGGCACTGATGGCCGCAACCACGATGTCGCCCGGTTGAATTTGTTCAGCCACCACGTGCATCATCCAATTGTCACCAGGGTGCAGCAAGACTGTGACGGCTGTGCCTGATACAGGCACACCGCTGTAGATAGGACGCATGTACTTTTGCATCAAACCCACGCGGCCCATGGCTTCGTGCACCGTGGCCACGCCAAAACGGCCCAGTTTGTCGACGGCTACTTTGTCTGCGCGCGTGATGTTGCGCTTCACAATTCCAAGTTCTGTCATGTCAATTCCAATGGTTAATTTGCAATGATTTAAATGTGCTGCAGCTTAAAGACCTTTGGCCTTCAGGTGCGCATCCAAACGGGGGAACACACGGCGTGTGTTGCCTTCGTAAATTTTGTAACGTTGCTCATCGTTCAAGATGTTGGACGATTGAATGTAACGCTTGGTATCGTCAAAGTAGTGACCTGTTTCGGGGTCAATGCCGCGCACAGCACCAATCATTTCAGAGGCAAACAAAATGTTGTCAACTGGAATCACTTTGGTCAACAAATCAATGCCAGGCTGGTGATACACACAGGTGTCAAAGAAGATGTTGTTGAGCAAATGGTCTTGCAGCAATGGCTTCTTCAATTCTTGGGCCAAGCCGCGGAAACGACCCCAGTGGTAAGGCACCGCACCGCCGCCATGCGGAATGAGGAACTTCAAGGTCGGAAAGTCTTTGAACAAATCGGAGGTGAGGCACTGCATGAAGGCCGTAGTGTCAGCATTCAAATAATGCGCGCCGGTGGTGTGGAAGCAGCTGTTGCAGCTGGTGCTCACGTGAATCATGGCTGGAATGTCGTACTCCACCATTTTTTCGTAAATGGGGTACCAGTGCTTGTCGCTCAAGGGCGGCGAAGTCCAGTGGCCGCCTGAGGGATCGGGATTCAAGTTGATGCCCACATTGCCGTACTCTTTCACGCAGCGCTCCAACTCGGGAATGCAAGTTGCAGGGTCAACGCCAGGTGACTGGGGCAACATGGCCACAGGCACAAAATTGTCGGGGAACAATTGGCTGACCCGATAGCACAACTCATTGCAAATGGCAGCCCACGTTGACGACACATTGAAGTCGCCAATGTGGTGAGCCATGAAACTGGCGCGAGGACTGAACAAGGTCAGGTCAGAGCCGCGCTCTTTCATCAAACGCAATTGGTTGGTCTCAATGGACTCACGCAACTCATCGTCGCTGATTTTGAGATCCGCCACTTTGGGACCCAGCTCGGGTGTGTTCAAGTTGGCAATTTGCGCATTGCGCCAATTTTCCAAAGCTTTGGGCGCCGTGGTGTAGTGACCGTGGCAGTCGATGATCAAAGGTTGTTTGTGACTCATGAAGCGATCCAATCGAAAAAATGAAAAAAGAAATTAAGCAGAATGACCCGACCACAAGGACCTTGGCACCATGGCCTCGCCTCGCATCAGCAGTCTGGCCGTTCTCAACAAAGCCGCCTGTGTGACATTTTGGCCACCTGGTAAATGGGGTGCAGGCTCGGTTTGCAAAGCCACGCTGAACTCGCCTGTCGGATGTTCAACCGACACATTTTTGGCAGCACCAGTGGGCATGACAGCGATGCCATCACACACAGAACCCTCCAACACGCAAGCCGTACCCACAGTGACGGCTGCCAACACACCGATGGCATCGTGGCACACATGCGGAATGAAACTGCGTGTGCTCAAAGCACCACCCTTTTGGGGCGGCGCAATGAGGGTCATCTTGGGGTAATTTTTTTGACTCACATCACCCAAACCCATCAACAAAGATACTTGCAAACGCAGCGCCTCAATTTTGGTTTTGAGTTCGGTGTCGGCATTCATGTCCGCCACGGATTCGTACCCCGTGCGGCCCACGTCATTTGCTTTGAACATCACCAAGGGCATGCCGTTGTCGATGCAAGTGACGTCAATGGTGAATGGCTCAAAGCCTGCACCACTCACGGTCAAGGTGTCTTTCACGCGGCCTGTGGGCAACAAGCCAGAACAGACAGAGCCCGCCGTGTCTAGAAAGTTGATGGTCACGGGTGCAGAAGTGCCAGGTGATCCATCGATGCGAGCTGTTCCCTCGTACTGAACCATGCCGCCGCGCGTGTCCACGGTGATGTCACATTGCATGTCGGTGTTCAATGTCAATACACGGAAAGTGCTTTGATCACCCTGCACGTCCACCATGCCTGTTTCGATGGCGAATGGCACCACAGCGGCCAACATGTTGCCGCAATTGGGCGTGGTGTCGACAGTCTCTTTATCGGGTTGCAGTTGAGCAAACAAAAAGTCCAATGCCACGCCGGGAACGGAACTCTTGCGAACAATGCCCACCTTGCTCGTTAAGGGATGTGCGCCGCCCAAACCATCGATCTGACGTTTGTCTGGTGAGCCCAAGGCGGCCAACAAGACTTTGTCACGCAATGGGATGTCAGCGGGCAAATCGGCCTCATTGAAAAACGGCCCTTTAGAGGTGCCGCCTCGCATCATCAGGCAAGGGATCGCGGTTTGTGCGGAAGGTTTCATGGTCCTAGCTCGATAGCCCAACAGGGGCCAAATTGAAGACTGAATTCTCCAACTTGAGAGCGTCAATGCCTAGGCTTCTAAGGCACTATCAGCTAGAACAAACCGATATAACCAACCACCGGTTATGGCAAAATAGCCTCATGGACCTCAAGCAACTTGAATACTTCGTCAGAGTGGCAGAACTGGGCAGCTTTACCCGCGCAGCCCTGGCCTTGAACGTGGCCCAGCCTGCTTTGAGCCGGCAAATTCGCTTGCTGGAGGTTGAGTTGAGGCAAAACCTTTTGAAGCGCAATGGCCGAGGTGCAAGTCCCACGGAGGCTGGTCAGTTGTTGCTGGAACATGGCCGCGGGATTTTGCATCAGGTTGAAAGAGCGCGAGAGGAATTGGCCCGGGCCCGCAGCGGCCTCACAGGACGTGTTGCCTTGGGACTTCCGCCCAGCGTTGCGCGCGTCCTGACGGTGCCCCTCACCCGCGCCTTTCGCGAAAAAATGCCAGATGCCCATTTGTCGATCAGCGAGGGCTTGTCGGCAGGCATGCAAGAAAGCCTGCTGTCGGGACGATTGGACATTGCCCTGCTCTACAACGCTACCAGCACCACAGGCTTAGAGTTGTCGGCGTTGGTGCAAGAAGAACTCTGGCTGATTCAACCCAGACCGCCAGGACTTCAAGAGGACCCACCACCGCCCGCCATCCCACTCAAAGAAGTTTCTCGTTTGCCTTTGGTCATTCCCAGCCGGCCCAACGCCATTCGCATGCACGTCGAAGCTGAAATGGCCAACATCGGTTGTCGCCCAGAAGTTGCACTCGAAATTGACGGCGTGACTGCCATCTTAGAATTGGTGGCCGACGGCGCTGGCAACGCCATCTTGTCGCGCAATGCTGTCACGCGCTCCATCAAACCATCCGCCTTTGTGACAAGGCCTATTTCAGAGCCACGCATGAGCATTCAACTGAGCAGTGCCGTCAGCTCACAAAGACCCAGCACATTGACACAGCAGGCTACACTGAATCTAATTCGCGACACCGCACAACAATTGCTTTAAAACTTTGAAATTGTGAAATCATTGATCATGAAAAAATTGACTTGGACTGCCCATGCCCTTTTGGCACTCACCGCTTCACTCACTGCATCACTCAGCACGGCGCAAACGGCTGCGCAGAACTATCCGCAAAAGCCAATTCGCATGATTGTCCCTTTTACACCGGGCGGTAGCACTGACATCTTGGCGCGCTCTATCGGTCAAGAATTAAGCAAAGCCTGGGGCCAAAGCGTGATCATTGAGAACATCGCCGGTGCCGGTGGCAGCATTGGCGCCGACAAAGCAGCCAAAGCACCCGCAGATGGCTACACCCTGCTGATGGGACACATTGGCACTTTGGCCGTCAACCCCAGCCTGTACCCCAAACTGCCTTACAACCCAATCAAAGACTTTGCACCTGTGGCATGGGTTGCGCGTGTGCCCAATGTGCTGGTGGTGAATCCCAATGTGCCCGCCAAAAGCGTTCAAGAATTGGTTGCTTTGGCCAAATCCAAACCGGGCCAATTGAGTTACGGCTCGGGTGGCAACGGCAGTGCGGCCAACTTGGCCACCGAGTATTTCAAGATGCAAACGGAAACGGCTATTTTGCACATCCCTTATCGCGGCACGGCACCCGCTGTGACCGATTTGATGGGCGGTCAAATTCAAATGCTGTTCACAGGCGCGCCCGCCGTGATGGGCCAAGTGAAGAACGGTCAATTGCGCGCATTGGCCGTGTCCAGCCCCAAACGACTCGATGCCCTGCCCGACTTGCCCACTGTGGCCGAAGCCGGCTATAAAAATTTCGAAGCCGATCAGTGGTACGGCGTGGTGGCACCTGCGGGCACGCCGCGTGACATTGTGTTGAAACTCAATCAACAGATCAATGTGGCACTGAACTCAGCAGAGTTGAAAAAACGTTTGACCACAGAAGGCGCAGTGGCCACACCCGAAACACCAGAAGCTTTTGGCAAATTGATTGCCCAAGAAATTGAACGCTGGCGTCCTGTGATCACGTCAGGACGCGTTAAAGCAGATTGAGATTTTTCAACTGCCAAAGCAACGCATTCAATGTGAAAAATGAGGCCATGGTGGTGACCAGCAGTGCTGCTGCACTCAAGCCATCGTGGCCGTGCTTTTGCGTCAAGATGGGATAAATGCCAAACATGGGCATGGCACAGGTGAGTAACGCAGCGACGCGCAACACCGGATCTTGAATCGGCAGCATGAACGTCATCACCACGAGCATCATCAAGGGGTGCAACACCAACTTGCCTACAGCAATTTGCGACACGCGCGGCCCCATGCCTTGCACTGGCAAGCCCACCAAACTGCCACCGATGACAAACAGCGACAAAGCGCCGCTGGCTTGTGCGAACAAACTGACCGTTCGGCCAAGACTGGAAGGCAACTGCCATTCACACCAAGAGAATAAAAAGCCCAGCACAATGCCCCAAATCATGGGGTTGTAGAACATGCCTTTCAGGGTTTGCCAAATGATGCCTTGCCAACGGCTTTTGCTCTGACCTGTTTCGGCCCAGGCCAACAACAAAGGAATGATGATCAGGTTCTCGACCATCATGTTGAGCGCAAGTGCAACACCGGCCACCGAGGCCAAAGGCCCCAAACTCAAGAGCATGACAGGATAGCCCACAAACCCACTGTTAGGGCAACTCATGCCCATGGCCAAGCAACTGCTCAAGCTCCGACTGACTTTGCTCACGCGCAGCGCCCAAGCAATGCTGAGGCTCAATGTGAACAAGGACGCCAAGGCATAGGCCGTCACATACTCAGCATTCAAAATGTCACTGACTTTGCGCTGCGACAAAGCATTGAACAACAATGCCGGCATGGCCACCTTCACCACAAACGTGCCAAAGGCTCGCATGTCGGTTTTCTGAAAGAAGCCCCATCGGGTGAGGCCATACCCCAGCGCAATGGCAATGTAGATCGGGGCCGTGATGGCCAGAATGTCAAACATCAAACACCTTGTTGACGCGCCGCAAGCAAGCAGTCGGCATAGTCTTGCCACGTTGCGTCTTTGGGCAAGTGTTGGAACACACCCTGCGCGGCTTGATCGGCCACCCATTGCTGCTTGTCGGCCGTGGCCAAGGCCATGAAGGGCTCAAAGCCTACTTCTTTGACCGTATTGGCGGCTTCGCGCATTTCTTCAGCTCTGCGTTTGCCATGCTGCACCACGCGGCTGAAAAAATACGCCCCCTGCAAGGACCAATCAATTTGCGGAAATGTTTCTTGCAAGGTGGGCAAGACGTGCGCTTCCACACCATAGGCACGCGCCGTGGCGTAACTTTCGATGACCAAGGCTTCCAAGCCCTTGATCATGACGCTGCGACTCATTTTGATGGCGCTGGCCACGCCCAATTTGTCACTCACTGATTTGGCATCCAGGCCCCAGGCCTGCAGCGATGCCGCCAAGCTTTGAGATTGCGCGCCGCCCAACAGCATCGGCACCTTGATGCCGTAAGGTGGAACAGACGTCATCACGCCGGCTTCAACATAGATGCCGCCAGCGGCATCGATGAGTGCCGCGCAGGCTTGCTTGGTGCCAGGCGAGGCAGAATTCAAATCCAGATATACCGTGCCTGGCCGAATACTTTGCGAAGCTTGCTGGGCCACCGACAAAGTATTGGAAGCGGTCACCGCAGAGATGATGAATTGGCTTTGCGCGCAAAGCTCTGCCATGGCGCCGACGACCTGAATGCTGTGCTGCGCAGCATGGGCTTGCTCGGCGGCTTGTAGGCTTAGAGGTGTTGGCGCAGCAAACTTCAAATCCCACGCTGACACCGATGTCACTCCAGGCTTTTCTTTGAGACCCAAGGCAAATGTTTTGCCCACTTCACCGTAACCAATCAAACCAATTTGTGTGAGCTGCATGTCGATGTTTTCTGTGAGAGGTGAAGTGTGTGGATTGAATCAGGTTTATTGTTTGGCGATGCCAGCACGTTGAATCACATCGCCCCAACGTTTGGTTTCACTGCTGAGCAGATCGGCCGCCTGTTGCAAGGTGCCAGGCTGAGGATCGACATTCATGTCGATTAATTTTTTTCGAACGTCGGGGTTGTTCAGGGCAGATTGAATTTCTTGGTTCAAACGCTGAACGATGTCGCGGGGTGTTTTGGCAGGTGCGGCCAACGCATTCCAGGATGCAGCGTACAAAGTTTTAACACCCGCTTCTTTGGCCGTGGGTACTTGTGGCAATGCAGCCGCACGTTTGTCGCCTGTCACGGCCAAGGCGCGCAATGCTTGGCCTTTGATTTGCGGCAACACAGGTGCCAGAATTTCGACGCCCACATCAATTTGGCCACCGCGCAAAGCCGTTAAGACTGCGGGGGTGCCATTGAAAGGCACCACTTGTGCATCAATGCCTGCAGTTGATTTGAACAGTTCTGCTGCCAAATGCTGCGTGCTGCCCACGTTGATGCTGCCAATGTTGAGCTTGCCGGGGTTGGCCTTGGCAAAAGCAAGCAAATCGGCCAAGCTGGCAAACTTAGACTCTTGGGGCACCACAATCGCAATGTCAAAGGTGCCTAAGACTGACAAAGGGATGAGGTCTTTTTCAGCGTCATAGGGCAAGCTTTTGAACAAGCCAGCACTGACCGCAGTGGCATTGGACATCAAGAGCAAGGTGTAGCCATCGGGCGCTGATTTGGCTACAGCATCGGTGGCCACCACACCGCCAGCGCCTGGCTTGTTTTCGATCACGATGCTTTGACCCATGTTCTCACCCATCTTTTGCGCGACGGTGCGGGCAGTTAAATCGGCGACACCGCCAGCGCCGAAAGGCACCACAATTTTGAGCGCTTTACTGGGGTAGGCTTGCTGACCAGAGGCCCAAGTGCAGCAAGCGAGGCAAAGTGCCCATATAACAGTTTTGAATGGGGTGGTTGTGCGAAACATATCAAGCGGCCTTTTCAATGGCTAACAGTCGGTCAATCACACGGCGCGACATCACACCACCCGCATCGATCGACAATATTTTGAGTTTGCGTTCTGGAAATGCCAGCAAGTTTTTTTGCTGACGCTCAAGCATGTCCAAATCTTCACTGAAAATTTTGCCCTGCCCTTCGCGAATTTGCGCTGTCAGTGTTGCGTCTTCAGGTTTGAATTGACGCACCATGCCCCAGAAGTAGTGAATCGATGTTTCGGTTTCAGGCGTGATGAAATCAACCACCACGCTGTAGGCTTTGTCTTTAGGGTCGGCGTGGTACCCCCCTTTGCCAGCCAACGCCACACCCACTTCAATCAGCACATGGCTGGGGGGCGTGAATTTGCAAATTTGCCACCGGTCTACAGTGGCTTCATCGTCGAGGTCATTGGCACGCATGGCCATCTTCCAAAAAGGTGGCGCCTTGATGCCTTCCATGAATCGGCTGGTGGTAACACAGTCGCCTTCTGTCACTGTGCGGCTGGGCGTTTCATCAATTTCTTGTTGACCAATGCTGGTGCTGTGAACATAAGTTTCGTGCGTGAGGTCCATCAAGTTGTCTATCATCAAACGGTAATCGCACGCAATGTGATACAGCCCACCGCCATAGGCCCACTTGGGATTCTCAAACCATTCGAACACTGGCATTTGCGCAGGATCGACTTTGGTTTGATCGCCTGGCCAGACCCACACAAAACCATAACGCTCAATGACGGCATAGGCCTTGACGGGCTCAAAGTTGCGGACCTGATGTCCGGGCATGTTGACGGTGTGTCCGTCACAGCCCATCACCAAACCGTGGTAGCCACAGACCAACTGTCCGTTGCAAACTCGGCCCAAAGACAAAGGCGCGCCGCGGTGCGGACAGAAGTCTTGAACAGCCGAGACTTTGCCTTCAGTATTTTTGTAAAACACCATGGCCTCGTTGCAAATTTTGCGGCCTAAGGGTTTGTCACTGATCTCATGGGCCTGACAGGCCACATACCAAGTATTTTTCAAGAACATGTCAAATCCTCATCTTGCAGTGCCACGTACTTCCAATGAATTCATGGGAAGTTGACATTTCATTTTATACGGCATCACCCAAAACACTTGCGCCATCTGCAGGTGTGAGTGACTCTCAGACCGTCGTGACTGAAACTACCGCTGATGTCGGCATGTGAAATGACTAGGGTAATTACTCTTGGGTTGATAATTCAACTCAACATGATGCAAGGTGTGCAGCGCCTCCATGATTAACATAGAAAGACCCCATGCGACTTATCAGCTTTTTACTCAATCACACGCCCAGTTATGGCGCGGTTCATGGCAACAAAGTCTTGAATCTCACCCCGATTTTGGGCGCCGAGGCACCTGACCTCAAAACTTTGATTGCCAAAAAAATGTACGCGCAAGCTGAAGCCGCTTTAGCTAAGCATGCGCCCGATCTGGTTTTTGAAGATCTGCAACTTTTGCCTGTCATCCCCAACCCAGAAAAAATCATGTGTGTGGGTTTGAATTATCACGATCACGTGAAAGAAACTGGCCGCGACCTGACTGAAAAACCAGCCATCTTTTCACGCGTGAGTGCATCACAAGTAGGGCATGGCCAAGACATCATGCGTCCAGCCGAATCACACCGTCTTGACTATGAAGGCGAAATTGCCATCATCATTGGTGAGGGTGGCCGCCGCATTTCAGAGGCAGACGCTTGGCAACACATTGCGGGCTATTCTTGCTACAACGATGGCTCTGTGCGCGATTGGCAAAACTTCACAACACAATGGACAGCTGGCAAGAATTTCTGGCGTACCGGCGGATTTGGACCCTGGATGGTGACCGCAGACGAAATCAAGCCGGGGCAAACACTCACCTTGAGCACTCGCTTGAATGGTGTGGAGTTGCAGCGCGCAACAACCGACATGATGATTCACAGCATCCCTCGCCAAATCGCCTACATTTCTACCTTTGTGCCGCTCGAACCAGGTGATGTGATTGTGACAGGAACTCCGGGCGGCGTAGGGAACAAGCGCACACCCCAGGTGTTCATGCAGCCGGGTGATGTCGTGGAAATTGAAGTCGATGCAGTGGGTATCCTGCGAAACACCATCAAAGACGATGTTGCTTAAGTCACTCTCCAAGTGACTCTGTGATCAGGCCGCATCAAAGCTTTGACGCTTTGCCATGGCACCCATGCGTTCACTGATTTCAAAAAACTGCGCCACCGTGCTGTCAATGATGTCTTTGGCGGTCTTGACTGAATCGATCAAGCCTGCCGACTGACCTGCCAGCGCCGGTGCTGCTTCCATGTCCCCTTGGAAGTAAACATTCAAGATGCCTTTCATGTCATCAAAGGACATGACGCCCTGTTCGTGAATGGCCGCCGTTCTGTCGGATTTCAAAGCTCGAATACATGGTGTTGATTTGGTGTTGAGCATCCAAGTGCCCGTTTCCTTGGAATTGACAATGGCGTTCTTGAAATTCTCATGAACTGGACTTTCGGCGCAACTGACAAAGCGGGTGCCCATTTGAATGCCCTCCGCACCCAAAGCAAAAGCTGCCGCCATTCCGCGGCCGTCTGAAATACCCCCCGCAGCAATGAGGGGCACGTCGACTTTGGCGCGAATGGCTTGCAACAACACCAGGGTTGAAACATCTTCAGGATTTTTAAAGCCACCGCCTTCAGAGCCCTCCACCACCAAACCATCGATGCCAGCATCGACACACTTCATGGCAGCGTCCACTGTGGGCACGGCGTGATAGACCGTGATGCCTGCATCTTTCAGAGGCTGTATGAATTTGGCAGGACTGCCTGCCGAGGTGGTGACAAACTTGACGCCCGATGCACAGACAAACTTCAGCATGGCATCGTCTTTCAAAAACCGAATAGGCAAATTGACGCCAAAGGGCAAATTCAATTCACGCATTTTGGTAATTTCGGCTTGGCAATTGGCCGTTTCGCCAGAGGACGTCTCAATGATGCCCAAGCCCCCTGCACGCGAGACCGCAGAGGCCAATTGTGTTCTGGCAATCCAGCCCATGGGGGCTTGCAAGATGGGGTACTTTGCACCCGTGTGAGCCAATACGCGATTCATCAAACTTCCTTAAGGCTTTCGCCCACATTAATGGCATCAAGCCCAGAACACGCTACCTGATTTTTCGTACCAAGAAGCCACCTGACTTTCGACCGAGGCTTCAATGCGGCTGCGTTTGATTTTCATGGTGGGTGTCAGGAAACCGTTTTCAATGGACCATGCTTCATTGGCAATGACCAACATGCGCAGTTTTTCATAATCTGCCAATTCTGAATTAACCTGCGCCAGCAAGGTGGTCAGTTCACTTTCTACTTGCGCCTTCACTTCGGGCTCATGCATCTTGGGTCGAATGTCTTCAGACAAGACCACCATGGCATAGGCAGAAGGCTGAGACACGCCCGACACAATGCTCATCTCGATCATGGGGTGCACGTTGAGTTTATTTTCAATGGGTGCAGGTGCAACATACTTGCCTTTGGAAGTTTTGAACAACTCCTTCACACGGCCTGTGATCTTGAGCAAACCATCGGCTCGCTGTTGACCTTGGTCACCCGTTTTGAAAAAGCCATCGGCCGTGAATGCTTCTGCGTCCAAGTCAGGGCGCTTGTAATAGCCCACCATTTGGCCTGGTGACTTCACCAAAATTTCGCCCTCTTCGCTGATACGAGCCTGAACACCTTCAAGCGGCACGCCCACACAACCAGGCGCATTGATGGCCTCAGTGGAGTTGTGAGAATATGCAAAGTCTTCCGTCATGGCGTAGCCTTCTAGAAGATTAAGGCCCAGCTTGCGGTACCACACAATCAGTTCAGCAGGAATTGGCGCGGAGCCACTGCCCGCCACAATGACTTGGTCCAGGCCCAAGCCCTTCAAAATTTTCTTGCGCACCAAACCACCGATGATGGGCAGACTGAGCAAGAGGTTGAGTTTGGCAGGCGGCATTTTGCTGAACACGCCTTGCTGAAACTTCAGCCACAAGCGCGGCACGGAAATGAACATGGTGGGTTTGGCACGGTTCAAATCTTGAATAAAGCTGTCCAAGGACTCCGCAAAAAACACATGCGTTTTGCCATGCACCAGTGAACTGGCGCCCACCCAAGCCCGTTCAAAAACGTGAGCCAAAGGCAAGTAAGACAAGATGCGGTTGTCCTCTCGATCGCCCAAAGTTTCCTTCAGCGTTTTGACAATACCTTCGGTTGCCGCAGAAATGCGTTCAAAGTTGTGCATCACACCTTTGGGTTGTCCCGTCGAGCCAGAGGTGTACATGATCATGGCCAAATCGGTGGGGGCTCTTGCAATATCGCCCTCCAGAGGAGGCGTTTGGCGAACGACATCGTCCCACTTTGTGTAGTGGTTTTCCGGCGCCAATGGAAACGCAATGCACGGGATGCTGTTGGGCACAAAGGGGGCTTGCAGGGGCCATGTGTCTAATTTGCCCACAAACAAGAAACTGGCTTCGCTGTGGTCCAGTACATAGCGAATGGTCTCTCCAGACTCCGTCGGGAAAATGGCCACGGTGGTGCCACCTGCCATCCAAATGGCCAACTCGGCCATGATGAAGTGCGCACAGTTTTTGGACAAGATGGCCACCCTGGCGCCAGGCGCCAAGTTTTGAGCTTTCAAGTAGGCCGCCATCGAGCGGGCTTGGCGAAGTGTTTCGCGCCAGGTGTAATCGATCACCTGTCCCTGCCCAATAGGCTGTGTCATGTACACAAGTTCGGGCCTGGTTTTCTCATGTCCATAGACGTGATCCAAAATCAAGGAAGAATGGCTCATGGCTTGCTTTCAATTCAAAAAACTGGCGAAGTTCTGCAGGGATGTGCAGTGTCTTGCGGGGATCCAAGTGGATGGGGGGATTGTGCTGAGAAATGGCGCCAGAACCAGTCATTCAAGGATCTATTTGGCTAGGTATTTCCCTGATAAGACTTGGGTGAACCCATTTATGTTCAAATGCAGCCATTGCTCAAAGTTTGAGCACCGTTTCAGGGAAAACCATGTCGCAATTGTTAGTCCGCAAACTGTTGATTGATCTCAGCGCGCCCTTCCCCGCCAATTGGTGTGGTGGCGACGCCTTCAAGTCTGCTTTTTTCAATGCGCTCTCCATGAGCTTTCCTGTGGGCGAGCAATTTTTCATTGACTCTGTTCGCACAGGTTTCAAATCATTGCCCAAAAGCGAACAAGCCAAGTTCAAAACCGAAGTGCAAGGTTTTGTGGGCCAAGAAGCCACGCATCGCCGCATCCATGCCTTATTCAATGACCACTTGGAAACCATGGGGTTCCCCAATGTCATCGCCAAAAGGTCTGCTGCACGGGTCGTTAAAAATGCCCATCTGAACATCCGCATGCACGTCGGTGCAACGGCCGCAACCGAACACTTCACTGCCATCTTTGCCGAGTGGATCTTGCGCCATCCCGAAGTGTTTGATGGCACTGAAGAACGACTCAAAACCATGTGGCTCTGGCACAGTGCTGAAGAATCAGAGCATCGCAGCACGGCCTTTGACATCTACAAAGCGCTGGGTGGCAACGAAGAATGGCGTATCCGACTGTTCCACATCATCACCGTGCAATTTTTGTCAGATGTGATGTGGCAAACGGTTCGCAACCTTTGGCATGATCGCCAATTGTTCAAGCTCAGCACGTGGAAAAGTGCCTACCAGTTGCTGCTATCGAAAGATGGCTTGTTCCGAGGCAATGTGGCTCACTGGCGTGAGTACAAATCACCCGAGTTCCATCCCAACCAGCAAGACGACCGGCTTTCAAGGGACTGGTTGCAACACAACCAAGAGCGTTTCACGGTGGTCGGTCAAAGCGCCTAAGGTTTGATACTGTCATGAGCCAACACTTGCTGGCCATTGCTCTGCCACTGGTACTCTTGTACGTGGCTTTTTGGCTTTGGTATGGCGGCAATGGTCAGCGCATGTCGCCCGAAGAGATTGAAGAGGCCTTGAATCAACTTCGCAGCTCAGACCCCGGTCTCGACAACGCCGCTGAAGTAGAGGATGTTCGCCAGCTCTTGGCGTCTGACGACGGCAAAGAATTTGTGATGCAAAACCTCGTGCGCTACCGCGCCAAGGCCCTCTACCCCGAACGTACAAATTACAGCGACGACCCTCGAGAAGCCGACAAGCGCTATGGCAAATCCATCATCGGCGATTTGTTGCGCTATGGCAATGTGGTCATTTTCATCGGGCGAAAATCAGGTGATTTTGTCAGGCCCGAAGGTGCTGATGCTTGGCATTACGTGGCCATGGTGCGGTACCGCAGCCGCCGGGACTTTGTGCGCTTTGCCATTCGCGCCAACCAAGCCGACAAGTTCATGCACAAATGGGCGGCCATCGAAAAAACGCATGTCTTTCCAGTGAAACCCCTGATCAGTTTGTTCGCTGTGAGAACTTTGGTTGCATTGTCGCTGTTCACCATCGGCGTGATTCTCACCAGCTTGCAGTAAAGAAGCACAAACCTGTTCAAAAGCAGCGCAAGCCTTGGTATGCTGAGGCCTTGTTCAACGCTTTTCTGAACGTCAACATGTCACAAGCTGCTCACAGCAACGCGCCACTTCCCACACCCGAATTCGATCGCTTTTACAAGCACCCCGAACTCACCCAATTGCTGCAAGATTTTGCCAAGGCCAGGCCCGACTTGGTCGAGTTGCGCGAATTGGGACGCAGCCATGAAAACCGTCCCATCTGGGTTTTGGTGATCACGCGTAAAAGCACAGGTGCTGACATCGACAAACCTGCCTTCTGGGTGGATGGCAACATCCACGCCGCCGAGTTAACCGCCAGTACCGCTTGTTTGTATTGGCTGCACCAATTGCTCAGCAAAGACGGTGAAGATGCGCAAGTGACTGAATTGCTCAGCACGCGCGCCGTCTATTTGGTGCCCCGTCTTAACCCTGACGGCGCCGAATTGGCGATGGCAGACAAACCTCGCCACATCCGCTCTTCTACACGCCCCTACCCTTGGGATGAACCGCACGTCGAAGGTTTGACGATAGAGGACATGGACGGTGATGGCCGCATTTTGATGATGCGCATACCGGACCCACACGGCGGCTGGAAAGTCAATCCAGATGAACCGCGTCTGCTCACGCCTCGCCTGCCTGGCGAGTTTGGCGGCCAGTATTACCGCGTCATGCCCGAAGGCAGTTTGCAGCATTACGACGGTGTCAACATCAAGCCCAACCGCGACATTGAAGGTTTGGATTTGAACCGCAACTTTCCAGCCTTCTGGCGCCAAGAACATGAGCAAGTGGGCGCTGGCCCTTACCCCACCAGCGAACCCGAAGTGCGAGCCATGGTGGATTTCATTGCCAAGCACCCCAACATTGGTGCAGCGGTCAGCTTCCACACCCACTCCGGTGTCATTTTGCGTCCCATGTGCACGCAAAGCGACAGCGACATGACGCCTGAAGACTTGTGGATGATCAAACGCATCTCCGACATTGGCAGCAAGCTCACCGGCTATCCAGCGGTCAGTATTTTTCATGACTTCAAATACCACCCCAAAGAAGTCATCACGGGCACACAAGACTGGGTGTACGAGCACTTAGGCGCTTTGTTTTGGACCGTTGAAATTTGGGCGCCCAACAAAGAAGCAGGCATTACCGAATACGACTGGATTCATTGGTACCGAGACCATCCGCCCGAAGACGACATCAAGTTGCTCAAGTGGAGCGATGAGGTCTGCGGCGGCAATGCGCACGTCGATTGGTATCCCTACCAGCACCCCGATTTAGGCGCCGTGGAATTGGGGGGATGGGACCGGATGAACTATTGGCGCAATCCACCCGCGCATTTGCGTGAGCGAGAGGCCGCTCGATTCCCTGCTTGGTTGAATCAGATTGCACTGACTTTGCCCAAACTCGAATTGCTGCATGCCAAAGCTGAAGGCTTAGGCAATGGCCAATGGCGCATTCAAATGGCAGTAGGCAACGCAGGCTACTTGCCCAGTTATGTCACCAAGCGGGCGCTGGAACGCAAAACAGCGCGTCCTTGCATGTTTGAAATTGAGCTGCCAGATGGCGCGCATTTGCGCATGGGCAAACCGCGCATGGAAGGCCCTCAGTTAGAAGGCCATGCTGCCAGCAATTCCCTTCAAGCGTTCTTGCCCAACAAAACCATCACTGGAGATCGCGCTTTGAACGAGTGGATTGTGGAAGCACCTGCAGGCACTGTGCTGAACCTGACAGCGCATGCCGCAAGGGCCGGCACTGTCAGAGTGTCTGTGACTTTGAAATAACTTATTTCAAGCCCAGCAAACGCACAGCGTTGTCTTTCAAAATCCCGGGCATCACCTCGGGCTTGAAACCAGCCACTTCAAAATCCTTCATCCACCGTTCCGGTGTGATGAGGGGGTAGTCGCTGCCAAACAAAATGCGGTCTTTCAGCAAGGTGTTGGCGTACTGAATCAATTGCTTGGGAAAGTACTTGGGACTCCAGCCCGACAAGTCAATCCAGACATTGGGCTTGTGCGTGGCCACGCTCAGCGCTTCATCTTGCCAGGGGAAGCTGGGGTGTGCCATGACAATTTGCATGTCCGGAAAATCAATCGCCACGTCGTCTAAGTGCATGGGGTTGCTGTAGGCCAAACGCAAGCCACCGCCGCATCGCATGCCAGAGCCAATGCCGCTGTGACCCGTGTGAAAAATGGCGGGCATTTTGTGTTCGTTGATCACCTCGTAAATGGGCCAAGCCATTTTGTCGTAAGGGTGGTAGCCCTGGACCGTGGGGTGAAACTTGAAGCCTTTGATGCCCTCTTCCTTGATCAGTCGCTCGGCTTCGCGTGCGCCCATCTTGCCTTTGTGTGGGTCGATGCTGGCAAAAGCAATCATCATGTCGCTGTTGTCGCGCGCAGCTTTGGCGATTTCTTCATTGGGAATGCGGCGTCGGCCCAACTGTGATTCGCTGTCGACCGTGAACATCACCAAACCAATTTTCCGCTCACGGTAATAAGCCACGGTTTCATCAATGGTGGGACGGCGGTCACTGCCAAAAAACTTGTCTGCAGCGCGGTCGTATTCTTCACCGTAATTGTCGAACGGGTTCCAACAACTCACCTCTGCATGGGTGTGAATGTCGATGGCGATCAAGTCTTGGTGTTTCATAAAAACTTTCAGAAATGCGGGAAAACCCTGTGTTTTTTGCCATCACATGGCAAGACAATATAGTTATTGATAATAACCTTTTTAGCAACCCCTTGCTTTTCAGCAAGGTCGATTTGGACCCTCCATCATGACTCAAAATCTTCATCCTTTGTTGCAACGCGCTCAGAACCACGGCATTCACTTTGAGATGAACGGCGCTGTTGCCATGGTGCGTTTAAGCCGCCCGACCAAGCGCAATGCACTGAACGATGGCTTGATCGAAGCTTTGCGAGATGTCTTCCAAAATCTGCCCGAAGAAGCCAAAGCCGCCGTGGTGTATGGCGAAGGTGACCATTTCTGTGCCGGCTTGGATTTGTCTGAACTCAAAGAACGCGATGCCGGCCAAGGTGTGCATCACTCACGCAGTTGGCACGTTGCTTTGGATGCCGTCCAACTGGGCCGTGTGCCGGTCGTCGCAGCGCTGCATGGCGCAGTGGTGGGCGGTGGCTTGGAATTGGCCAGCGCTTGTCACATTCGCGTGGCAGACGACAGCACCTTTTTCGCACTGCCAGAAGGCACACGCGGTATTTTTGTGGGCGGCGGGGGCTCGGTTCGCATTCCCAAGCTCATTGGCGTGGCACGCATGACCGACATGATGTTGACGGGCCGCGTTTACAACGCCTTAGATGGCGAGCGCATTGGTTTGGCGCAATATCACGTCCCCACAGGAACTTCTTTGGAAAAAGCTTTGGACTTGGCACAACGCATTGCCACCAATGCCCCGCTCACCAATTACGCCTTGATGCACGCCCTGCCCCGAATCGCTGAGCAACCCGCAGATCACGGCTACCTCACCGAAGCTTTGATTGCGTCTATTGCCCAAGCTGCGCCCGAAGCCAAGGCTCGCGTTAAAGCTTTCTTGGAAGGCAAGGCCGCCAAAGTTCAAAAGAACTAAGTACCCGGCCCTACACATCCTTGAAAAGAGTTGGAGACCAGCATGAGCTCACCTAAATTTAGACCCCTGCGTTTTGGCGTGACGCGTGTCACTTTGAAAGATGGCGCACCAGGCACACATTACCTGAAAGCAGACCAAGAATTACAAGCCTACCCCGAACGCTTGACGGACCGTTTGCAGCACTGGGCGAAACACAAACCCACACAAACGCTGTTTGCCCGTCGCATCAAATTGGCAGATGGCAGTTTGGGTGAATGGCGTCATGTCACCTATGCTGAAGCTTGGAACACTGCGCGCAACATTGCACAAGGCCTGATCAACCGTGGCTTGAATGCCGAGCGTCCCGTGGTGATCTTGAGCGAAAACAGCCTGGAGCATGCATTGTTGGCTTTGGGTTGCATGGTGGCCGGTGTGCCATTTGTGCCCACTTCCCCCCCCTACTCTTTAATCAGCCAAGACTACGACAAGCTCAAACACGTGTTGCGCACCGTCACGCCAGGTTTGGTGTTTGCCAGCGATGCGCGCTATGCAAAGGCCATCGCTGCTACCGTTTCCAATGACATGGAAATTGTGATGAACGAAGGTGGCGTGGAGGGCAAACAAGTCACCACTTTTGAAAGCTTGTGCAGTACACCTGCCACTGCGCAAGTTGATGCCGCCATTGCAGCCACAGGCCCCGACACGATTGTCAAATTCTTGTTCACCAGTGGCTCTACCAAGTTGCCCAAAGCGGTGATCAACACGCAGCGTTTGTGGTGCGCCAACCAACAACAAATGGCCCAGTCCATGCCCATCTTGGCCGAAGCGCCTTTGGTCTTGGTGGACTGGTTGCCCTGGAACCATACCTTTGGCGGCAACCACAACTTTGGCATGGTGGTCTTTCATGGCGGCACAATGTACATCGACGATGGCAAGCCCACGCCTGCGCTGATGCACGAGACCTTGCGCAACTTGCGTGAAATTGCACCGACCGTTTATTTCAACGTGCCCACAGGTTTTGAGGCCATTGCCAATGCCATGAAGACCGACGATTTGCTGCGCAAGACTTTGTTGTCTCGCGTTCAAATGTTCTTCTATGCAGGCGCAGCGCTGGCACAACCCATTTGGGACAGCTTGTATGAATCGCAAGAGCGCGAAATCGGCGAGCGCATTGTGATGGGCACAGGTCTTGGCATGACCGAGTCTGGCCCCTTCGGTATTTTTGTCACCAACCCTTACGTCAACGCTGGCGACTTGGGCGTGCCCACCCCAGGGTTGGAATTGAAACTGGTCGACATGGGTGGCAAAACCGAAGTGCGTTACCGCGGCCCCAACATCACACCAGGCTACTGGCGCAACGACGAAGAAACCAAAGGCGCCTTTGACGATGAAGGCTTTTTTTGTACAGGCGATGCCGTCAAATGGATTGATGAAACCGATGTGCACTTGGGTTTGAAGTTCGACGGCCGAATTGCCGAAGACTTTAAATTGGCCACTGGCACCTTTGTGAGTGTGGGTCCTTTGCGCGGCAAGATCATTGCGGCCGGCGCACCCTACATTCAAGATGTGGTGCTCACAGGCATCAACTTGAAAGAAGTTGGCGCCATGGTATTCCCAACACCCGCTGTGCGTGCACTCAGCGGCATGCCGGCCGACGCGCCCTTGGCCGATGTGTTGGGCAGTGCACCTGTGTTGGCACACTTCCAAAACGTCATCAACGAATTGGCCAAAACTGCCACGGGCAGTGCCAATCGCATTGCGCGCATGTGCTTGCTGTCCGAGCCGCCCACCATCGACAAGGGCGAGATTACCGACAAAGGCTCCATTAATCAACGCGCTGTGCTGACTCACCGCGCCGACACCGTTGCAGCTTTGCATGAAGAGCGCTTGCACTTTATCTTGAAGCCCACAATCTGATTTGAAATTCTGAAAATTTGAAAGAAGCACCATGAGCCAAGCTGGATTTTTCAACGCATTCGACGACGTGTGGATGCACGAAGGCGTTCGCACCCCGATGGTGGATTACTGTGGCGCTTTGGGCCACATCTCACCTACCGACATGGGCATCAAAGCCGCACGCGAAGCCCTGAAGCGCGCCGACATTCCTGCCACAGACATTGGCTCTGTGATCACGGGCAACATGGCCCCCGGCGACTTTGATCAGTTCTTCTTGCCACGTCACATTGGTCTCTATGCAGGCGTCCCTGTTGAAGTGCCCGCGCTGATGGCACAGCGCATTTGCGGCACAGGTTTTGAGTTGTTCCGCCAAGCTGGTGAGCACATCCAATCAGGCGCTGCAGAAGCCGCTTTGGTGGTGGGCACTGAAAGTATGACGCGCAATCCCATCGCTGCTTTCGATCACCGCACTGGATTCAAACTGGGCTCACCCGTGGGTTTCAAAGACTACATGTGGGAAGCGCTGAAAGATCCAGCGGCTGGCATCAACATGATTCAAACGGCCGAAAACTTGGCCAAGAAATACAACATCACGCGCGAAGAAGTCGATGCGTTTGCGTCTGAGTCTTTTGCCAAAGCCGTGACGGCACAGCAGTCTGGTTTCTTGGCAGGCGAAATCGTGCCCGTCATCACCGAGAAATTTGAACTCGACGGTTACAAGCCTCGCGGCATCAAGCTGCAAGGCAAGGTCACTGAAGTGACGCAAGACACACACCCCCGCATTTCACCTGCTGAGGTGTTGGGCAAGTTGCGCCCCGTCTATGAGGGTGGCGTTCAAACCGGGGGAAACAGCTCAGCCTTGGTCGATGCAGCAGCGGCTTGCGTGGTCACCTCTGGCACCTATGCCAAAGCTCATGGCAAAAAACCAATCGCTCGTGTCGTCGCTGCGGCTGTGGCCGGTGTGCCCCCCGAGATCATGGGCATTGGCCCAGCGCCTGCCATTCGTTTGTTGCTGGCCCGCACCGGTTTGAAACTGTCCGATATCGGCCGCTTTGAAATCAATGAAGCCCAAGGTGCCCAAACCCTGGCGGTCGGCCGCGAGTTGGGACTCGACCTTAGCTTATTGAACGTTAACGGCGGTGCCATTGCACTGGGTCACCCCCTGGCAGCCACGGGTGTTCGCCTCACGATCACCTTGGCACGCGAATTGGTTCGCAGTGGCAAACGCTATGGCATTTCCAGTGCTTGTGTCGGCGGCGGTCAAGGCATTGCATTGCTGATCGAAAACCCCAACGCCTGAAGTCACGCTATTCAGACAACATCATTCATCAAGAGGACAACATGAACATTCAAGGCATGAGCGCATTGGTCACCGGTGGTGGCTCTGGTTTGGGCGAAGCAACCGCCCGTGAATTGGCCCGTTTGGGTGCGAAGGTCGCCGTACTCGACTTGAACCTCGAGAACGCTCAAAAGGTGGCCGCAGACATTGGTGGCATTGCTGTTCAATGTGACGTGACCAACGCCGCCAGCATGGAAAACGCCGTGGCCAAAGCAGCCAAAGCCCACGGCGGCGCACGCATCTTGATGCAGATTGCCGGCATCGGTACCGCCAAACGCATTGTGGGCAAAGATGGCAATCCAGCACCCTTGGAAGACTTCGCCAAAGTGGTCAACGTCAATTTGATTGGCACCTACAACGCTGCACGCGTCTTTGCTGCGGCCTGCGCCAAGCTCGACCCAATGGAAGACGGTGAGCGTGGCGCCATGGTCTTCACAGCCTCTGTAGCAGCCTTTGATGGCCAAGTGGGTCAACAAGCCTACAGTGCCTCCAAAGCGGGTGTGGCAGGCATGACACTGCCCATGGCACGCGATTTAGCGCAACACGGCATTCGCGTGTGCACCATTGCCCCTGGCATCTTTGCAACACCGTTGCTCAAAACACTGCCCGAGCCTGTGCAAGCCTCGTTGGCTGCCAGCATCCCCTTCCCTTCACGCCTTGGCAAACCGGAAGAGTTTGCACAATTGGCCGCACACATTGTGAGCAATGGCCACTTGAACGGCGAAGTGATTCGCTTGGATGGCGCACTGCGCATGGCCCCCCGTTAATCGGCAGAAAGCTAGCGATGAGCAAAACCGTTGTTTATGAAGTGCAAGTGATGTTTGGTGACTGCGACCCCGCAGGCATCGTGTTCTTTCCCAATTTTTCCAAATGGATGGACGCCTCATCGCTTAACTTTTTTGTGAAGTGCGGTGTGCAACCTTGGCGTGAGTTGGTGAAGACCACCGGCATCATTGGCACACCCCTCTTGGAAATCAATACCAAGTTTGGCCGTCCTGCCACCTATGGTGAAACGCTGCAAATTCACACCAGTGTGCAAGATTGGCGCGATAAAACATTTGTCCACAAACACGTGGTGATGCGCGGCGACACTGTCTTGTGCGAAGGCACCGAAGTGCGCGCCTTTTGCATTAAGCATCCAGAAGACCCCGATCGAATTAAAGCCATTCCCGTTCCCGCGGACATCAAAGCGCTTTGCAGCTAATGCCTAGACTTTGATTTCCATTTTTTCACTCAACGTTTTTCCAACCCAACCTCTTAGGAGACAAAAATGAAAATGAAGAAAACACTGCTGGCTTTGGCCATCACTGCCGTCACCAGCACCGCTGCGCTGGCCGACATCAAAATTGGCGTGAGCTTGTCACTCACAGGCCCAGGCTCTGGCTTGGGCACCCCCATGCAAAAACAATTGCAACTGTTCCCCAAAACCATTGGTGGCGAAAAAGTCACCGTGATTCTGTTGGACGATGCCTCTGATCCAGGTAAGGGCTCTGCCAACGCACGCCGCTTTGTCACAGAAGACAAAGTTGACATCATTTTTGGCTCATGCCTCACACCCGTTGCAGCTGCCATGACAGACATTGCGTCTGAAGCAGGCACTGTACAAATCGCAGGCTCACCTGTGGGAGTTCCTCCAGGCAAAGACAAATGGTTGTTCCGCTTGCCCCAATCCAACACAGTGATGGGCCATGCTGTGATCGAGCACATGAAAAAGCAAGGCATCAAAACGGTTGGCTTCCTGGGCTATGCAGACGTTTATGGTCAGCAATGGCTGGAAGCTGTTCAACCTGAACTTGAAAAATCGGGCATCAAAATGGTCGGCGTTGAGCGCTTTGCTCGTACCGACACCAGCGTCACACCCCAAGCTTTGAAGTTGACTTCTGCCAACCCAGACGCCATCTTGGTCGTGGCTTCAGGTTCTGGCGCCGCCATGCCCCAGATGGGCTTGGTTGAGCGCGGCTACAAAGGCAAGGTCTACCAAACGCACGCAGCAGCCACACCCGACTTGTCACGCATTGGCGGCAAAGCTGTTGAAGGCACCTTCGTTGTGTCTGGCCCTGCCTTGTTGGGCGACCAATTGCCCGACAGCCATCCTTCCAAAAAATTGGCTTTGGACTTCGTTCAGAAGTTTGAAAAAGAACATGGCCCTAACACACGCAACCAGTTTGCAGGACACTCTTATGACTTCCAAGTGGCCATGGAAAAAGCCATTCCTTTGGCACTGAAAAAAGCCAAGCCAGGCACACCTGAGTTCCGCGCAGCCATGCGTGACACACTCGAAACCATGGGTCGCACCGTGTTTTCGCACGGCGTCATGAACTGGACGCCTACTGACCACTGGGGTTACACACTGGAAACGGGCGTGATGACCAAAGTGGTGGATGGCAAGTTCAAGGTCGAATAAGACCTCTGACTTGCTTGCACAGGTGTGCATGCCTTCAAGGCGTCACCCTGTGCACCTTGTGTTTTTTGTATCGGAAATCTCATGGACTTCTCCATCGCCAGCATCCTTTTGCTAGACGGTGTCACCAATGGCGCGGTGTATGCCCTTTTAGGCTTGGCCACCGTGCTGGTGTTCACGGTCACGCGTGTGATCTTTATTCCTCAAGGCGAATTTGTGGCTTATGGTGCGCTGACCTTGGCCATGCTCCAAACAGGCAAAACACCCGGCACCGTTTGGCTGTTGTTGATACTTGCTGGCGTTGCTGCATTGATGGAACTGATTGAACGGTGGCGTCATCATGGCAACGTGTCACGCGCCTTGTTCGCTGCTTTGAAGACCTTGGTCTTTCCGGTGTTGGTGTCTCTTATCGCCATGTGGGCTGCACCGCAAAAGTTTCCGCTCTGGAGTCAAGCCGTTTTAAGTGTGGCCATCGTGACGGCCTTTGGTCCGCTGGTGTACCGCGTGGCATACCAATCGCTTGAATCGGCCACACCGCTGGTCTTGTTGATCGTCTCGGTTGGCGTTCACTTTGCGATGACGGGTTTGGGTTTGTTGTTTTTCGGCGCGGAAGGTTTCCGCAATCCGACGTTCTGGGATGAACGCTTTACCCTCGGACCCGTCGCATTGACCGGTCAGACTGTGATTATTTTCGTCACCTCATTGGCACTCATTGTCATGATGTGGCTTTACTTTGAACGCTCTCTGCGCGGCAAAGCCCTGCGTGCCACTGCGGTGAATCGCACGGGTGCACGCTTGATGGGCATCTCTAGCCATACCTCAGGTCAGCTGACCTTTCTCATGTCAGCCCTGATCGGCGCATTGTCTGGTCTCCTAATTGGTCCCACCACCACCGTGTTCTACGACTCGGGCTTTTTGATTGGCCTCAAAGGTTTCGTGGCAGCTGTGATGGGCGGACTGGCCAGCTACCCTGGCGCATTGTTGGGTGCACTGTTCGTCGGCATCGTTGAATCCTTTGGCGCCTTCTGGGCCAGCGCTTTCAAAGAAGTGATTGTTTTCACTTTGGTCTTACCCATTCTCCTCGTGCGCTCCTTGCGCAGTGGTCATTCAGACGAGGATCACTGACATGAACAAGCAAAAACTTTTCATCTGGCTGCTGGCAGCGGCTGTTCCCGTCGTGGCCTTGTTGCCCTTGCCAGACTTCTGGATTGCGCAACTCAACTACATTGGTCTTTATGCATTGGTGTGCCTGGGATTGGTACTGCTGACCGGCGTTGGGGGCTTAACTTCCTTCGGCCAAGCAGCGTTTGTAGGTGTTGGCGCCTACACCACGGCCTATTTGACTTTGAACACGGGCATGTCGCCTTGGCTGACATTGTTTGTTGGCTTGGGCATCACGGCCATCAGCGCCTTGGTGGTGGGCGCCATCACCCTTCGCATGTCAGGTCACTACTTGCCATTGGCCACCATTGCATGGGGTTTGTCTTTGTATTACCTCATGGGCAATTTGGATGCCTTGGGCAAGTACGACGGCTTGTTGGGGCTCAAGAGTTTGTCAATCGGCAGTCTTGACATTGGCCAAGGTCGTTTGTTCTTCATCCTCACATGGGCCATCCTGATTGCAGGTGCCGTTGCATTGTTGAACTTGCTGGACTCACGTCCTGGCCGTGCCATTCGTTCGCTCAAAGGCGGTTCCCAAATGGCCGAGGCCATGGGCATCAGCACCTTCCGCTACAAAGTCACGATCTTTTTGATTGCGGCTTTGTTTGCATCCATTGCAGGATGGCTGCTTGCGCATTTCCAACGTACTGTCAATCCTTCCGCCTTTGGCTTGAAGATGGGTATCGAATACCTGTTCATGGCCGTGATTGGCGGCGTTGGCTATGTGTGGGGCGCCATCGTAGGTGCCGCCTTGATCAAATTGCTCGACGACTATTTGCAAGTCGCCTTGCCTGCCTTGATTGGCACCAGCGGCAGTTATGAAGTGATTGTGTTTGGTGTCGCCATGGTCCTGGTGCTCAAGTACATGCCCGATGGCATCTGGTCTTTGGTCGCTCGCAAACTGCCGCGTCCACCCCGCAAAATGGACTGGCAGGATGCAGCGCCATTGAATGCCCGCAGCAAACCTGCGATGGGCGATTTGGTTCTTAAGGTCGACAAAATTCGCAAACAATTTGGCGGCCTCACTGCTGTGAACGACATCAGTTTTGACATTCACGCTGGGCGGATTGTGGGTTTGATTGGCCCTAACGGCGCTGGCAAATCAACCACCTTCAACTTGATCACTGGCGTGCTGTCCAAAACTTCGGGCAAGGTGACATACCGCGGACATGACATCTCCGCTTTGCCATCGCGCGAAATTTCTCGCCAAGGCATGGCCCGCACTTTCCAACATGTGAAGATGATTCCGGACATGACGGTTTTAGAAAACGTGGCTTTGGGCGCTTACACCCGCGGTGAATCTGGTGTCATTTCCTCCATGCTAGGCACCAATAAAGCTGAAGAGCAACGCTTCATGAAAGAAGCACAGCACCAGCTTGAACGGATTGGCATGGGCAATTACTTGCACGAATTGGCAGGCAACTTGGCCATGGGACCCCAGCGTCTGATGGAAATCGCCCGTGCGCTGTGCTGCGATCCTGCACTCTTGTTGCTTGACGAGCCAGCAGCCGGTTTGCGCCATAAAGAAAAACAAGACTTGATCAAAGTGCTTCGTCAATTGCAGAGCGAAGGCATGAGCATCTTGTTGGTGGAGCACGACATGGACTTGGTCATGGACGTTTGCGATCATTTGGTGGTGATGGAGTTTGGCACCCTGCTAACGCAAGGCACGCCTGCAGAAATTCAAGCCAGTCCTGCCGTGCGTGCGGCTTACTTGGGCACGGAGCACTGACATGACAACACCCATTCTCAAAGTTCAGCAATTGCATGCGGGTTACGGCAAAGCCGAAGTACTGCACGGCATCAGTTTGGAAGTTGCCAAAGGCAGTGTGATCACAGTGATTGGTCCCAACGGCGCTGGCAAATCAACTTTTTTGAACAGCCTGATGGGCATCTTGCCAGCGCAAGGCCTGATTGAATTCAATGGCCAATCGATCAACGAGTTGACCTTGGAAGAACGCGTCATGCAGGGCATCTCTCTGGTCCCTGAAAAGCGTGAACTCTTTAATACCATGACGGTCGAAGACAACTTGGTGTTGGGCGGCTATCGCCAAATGCGTTTAGGCAATGCCGATTGGCGCAATCGACTTGACGACGTCTTCGACTTGTTCCCCCGACTCAAAGAACGTCGTTTGCAAGAAGCTGGCACCTTGTCTGGTGGTGAACGTCAAATGTTGGCGGTGGGCAGAGCCCTCATGTCACGCCCTTCTCTCTTGATGTTGGACGAACCCAGTTTGGGTTTGGCGCCGCTCATTGTGAAAGAGATTTTCAACATCATCGAAACACTTCGTCAAACGGGTGTGTCCATCGTGTTAGTGGAACAAAATGCACGCGCTGCATTGGCTGTGGCCGATCATGGCTACGTTTTGGAAATGGGCGAAGTGAGCCTTCAAGGCAAAGCTTCCGATTTGGCCGAAGACCCCCGCGTGATCGACACCTACTTGGGTACTGCCAAAAAATAAAGAACAAACAACATGAGCGACTACCAACCCCGTATCCAAGACATGCAATTTGTCTTGTCCAATGTTTTAGGTGCACCCGATCAGCTGAAAGCATTGCCCGCCTTTGATGAAGTCGATGCGGATCTGATGCAGCAAGTGTTGGAAGAAGCTGGCAAGTTTGTCGGTGAAGTGGTCGCCCCACTCAACCGGGATGGCGATGAAATTGGCGCGAAGTGGCAAGACGGCAAAGTGACGATGCCACCCGGTTTTCAATCGGCCTACCAAATGTTTTGGCAAGCGGGTTGGCCTGCGCTTTCTGCAGCACCAGAAGATGGCGGACAAGGCCTGCCCTCTGTCTTGGAAATCATGCTTTATGAAATGCTGTCAGCCGCCAACCATGGCTGGACCATGGCACCTGGTTTGTTGCATGGCGCATATGAATGCATCAAGCACTATGCAAGCCCCTCACTCCAAGAAACTTACCTCAGCAAAGTTGGTACTGGTGAATGGTTGGCCACCATGTGCCTGACTGAACCGCACGCAGGCAGTGACTTGGGCTTGTCGCGCACCAAAGCCACGCCGCAAGCCGATGGCCGCTACGCCTTGAATGGCACCAAGATTTTCATATCAGGTGGCGAGCACGACCTCACCGACAACATCGTTCATTTGGTCTTGGCACGTTTGCCCGATGCACCGCCCGGCCCTAAAGGTCTGTCACTCTTTTTGGTGCCCAAGTTTTACCCCAATGGCGAACGTAGCGCTGTGCATTGCGACCGCATCGAAGAAAAGATGGGCCTTCACGGCAGTCCCACATGTGTGATGCGCTTTGATGACGCCCTGTCTGAGATCATCGGCGAACCCGGCAAAGGTCTGAACGCCATGTTCGTCATGATGAACGCTGCGCGATTGCACGTGGCCATGCAAGGCATTGGCCTACTGGATGCGGCTTGGCAAAAAGCCGACGCTTACGCCCGAGAGCGCCGTCAGATGCGCGCGCCAGCAGGTCAAGAAGTGAAACCCAAGTCTGCTGCCGAAGCCGATTTCATCATTGAGCATCCTGCCATCCAACGCATCTTGAACACACAACGCGCTTGGGTGGATGGCGGCCGCGTGTTGGCTTATCAAACTGCAGTGGAATTAGACCGAATCAAACACGCAGACAAAGACACCGCAGCCCAATCGCAACGCTGGTGCGCTTTGGTGACGCCTGTGATGAAAGCCGCCTTCACCCATCAAGCTTTTCATGGCGGCAGCGATTGCCTTCAAGTCTTGGGAGGCCACGGTTATGTACGTGAATGGGGCATTGAGCAAATCGTGCGCGATGCGCGCGTCGCCATGATTTACGAGGGCACCAACGAAATTCAGGCCATCGATTTGGTGGTTCGCAAAATCATGGCCGATGGAGGCCAGAGCTTGAACCAATTGCTGGACGACATGAAGGCCCAATCGCAGACGGAAACAGCAGAAGCCACTCAGCTTCGCAAATTGACACAAAGCATTGTGAGCGCGGCACCCCAAGACCCCAGCTTGGGCCACCGGGTGGCCGACGACTATTTGCGCGCCATGGCCTTGGTCATGTTGCAATGGGCTTGGCTGCGCATCGATACCACGCTCAATGCACAAACACCCGAATTAAAGACCCGTTGGCAAGCCCCCTCCAAAGCCTTCCGCCAATGGGTGCTTCCTGAATTCGCCATGCGCAGTCACATCATTGAGACGCAATGCCAAGCAGCGTGAAAAATCCAATCGCGGCCGTCGACAAAGTCGACACCAGCTACCTTGAAACCTTGATTGGTTACAACGCACGCCGTGCGGCCCTCGCCGTGATCAGCCAATTCTTAGAACGCATGGCGGTCTACGACTTGAAGCCTGTCGATTTTTCAGTGATGTCGGTGGTGGTTCACAACCCCGGCGTCACTTCGCGTCAACTTTGCGCCGCGCTGAACATCTTGCCGCCCAACTTAGTGGGCTTGGTGCAGTCATTGGAATCTCGTGGCCTGCTAGAGCGCCTGCCCCACCCCCATGATGGCCGCGCCATGGGACTGCACCCAACGGACAAGGGTTTAGAACTCATGGAAAAAGCTGAAGCCACAGCGTCTGAGCTAGAAATGAACATTGGCTCTAAACTCACGCCTAACCAAGTTCAAACCTTGGTCACGTTGCTGCAAAAAATCTACCTCTAAGGGCACCGACTTTCAGGGCCCAAGAGATCACCACTTTGGGAGACTCGGCCTTGTCACATTCCAGCTTTCCTTCATTGGCAGAGACGCTGCCCGATGATGCCGCCAACGCCATTTTGATTGGCCGCATTTGGGTTCCCGGCGAGGGACCCTATCTTGTCAAAGTAGGCGCCAGCGAAACCACCGACTTGTCTGGCTTGGCACTCACCAGCAGCGACTTGATGGAACTCGAGAATGTCGCCGCAAGTGTCAAAAACCACCATGGCAAAACTTGGTCCACAGAAGCTTTGTGGGCCAATACCGATACCCAACAGCGCAACGAACAACAACCTTGGTTCCTTGCACCCACTGACTTGCAGGCCATCAAAGCGGCCGGTGTGACCTTTGTCGCCAGCATGTTGGAGCGCGTCATCGAAGAACAAGCGCGAGGCGATGCCGCCAAAGCTGAAAGTGTGCGCAAAGCCGTGATCGATGTGATGGGTGACAACCTTCGCAATGTCAAACCTGGCTCTGCACAAGCCATGAAACTGAAAGAAGTGCTGGTAGCGCAAGGCGTTTGGTCTCAGTACCTTGAAGTGGGCATCGGTCCTGACGCAGAAATTTTCACCAAGTCGCAAGCCATGAGTGCTGTGGGTTCTGGTTTTGATGTGGGCTTGCATCCCGGCAGTTCATGGAACAACCCCGAGCCGGAAATTGTGTTGGTCATCAATTCCAAAGGCCATGTGGTGGGCGCCGCCATGGGCAACGATGTCAACTTGCGAGATTTTGAGGGCCGCAGCGCCCTGCTCTTGGGCAAAGCCAAAGACAACAATGCCAGCTGCGCCATCGGCCCCTTCATCCGCTTGTTTGATGGCCAGTACACCATCGACAACGTAAGAACCACAGACCTCAGCATGGCGCTCCATGGCCCCGAAGGCTTTGTCATGCAAGGCAGCAGTTCTCTTAGCCAAATCAGTCGAGATCCCTTGGATTTAGCGGCGCAAGCCATTGGCCCCTACCACCAGTACCCCGACGGTCTGGTGCTGTTTCTCGGCACCATGTTTGCCCCTACCCAAGACCGGCATGGCCCCGGGCAAGGCTTTACCCATGTGGTGGGCGATACGGTGGCCATCACCACCCCGCAATTGGGCACCCTCTTCAACCGAGTGACCACCTCAGACCAGGCACCGCCTTGGACCTATGGCATCCGCGCCCTGATGCAAGACTTGGCCAAGCGCTCAAAGCACTGAATACAAGACCTTCCCGATGCCCCATCAACTGGCATAATTCAGCCATTGGCCGGTCTTGCACCGGCCTTTCTATGACCCATTTCTAGGACACCCCATGATCACCACAGCCACAGGCCTGCAATACGAAGACACCGTGGTCGGCGACGGCGCCGAAGCCACCAAAGGCCAAACGGTCACTGTGCATTACACAGGCTGGCTATACAAAGACGGCGAGCAAGGCGCCAAGTTTGACTCCAGCAAAGACCGCCGAGACCCTTTCCAATTCATCTTGGGCGCCGGCATGGTCATTCGCGGTTGGGACGAAGGCGTGGCCGGCATGAAAATCGGTGGCGCGCGCACCCTGATCATTCCATCTGACTTAGGCTATGGCCCCCGTGGTGCTGGCGGCGTCATCCCCCCCAACGCAACCCTCAAGTTCGACGTCGAACTGCTCGAACTGTCTTGATTTAGTTCAGGTCCCGTTGGCCTAACGCCAACAGGCCTTGAAATCTCTCAAAACGCCCCCAAGTTTGGGGCGTTGTCATTTATTGCGGATGCATTTCATGTCTGATTCCAGCTCACAAAACCCCACAAATCAAAACCCCGGCACACCCAACGTCATGCCAACCGCTGAAGCCTTGGCCGCCGCTGCTGCGGCCATGGGCACAGACACCCAGGCTCAGCCAGCGCCCGTTTCACAAGATCCTTTGGCCGATGCCCAAGCCGAGCTGGTCAACGTCAAAGCCCAAAATGCCACCCTAGCCGACCAATATTTGCGCGCTCAGGCTGATGTCCAAAACGCCCGTCGCCGCGCTGACGAAGAAATTTCCAAAGCCCGCAAATTTGCGGTGGAAGGCTTTGCCGACAGTTTGCTGCCCGTTTTGGACAGCTTGGAAGCAGGCTTGGCCATTCAATCGGCTACACCTGAACAAATTCGTGAGGGAGCAGAAGCTACGCTTCGTCAGCTCAAAAGCGCCCTTGAACGCAACAAAGTGGTTGAGATCAACCCCTCGGCAGGTACCAAGTTTGACCCGCACCACCACCAAGCCATCAGTGTGGTGCCTGCCCAGCAGGAAGCCAATACCGTGGTGACCGTGCTGCAAAAGGGCTATCTGATTGCCGACCGCGTGTTGCGACCCGCTTTGGTCACGGTCACGGCCCCCAAATAAAACCCTTTCAGAAGTAGAAACAGGCCTTGAAATTGCCTAAACCGCCCCTACTTCTGATTCATTCAAGCATTTTTTAAGATTTACCGGAGAAGAACATGGGAAGAATCATTGGCATTGACTTGGGCACCACCAACTCGTGTGTGGCCATCATGGAAGGCAACACCACCAAGGTGATTGAGAACGCCGAAGGCGCGCGCACCACCCCTTCCATCATTGCGTACCAAGAAGACGGCGAAATTTTGGTCGGCGCATCCGCCAAGCGTCAAGCCGTTACCAATCCTCGCAACACGCTGTATGCCGTGAAGCGTTTGATCGGTCGCAAGTTCTCTGAAAAAGAAGTTCAAAAAGACATCGACCTGATGCCTTACACCATTGCCAAAGCCGACAACGGCGACGCTTGGGTGGAAGTGCGTGGCAACAAATTGGCGCCCCCACAGATCAGCGCTGAAGTGTTGCGCAAGATGAAGAAAACAGCCGAAGACTATCTCGGCGAAGAAGTGACCGAAGCCGTCATCACGGTGCCTGCTTACTTCAATGACGCACAACGTCAAGCCACCAAAGATGCAGGCCGCATCGCTGGTTTGGATGTCAAGCGCATCATCAACGAACCGACAGCTGCTGCATTGGCTTTCGGTTTGGACAAAACTGAAAAAGGCGATCGCAAGATTGCCGTGTATGACTTGGGTGGCGGTACCTTTGACGTATCCATCATCGAGATTGCCGACGTTGATGGCGAAAAACAATTCGAAGTGTTGTCCACCAACGGTGACACCTTCTTGGGTGGTGAAGACTTTGACCAACGCATCATTGATTTCATCATTGCCGAGTTCAAGAAAGAAAGTGGCGTTGATTTGTCCAAAGACGTGTTGGCCTTGCAGCGCTTGAAAGAAGCCGCTGAAAAAGCCAAGATCGAACTGTCCAGCTCTGCTGGCACCGACATCAACCTGCCCTACATCACAGCCGATGCCACAGGCCCTAAACACCTGAACATCAAGCTCAGCCGTGCCAAGTTGGAAAGCCTGGTCGACGAGTTGATCGAGCGCACCATTGCGCCCTGCCGCACCGCCATCAAAGACGCTGGCGTGAGTGTGTCTGACATCGACGACATCATCTTGGTCGGCGGCATGACACGCATGCCCAAAGTGCAAGACAAGGTGAAAGAATTCTTTGGCAAAGAGCCACGCAAAGACGTAAACCCTGATGAAGCCGTGGCCGTGGGCGCTGCCATTCAAGGTCAAGTTTTGTCTGGCGATCGCAAAGACGTGTTGCTGTTGGACGTCACACCTTTGTCCTTGGGCATTGAAACCCTGGGCGGCGTGATGACCAAAATGATCACCAAGAACACCACCATCCCCACCAAGTTTGCACAGACCTTCTCAACGGCCGATGACAATCAACCTGCGGTGACCATCAAGGTCTACCAAGGCGAGCGCGAGATGGCCACTGGCAACAAGTTGCTGGGCGAGTTCAACCTCGAAGGCATTCCACCCGCAGCACGCGGCACACCGCAAATTGAAGTGTCCTTTGACATCGACGCGAACGGCATCTTGCACGTCGGCGCCAAAGACAAAGGCACTGGCAAAGAAAACAAGATCACCATCAAGGCCAACTCTGGTTTGTCTGAAGAAGAAATTCAACAGATGGTGAAAGACGCTGAGTTGAACGCTGCTGACGACAAGAAGAAACTCGAAATCGTTCAAGCGAAAAACTCAGGCGAAGCCACCGTGCACAGCGTGAAGAAAAGCTTGACCGAATACGGCGACAAGATTGAAGGCGACGAAAAAACCAAAATCGAAGCTGCCGTGAAGGAATTGGAAGAAGCTTTGAAAGGCGAAGACAAAGACGCCATCGAAGCCAAAACCGAAGCCCTGATGACCGTCAGCCAAAAGCTGGGCGAAAAAATGTACGCCGACATGCAAGCCAAAGAAGCAGCTGCCGGTGGCGCAGCGGGCGGCCCAGGTGCCGACGCCAAACCTGCAGACGACAACGTGGTCGATGCAGAAGTGAAAGAAGTTAAAAAAGGCTAAGCCTTTCATTCAAGGGCTTTAGCCCAAGCCGCCGCGTCAGCGTATCCCTTCGGAAATCGCTTTCGCGGCGTTCTTGTTCAAACAGTAGCAAAACACGATGGCCAAAAGAGACTTTTACGAAGTATTGGGTGTAGCCAAGAACGCCTCTGAAGAAGAGATCAAAAAGGCGTATCGCAAATTGGCGATGAAGTTCCACCCTGACCGTCATCAGGGCGACGACGCCAAAGACGCAGAAGCCAAATTCAAAGAGGTCAAAGAGGCCTACGAGATGTTGTCGGATGCGCAAAAGCGTGCCGCCTACGACCAATACGGCCACGCCGGTGTCGACCCCAACATGCGTGGTGGCGCGGGCGGTGCGGAAGGCTTTGGTGGTTTTGGCGAAGCCTTCGGTGATATTTTTGGTGACATCTTTGGTCAACAACGCGGTGGCCGTGGTGGCCGTCAAGTGTTCCGCGGTGGCGACCTGAGCTATGCCATGGAAGTGACCCTGGAGGAAGCGGCCGCTGGCAAAGACGCCCAAATTCGCATCCCCGGATGGGAAGAGTGCGAGCCTTGCGATGGCTCCGGCGCTAAGAAAGGCACCAGCGCAAAAACCTGCGGCACTTGCCAAGGTTCAGGAACCGTGCAAATGCGCCAAGGCTTTTTCAGCGTGCAGCAAACCTGCCCGCACTGCCGCGGCTCCGGCAAAATCATCTCAGACCCCTGCCCTTCTTGCAGTGGCCAAGGTAAGCTCAAAAAGCAAAAAACACTCGAAGTCAAAATCCCTGCGGGCATTGACGACGGCATGCGCATTCGCAGCACCGGCAACGGTGAACCGGGTACCAATGGCGGCCCGCCCGGCGATTTGTACATTGAAATTCGCCTCAAGAAACACGACATCTTCGAGCGCGATGGCGACGACCTGCATTGCTCTGTGCCCATCAGTTTTTCAAAGGCCGCATTGGGTGGTGAGATCGATGTGCCTACGCTCAACGGCAAGGCCGCCATCGACATTCCGGAAGGCACCCAAACGGGCAAGCAATTCCGTTTGCGCGGCAAAGGCATCAAGGGTGTTCGCGCCAGTTACCCTGGCGACCTCTACTGTCACATCACGGTTGAAACACCTGTGAAGCTCACGGAGCATCAGCGCAAGTTGCTCAAAGAGTTTGACGAGTCTTTGCAAAAAGGCGGCGCCAAACATATGCCAACCGGCAACAGCTGGACCGACAAACTCAAAGGCTTGTTCGGCGCCTAAGCTTGATATAAGTCAATTCCATGTTGGGCCGAGCGCCTAACATGGCCACATGACACTCAACATTCGCTTCTTAGGCGGTGCCAACACCGTCACCGGTTCCAAGTACTGCGTCGAGCACGGCGGTCGCAAGCTGTTGGTCGATTGCGGTTTGTTTCAAGGCTACAAACAATTGCGACTGCGCAATTGGGATGCGTGCCCCATTCCGCCGAAAGATGTCGATGCCGTCATCTTGACGCATGCACATTTAGATCACAGTGGCTATTTGCCCTTGTTGGCTCGCAGCGGCTTTGAAGGCAAAGTTCACAGCACCTCAGGCACACGCGACTTGTGCGCTATCTTGCTGCCCGACAGCGGCCACATCCAAGAAGAGGATGCCTACTTTGCCAACCGGCATGGCTTCTCCAAACACGCACCGGCATTACCGCTTTACACGCAGCAAGATGCTAAATATTGCATGCAGCAGTTCCATGTTGAAAAACTCAACACATGGTTCCAACCCCTCCCGGGGTGGAACGCCAAGTTCAGCACAGCAGGCCACATCTTGGGTGCGTCCAGTTTGCTACTGGAAGTGGCAGGCCGTCGCATTTTGTTCTCTGGCGATTTGGGCCGACCCGACGACAGCCTCATGAACCCTCCCGACAACCCGCCGCAAGCCGACACCGTGTTGATCGAATCCACCTACGGTAACCGTGTGCACCCCGAAGAAAATATCAACGCCGAGCTGGGCGAGGCATTGAAAAAGGTGTCAGCGCGTGGCGGTGTTGCCGTCGTTCCTGTGTTTGCCGTAGGCCGTGCGCAGGCCATTTTGCACAGCATTTCGCAGCTCAAAGCGCAAGGCGTCATTCCGCATGGCTTGCCTATTTTTCTAGACAGCCCGATGGCGATTCACACCACGGCGCTGTTCAAACGGCACATGGGTGAACACCGCCTCACCGCTGACGAGGTGCAAGCCATGGACCATGTGGCCACCATGATCGAGACACCCGAGCAGTCCAAAGCCTTGATCAAGCGCCATGGCCCCATGGTGATCTTGGCAGCCAGTGGCATGGCCACAGGAGGGCGTGTCTTGCATCACCTGGCCAACTACGTCGGCAATCACCGCAACATGGTCATCCTCACAGGTTTTCAATCGCCAGGAACGCGAGGCGCCACCTTGGCCAGCGGTGCATTCACCATTCGCTTGCATGGCAAAGACTTGCCAGTCGCAGCAGAAATTGTTCAACTCACCTCTGCATCCGCGCATGCTGATGGCAATCAGTTGTTGGCTTGGCTAAAACAAATGCCAAAGCCGCCAGCACAGGTTTACGTGGTTCATGGTGAACTTGAAGCCTCCGACGCGTTGCGACAACGCATTGAAAGGGAGCTCAAAATGCGTGCCGTGGTGCCCGAGCATGCTTCGATTTGGCCTGCATAGGGGATTAAGGCAATCTCAGGGCATGAGGCATTAAACTTGGCCCCATGACTTCGAAACACGCCCCCACATCAGAAACGCATGTCCCATCTTGGCACCCAGTTTGGGTTGCTTTGCTCGGCAGCTTGTGGCTTGCCAGTGTTGGCAACTACGCACTTTGGCAGCAAGTGCACCAATTACCAGAAGTGACCGGCTTGAGGGGCCTGGCGTTTGCATTGGGCTTTGGCGTCATCATCACCTCCGCCCTCACCGCTGTTTTGAGTTTTCTGAACTGGCGTGGCTGGCTCAAACCTGTCCTCTCGGTTTTCTTTTTGAGCGCGGCCAGTGGCGCTTACTTCATGGTCAGTTACGGCATTGTGATCGACAGCACCATGATCACCAATGTGGTTCAGACAGACACCAAAGAAGCCTTGGATTTGCTGAATTGGCGCATGCTGATCAGTCTCTTGGTGCTGGGCATTCTGCCGTGTTGGGTGCTTTGGAAAACACCGCTTCAAGTGCTTCGCTTGCGCCAACAAATTTGGAGCAACACCCTGACGGCCGTGGTGTCGGTCGTGGTCATCGTTGCGGCTTTATTGGCCATCTTTCAAGACTTCTCCTCCATCATGCGCAACCACACACAACTGCGCTACCTGGTCAACCCCCTGAACAGTTACTACGCCATTGGCATGGTGGCGGCCAAGCCATTTCAGCGAGACAACAAAACTTTGTTGCCCATTGGCAAAGATGCCCAAATGGCCACGCCAAAGCCCAATGAAAAACCACCCCTGCTGTTGCTGGTGCTGGGAGAAACAGCGCGCATGGGCAACTTTGGTGTCAATGGCTACGAGCGGCAAACGACGCCCGCATTGGCCAAAGAAAACATCATCAGCCTCAAGGGCGTGATGTCCTGCGGCACCAGCACAGCCACGTCAGTGCCCTGCATGTTTTCTCACCTGGGCAAAGAAGATTTTGAAGCACGCAAAAATAATTACGAAAGTCTGATCGATGTCTTGCACCATGCGGGCCTGGCGGTTTTATGGATCGACAACCAATCGGGTTGCAAAGGTGTTTGTGAGCGAGTGCCCCAAGCGCTAACCAAAGAACTCAAACACCCCACTTTGTGCAAAGACGGCGAATGCTTTGACGAGATCATGCTGAACCAACTGGATGAACGAATCCAAGCCTTGCCTGCTGAGCGCCGCGCCAAAGGTGTGGTGGTGGTGATGCACCAAATGGGCAGCCATGGCCCCGCTTATTACAAACGTGTGCCAGATGCATTCAAAAAGTTTCAACCCGAATGCAAAAGCAACGCCCTGCAAGAGTGCACGCGCGAGCAGGTGGTCAATTCATTTGACAACACGATTCTCTACACCGACCACTTTTTAGGGCAAGCTATTCAATGGCTCAAAAAATCAGAAGCCACTGCAGCATCTGCCATGCTGTACGTGTCTGACCACGGCGAGTCCTTGGGTGAAAACAATTTGTACCTGCATGGTCTGCCCTACCGCGTGGCGCCCGATGTCCAAAAGCGCGTGCCTTGGATCACATGGTGGTCACCACAATTTGAAAAGCAGTTGGGCTTGTCGCGCACCTGCTTACAAAACAAGGTGCAAATGCCGCTGACACATGACAATTACTTCCACTCAGTTTTGGGACTGGTTAATGTCAGCACCGAGGTTTACCAGGCTAAGTTGGATGTGCACGCGGACTGCCGCAGCAGATCATAAGAATCGGTCAAGCAGTTTGCGAGAAAACCGGTCCATCTGGGCCAAGTCTCGAATTAAAAACTGTACGCCATGACCATCGGTTACAAGCAATACGCTGGCTGACAGTCGGCGAATGTCTTCCTCACCCTTTAACAACAAAGTGGTGGGGCCGCGATCAGTTTCAATGTCCCACGTGCTGGGTGTCACAAAACTGCTCACACCATGCAATTTCAAAATTCGCGGCATGAACTCGCGTTGCGTCATGGCCATCAACACCTTGGCACGCACACCTTCTGACAATTGATTCAGGTGCGGTATCCACAGCAATTCTTTGCCATCCACATCCACCAAAGCAACCCCCTCTTCAGGTGCCGCCACAGGGAAAGAACGCACCGCCATCACATGGTCGTGCTTTACGCCTTCGGCGCTGACATAGAACCAACGACCTGAAGGGCCTTGGTCAAATTGAATGTTCTTCAGCATGTCGCTCATGGTGTAACCGTCTCTCTCAACACAGCGCCTTCCGATTCGGCCTGTCGTTGCTGGGCTTCGTACAAGCGCCAGTAAGCGCCTTTGCTTTCGATCAGCACATCGTGTGTGCCTTCTTCCACAATGAGTCCTTTGTCCATGACCACCAAGCGATCTGCTTTTCGCAAGGTGGACAAACGGTGGGCGATGGCAATGGTGGTGCGACCGCGAACCAAATTGTCCAGCGCATTTTGAATTTCTTTTTCGGTCTCAGTGTCCACGGCCGAAGTGGCTTCGTCCAAAATCAAAATACGCGGATTGATCAGCAAAGCTCGGGCAATCGAAATGCGTTGACGCTCACCGCCCGATAAACCTTGGCCTCGCTCACCCACTAAGGAGTCGTAACCCTGCGGCATGCGCAAGATAAATTCATGGGCATGCGCTGCCCGCGCCGCAGCCACGATGTCCTCACGTGTGGCGTCGGGCAGACCATAAGCAATGTTGTCGGCTATGGTGCCAAAGAACAAGAAAGGCTCTTGCAACACCAAGCCAATGTGCCTGCGGTAATCGGCCACTTTCAGCTGCTTGATGTCCACACCATCGAGGGCGATGCTGCCCTCAGACAAATCGTAAAAGCGGCACATCAAATTGACCAAGGTGCTTTTGCCGGAACCACTGTGCCCCACCAAGCCAATCATTTCGCCAGGTTGAATGTCTAAATTCAATTGTTTGATCACAGCACGATTGCCATAGCGGAAGCTCGCATCCGTGAGGGTGATGCGCCCTTCGACTTTGGGCAAGGCAACTGGATTGACAGGCTCTGGCACACTGGACACGTGATCCAAAATTTCAAAAATGCGTTTGGCACCTGATGCGGCTTTTTGCGTGGTCGACACAATCCGACTCATGGAATCCAAGCGGGTGTAAAAGCGCCCGATGTAAGCCAAAAATGCTGTGAGCACACCCACCGTGATCTGGTCTTTGGAAACCAACCAAATGCCAAAGCCCCAGACCACCAGCAAACCAATTTCGGTCATCAGCGTGACCGTGGGCGAGAACACCGACCACACGCGGTTCAGCCGATCGTTCACTGCCAAGTTGTGTTTGTTGGCGTCGATGAAACGCTGAGCTTCGCGGTCCTCTTGTGCAAAGGCTTTGACCACGCGAATGCCAGGGATGGTATCGGCCAACACGTTGGTGACTTCAGACCACACGCGGTCGATTTTTTCAAAACCGGTTCGAAGTTTTTCGCGCACCACATGAATCAACCAACCAATGAACGGCAAGGGCAGCAAAGTCACCAGCGCCAAGGTGGGGTTGATGGAAAACAAGATGATGGCGGTCATCATGATCATCAACACATCGGTGGCAAAGTCCAGCAAGTGCAATGACAAAAACACATTGATCCGGTCAGTTTCACTGCCGATGCGGGCAATCAAATCGCCCGTGCGACGTCCGCCAAAATATTCAAGGGACAGCTTCAACAAATGCTGGTAGGTGGTCGTGCGCAAATCCGCGCCAATGCGCTCGGACACCAGCGCCAAAATGTAGGTTTTGATCCAACCCAAACCCCACGCAACCAAGGCTGAGCCCATCAGGCCCAACAAGTACCAAGATACCGTCACAGGATCGATGGGCTTGCCGTTTTGATACGGAATGAGCACATCGTCCATCAAGGGCATGGTGAGGTAGGGAGGCACCAAGGTGGCGGCTGTCGACGCCAAGGTCAGCACAAAGCCCATCAGCAGCTGCCACTGATAAGGTCTGGCAAATCGCCAAAGTTTGAAAAGCGTCCAAGTGGATGGCGGTGCCTGCTCTTTTTCAAGGCACACCGGACATTCTTCATCAGCCTCGTCCACCACGTTCTGGCATATGGGACACAAAACATGGCGCATGGCACCAACGCCAGGTTCAAGATGGCCCGTATCGTCTGTACCATGAAGCGACTTGCCTAAAAAACTGGCACTTTGGACACTTTGTTGTTGATTTTCAAAGCGCAACTTCCAACGCAGCACGGCAGCCTCAAGGCCGAGCGTGAAGCGCCAAGCAGCCAAACGACGGGCGCCTTGCTGCAGAGCCAAGGTGCCAACCCCAGCGTGATCCATCACCCGCAAGCTCAAATCGGGACTCAGCGGGTAGAAATTCCAACTTTTTTGGGCATCGTCAGTCGAGATGACCCTTTGATCGGTCAAAATAACCAGGTTTTTTTTGAACCTTAATTCAGCATTCAGGTCAACCTCTAGCCAGGCTAGGACGTTTTCACCAAGGTGAACTTGAGACAACACGCCCTCCTGCCAGAAAAAAGGCAATCCCAGCAAATCAGCGGGAGGATGGGTTTTGGAGTTCATAAGAGTTCAAACAGCAAGAGTCAACATGTGTTGGCAGCAAACAAAAACAGCAAAAGAAGCGGCCAGGACACAGCCCATGCACCTTGTTTATCAGACGATCACTGCCAGTGTTGCAACTGGCCGGTCATTGTATCCCCGGACACGAATCGCTCCGTGCCTTCGCTCAGAATCGTCAGGCCCACGGAAATGAGTTCTAAAGACATCAAATTTTTACGGATGACCCATCTCAAGGGTCCCAACATTTGGACTTACCGCCCCGTCATTGAAGCATGGATTGACATTGGCGACCTTGAAGATTGCCCTTCCAACACACTGCCTGGCTTCAACCAGCGACTTCAAGAGATGTTGCCTGGCCTGGTTGAGCACCGTTGCAGCGTTGGCGAAAGAGGTGGATTCCTTCAACGCTTGGCCGAAGGCACATGGCCCGGTCACATCATGGAACACGTGGCCCTTGAGTTGCAAAACCGCGCCGGCATGCAAACCGGATTTGGCAAAGCCCGTGAGGCGGGTCCTCGTGGCATCTACAAAGTGGTCATTCGCACGCGCAACGAAACCGTCAGCCGTGCAGCCCTCCAAGCGGCCCGCGACCTGGTCATGGCCGCCATCGAAAATCGCCCCTTCCCTGTCAAACAAGTCATCGCCGACCTCACCCAAATGGTCGATCGCTTGTGCATTGGCCCCAGCACCGCCTGCATTGTGGATGCAGCCGCCGAACGCAACATTCCAGCCATTCGCCTGAACGATGGCAACCTCGTTCAATTGGGCTACGGCGCCAACCAAAGACGCATTTGGACGGCCGAAACCGACCAGACCAGCGCCATTGCCGAGGGCGTCTCCAAAGACAAAGACCTCACCAAAAGCCTGTTGGCCAATTGCGGCGTGCCCGTCCCCGAAGGCCGAAATGTGTCTTCCCCCGCTGAGGCTTGGGAAGCCGCCCAAGACATTGGCCTGCCCGTGTGCGTCAAACCCGTTGACGGCAACCATGCCCGCGGCGTTTCACTCGAGCTGCGGACACAAGCTGAAGTTGAAGCCGCCTATCACTTGGCCGAAGCCGAAGGCAGTGACGTGCTGGTCGAGCGACACATCTTGGGCGACGAGCATCGTTTGCTGGTCGTCGGCGGCAAGGTGGTTGCAGCCAACAAAGGCGAAGTTGCCAGTGTGGTGGGCGATGGTGTTCACACCGTCGAGCAACTCATCGAAATCCAAATCAACTCCGACCCACGTCGCGGTGAAGAAGAAGATTTCCCCCTCGACACCATTCGACTCAAAGACCACACCACCGCGGTGTTGGAACTCCAACGCCAAGGTCTGACCGGCGACAGCGTGCCCGAAAAGGGACGCAATGTGTTGGTCATGCGCACCGGCAACATGGCGATGGACGTCACCGACTTGGTTCACCCGGATGTGGCTGAATTGGCTGCATTGGCTGCGCGCATCGTGGGACTTGACATTGCAGGCGTCGACTTGGTGGCCCAAGACATTTCCAAACCGATGAAAGCGCAAGGCGCCGCCATTGTGGAAGTCAACGCTGGCCCGGGCTTGTTAATGCACTTAAAACCTGCATCAGGTTCTGCTCGACCCGTGGGTCAGGCCATCGCCGCACATCTGTTTGCCGCCGACTCCGAGCCGCGCATTCCGGTGGTGGGCGTCATAGGCCAAGACAACACCACAGGCACCAGTCACCTCATTGCTTGGCTCTTGCACTTGCAAGGCATGCAAACCGGCTTGGCTTCTGCCAAAGGTCTGTTCTTGGGTCAACGCAACCTGCAAAGCCAAAGCGGCATGGCCTGGGACTCAGCGCAGCGCCTGCTGATCAATCGCTCCGTGCAAGCTGCTGTCTTCGAAACCTCGGCGCGGCATCTCTTGTCTGAAGGTCTGCCGTATGACCGCTGCCAAGTGGGTGTCATTACCTCCATGCCCAAAGCCGAAGGCCTGCAAGATTTGTACATCCAAAGCGACGAACAAATGCCCAACGTGGTTCGCACACAAATGGACGTTGTCCTGCCCCATGGCATGGCCGTCTTGAATGCGGACGATCGCGAAGTGGCCAACTTGGCTGAATATTGCGACGGCGAAATCACCTACTTTGCCAGCAGTGAAGACAATCCGCTCATCGTCCAACATCGCAGCGAAAACGGCCGCGTGGTGTTTTGGCGCAAGAACCATTTGGTTCTGGCGCAAGGCGATCAGGAAATCGAAGCGCTCAACCGCCAGCTGCCGGCCATCGACAAATTGTTCAAGAACCAGCACCTTCAGTGTATTGAAGTCTTAGCGGCATCTGCTGCGGCTTGGGCCCTTGGCATCAATACGGACTTGATCCGCGCTGGCATCAAGAGTTTCGGTCAAAGCCCCGGCGCTCACTGACCCAGGTTGGTCAGCCCCACCCCTACAAGACGACGCGCCTCAACCAGGATATTTGTTTCATGGAAGTTTCAAGAATTCGAGCTTTGCGGGGACCCAATTTATGGAGTCGTCAAACCAGCATTGAAGCCATCGTTCGCTGTGCCCCAGAAGAACGTGAAATGTTGCCTGGCAACGATTTCGAAAAAAAATTACGTCGCATTTTTCCGGCGGTTGGGCCCCTCGAAGGTACCCGCCCAGGGCATCCCGCCAGCATGGCCCATGCCCTTGAAAAAATCACCCTCAGCTTGCAAAACCAAGCAGGTTGCCCCGTCACTTTCAGCCGAACCACGGCCACCGAAGAAGATGGCGTCTTCCAAGTGGTGGTCCAGTACACCGAAGAAGCGGTAGGCCGACTGGCCCTCGACTGGGCCGAAAAACTGTGCCAAGCCGTGGAGTCGCAATCTGCTTTTGACCTTAACCAAGCGCTCGCTGAACTGCGTGATTTAGACGAAGATGTTCGATTAGGCCCCTCAACAGGCTCCATCGTTGACGCCGCAGTGCTCAAGGGCATTCCCTATCGCCGCCTCACTGAAGGCAGCATGGTGCAATTTGGTTGGGGCTCCAAGCAGCGCCGTATCCAAGCCGCTGAAACCGACACCACCAGCGCCATTGCAGAATCAATTGCCCAAGACAAAGACCTGACCAAGTCTTTGTTATTGGCCGCTGGCGTGCCAGTTCCCATCGGTCGCCCGGCCAAAGATTTAGAAGACGCCTGGTCCATTGCACAAAGCATTGGCTTGCCCGTGGTGGTCAAACCCCAAGATGGCAACCAGGGCAAAGGCGTCACAGTCAACATCACTGAGCGCGAGCTCTTCGATCAAGCCTACGAAACAGCTGCACGTTACGGTGAAGTTTTGGTTGAAAAATTTCTGCCAGGCAGCGACTATCGTTTGCTGGTGGTTGGCAACAAACTGGTGGCTGCCGCTCGCCGTGAACCGCCTCTGGTTGTGGGCGATGGTGTTCTTACAGTGCGCGAGTTGGTTGACAAAGTCAATGCAGATCCTCGCCGCGGTGATGGCCATTCCACCTCGCTCACCAAAATAAAATTTGACGACATCGCCATTGGCCGTTTGAAGTTGCAAGACCTAGAACCCAACTCCGTTCCCGAAAAAGGTCGACGCGTCATCCTTCGCAACAACGCCAATTTGTCCACAGGTGGCACTGCCACGGACGTGACCGATGATGTGCATGCAGAAGTTGCTGCACGCGCAGTGGCAGCAGCTCAAATGGTGGGCGTGGACATTTGCGGTGTTGATGTGGTCTGTGAATCTGTCTTGAAACCCCTTGAAGAGCAAAACGGCGGCATCGTTGAAGTCAACGCAGCACCTGGTTTGCGCATGCACATCAGCCCATCTTTTGGTAAGGGTCGCAATGTGGGCAAGGCGGTCATTGACCACATGTTCCCCAATGGAGACAACGGCCGTATTCCCGTCATAGCCGTCACTGGCACCAACGGCAAAACCACCACAGTTCGACTCACCGCTCACCTGCTCAAGGCCCATCAATGGCGCGTGGGCATGACGAACACCGATGGTGTCTACGTCAACGGCCGTCAAATTGACGATGGCGATTGCAGCGGCCCTCGCAGTGCCCGAAATGTCTTGATGCACCCCGATGTGGATGCTGCTGTGTTTGAAACAGCCCGGGGTGGCTTGTTGCGTGAAGGACTTGCCTTTGACCGTTGCCAAGTGGCCATCGTCACCAACATGGGTTCTGGCGATCACTTGGGTTTGAATTACATCACCACCCTCGAAGACCTGTCAGTTTTAAAGCGCGTCATTGTGCTCAATGTAGCGCCCGATGGCATGGCCGTGCTGAACGCCGCCGACCCCCATGTCGCCATGATGGCCAACATGTGCCCTGGCAATGTCACCTTCTTTGCACTCGACCCTCACAACGCAGTCATCGCAACACACCGCGCCCAGGGCAAGCGAGTGGTCTACACAGAAAACGGCCACATTGTTGCCCAACAAGGCAAAAAGTCTTTCCGCATTCCCTTGTCAGAAGTACCACTCACGCGCCAAGGTCAAATTGGTTTTCAAACTGAAAATGTCATGGCCGCTGTTGCAGCAGCTTGGGCTGTGGATGTGCCTTGGGAAACCATTGCATTGGGCTTGTCAACGTTCATCAGCGACATTCAAGGCGTCCCTGGCCGTTTCAATGTGTTTGATTACAAGGGTGCCACCTTGATTGCCGACTATGGTCACAACCCCGATGCCATTCAGGCCTTGGTTCAGGCCGTCGATAACATGCCTGCCAACAAGCGTGTGGTGGTCATCAGTGGTGCTGGTGATCGCCGCGATCAAGACATCCGCGACCAAACTCAAATCTTGGGCGCAGCGTTTGATGAAGTCATTTTGTACCAAGATGCCTGCCAACGTGGGCGCAGCGACGGTGAAGTGATTCAACTTTTGCGCGAAGGCTTGAATGGCGCTACGCGCACAACGCACGTCCAAGACATTCAAGGTGAATTCAATGCCATCGACACGGCGCTAGCGCGTTTGTCTACTGGCGATTTGTGCCTCATCCTCATTGACCAAGTTGAAGCGGCCCTCGCCTACATCCAAGGCAAGGTCAACGAAAGTCAAGCAGCAGCCGTCTAAGTTAACAGCATCACCGCAGCACAGGTCGCTGCAAAAGTGCTTGTCCACTGCAGCCATCGTTGCCAACTGGGTGCTCGCTTTTCCACGTGTGTATGCAACCACGCTCCTAACAGCAAAGACAGTGCAAACGAAGTGAGCATGCCCAGGGCATTGGCCGGCACACTTTCTGACCAGTGGGTAAACACCACGGCGCTGACCACCAAGCTCACGCCAAAGTGAATGAGAAATACTGCGTAAGACGCATTCGATAAAGCTTGAATCCATCCTGCTTTGATGCGCGGCAGCGGCCGGCAATCGGCGGCCTCATAAAGCGCCAGCAAGATGGCAACTGCCACTGCGACAGCCAGTCTAATTCTGGGTTCATACACCCACGCCACGACACCCAGCAACAAAATCAACAAAGCCAAAATGCGGTGATTGATTTTGAACCCAGACGAGCGCCAGCTGCCCACGCACAAACCCAGTCCATAGGCGCAAAAGAAATAAGTGCCCCACACCTCTCCCAAGGGGTTCAAATTCCAAACAAACAAAGAGCCCAAAGTCAAAACCATCCACATGCCAAGCGCTTTGCGTATGACCGAGCCCTGCCGAGTCATGGTCTGCCAACGATGTGCCAATGCGGCACAAAGCAAAGCCATCACGAACAACTGAAAGTCGATGGCCACATACCAAACACCTGCAGAAAAGGCTTCCACATACATCACGTCTTGCAACAGGAAAATGTGCGCCATCACCTTCGAGAGGGTTGGCGCATCTGACAAGGAGGGATGGTCAAAATACGGCCGTACCAAGGCAGTCACGGCCACCGTGAAACTCAATGCCGCCAACAAAGGAATGACCAAGCGCTGGTAGCGCATGCCTACGCGAGAAAAGATCTCAAACTCGGCTTGGGTCAATGCACGAATCCAGGACTTTGCATTCAAATAGCCGCCCACCACCAAGAACACTTCCACCGCCAGCAAGCCGTAGTCAAACAGCATGCCGATGAAGTCAGGGGCTGATTGGTAGACCACATCGGACATTGGCCCGTATAGAGCGAGGTGGTGCCACACAATTAACACGCACGCAAAGGCCTTGAAGAGGTCAACGACCTCCGAACGCTGAGACTTCACGAAAACCTTGTAGAAATTCAGAGTGACAAGCGTGCACGCGCAGCGGCGTACTCTTGCTTCAACTTGGCCACCCGTTCAGCCGTGCTGACGATGGCATTGATGGCACCAATGCCTTGGCCGCATCCCCAAATGTCTTTCCAGGCTTTTTTGGCATCACCACCAAAGTTCATGGCGGATGGATCGGACACGGGCAAATTGGCAGGGTCTAAGCCAGCTGCTTTGATGGATGGCGCCAGGTAGTTACCGTGCACACCCGTGAAGAGATTGCTGTAAACGATGTCGTCAGAGTTGCAATCAACGATAGCCTGTTTGTAGCCCTCTGCAGCACGTGCTTCGTGCGTTGCAATGAATGCCGAGCCAATGTATGCAAAGTCAGCACCCATAGCTTGTGCTGACAAAACAGCATCACCCGTGGCAATGGAGCCCGACAATGCAACAGGGCCGTCAAACCATTGGCGAATCTCTTGAATCAAGGCGAATGGGCTTTTCTCACCGGCGTGGCCTCCAGCACCGGCCGCAACAGCGATCAAACCATCTGCGCCTTTTTCAATTGCTTTGTGTGCAAACTTGTTGTTGATGATGTCGTGCAATACCACGCCACCATAACTGTGTGCAGCTTGGTTGATGTCTTCGCGCGCACCCAATGAGGTGATGATGATTGGCACTTTGTATTTCACACACAAGGCCATGTCGTGTTCCAAGCGGTCGTTGCTCTTGTGAACAATTTGATTGATGGCAAAGGGAGCTGCCGGCTGATCGGGGTTGGCTTTGTTGTAAGCGGCCAGCGTTTCTGTGATTTCAATCAACCACTCTTCCAATTGCGCTGCAGGCCTTGCATTCAAAGCCGGCATTGAGCCCACCACACCCGCCTTGCACTGCTCAATGACCAGCTTGGGGTTGCTGATGATGAACAAAGGTGACGCAATCACCGGAAAAGGGAGATTGGCCAATACAGCGGGTAATTTAGACATGAAGTCTCCAGTCGATGAATGTTTCGATGAAAAGCCGAATTTTAGAAAGCTTCTAAGGAAAGCTCTGTCACGCACTTTGCACCTTCCACGATACTGTCGCGCACGCCTGGGGCACGGCTAAGCAAGTGGTCGGCATAGAAGCGTGCTGTCGTGACTTTGGCGTCCATGAAGGCTTTATCTTGGCCCTGTGCGCTTTGCGACAAGGCCACCAAAAGGGCACGGCCCATTTGCCAGCCCGCCATCAAGTTACCTGTCAGCATGAGGTAGGGCACGCTGCCAGCATACACATCATTGGGTTGGGCTTTGGCGTTGCCGGCCACAAAATTGACCACATCCAAAAACGCCAAGCGAGCCGCCTTCAAACGGCGACCCACTGCTTGTGCGTCGGCATTGGCATTCGACAAGAGTTCATTTTCTGTTTGCTCAACTTGGCCGGCCAAGGCCTTGGCTGTTTGTCCGCCATCGCGCGCCGTTTTACGACCCACCAAATCATTCGCTTGAATGGCTGTGGTGCCTTCATAGATGGTCAAAATTTTGGCGTCGCGGTAGTACTGAGCAGCACCTGTTTCTTCAATGAAGCCCATACCGCCATGGACCTGCACGCCCAGCGATGTCACTTCCAAGCTCATCTCGGTGCTGTAGCCTTTGACCAAAGGCACCATGAACTCATAGAACAAGGCATTTTGTTTGCGCACTTCAGCATCGGGGTGGTGATGGGCCGCGTCGTAAGCGGCAGCAGCCACGGTGGCCAAAGCACGGCATCCCTCGGTGCTGGCACGCATGGTCATGAGCATGCGCTTGACATCGGGGTGATGAATGATGGGCGCAGAAGTGTTCATGCTGCCATCGACAGGACGACTTTGCACGCGGTCTTTGGCGTACTGCACAGCTTTTTGATAGGCTCGCTCGGCAATGGCAATGCCCTGAACACCCACAGCATAGCGCGCCGCATTCATCATGATGAACATGTACTCGAGGCCACGGTTTTCTTCGCCAACCAGGTAGCCAATCGCGCCACCGTTGTCGCCGTATTGAAGCACTGCGGTAGGGCTGGCCTTGATGCCCATCTTGTGTTCAATGCTGACGCAATGGACGTCGTTGCGATCACCCAAGCTACCATCAGGCTTGACCATGAACTTAGGGACCACAAACAAGCTGATGCCCTTCACACCTTCGGGTGCACCTTGCACACGGGCCAACACCAAGTGCACGATGTTCTCGGCCATGTCATGTTCACCATAGGTGATGTAGATTTTGGTGCCAAACACTTTGAAGGTGCCGTCGGGCAATGGCTCTGCACGTGTGCGAACCAAGGCCAAGTCAGAACCGGCTTGCGGTTCTGTCAGATTCATGGTGCCTGTCCATTCACCCGAAATCAATTTTTCAAGGTAGATGTTTTTCAATTCATCAGAGCCAGCCGTCAACAAAGCTTCAATGGCACCGTCAGTAAGCAAGGGGCACAACGCAAAGCTCATATTGGCCGAATTGAGCATTTCACCGCATGCAGCACCGATGGTTTTAGGCAAACCCTGACCACCAAAATCTGTGGGGTGCTGCAAACCTTGCCAACCGCCTTCACCGTACTGCTTGAAGGCGTCTTTGAAACCTGGCGTGGTTTTCACTTCACCGTTGGCGAATGCGGATGGGTTTTTGTCACCTTCCCAATTCAGGGGGGCCAGTACTTCTTGGTTTAACTTGGCGCACTCTTCCAATACAGCTTGTGCGGTTTCCAAACCAGCGTCTTCAAAACCAGGCATTTGAGACACTTGGTCAATTCGGGCCAAGTGTTCAATGTTGAAAAGCATGTCTTTCAGGGGGGCAACGTAACTCATCTCATTCTCCGTACAAAAGAAAGGCACCACAAAGGATGCCTTTCAAAATCAAAAGTCAAATCATTCGCTTCACAGCGCGTTGGTCAGTTCAGGCACTGCCGCAAACAGATCAGCTTCTAAGCCATAGTCCGCAACGCTGAAGATAGGCGCTTCGGGATCTTTGTTGATGGCCACAATGACCTTGCTGTCTTTCATGCCTGCCAAGTGCTGAATGGCACCCGAGATGCCGCAAGCCACATACAACTGAGGGGCCACAATCTTGCCGGTTTGGCCCACTTGCCAATCGTTAGGCGCATAACCTGCATCGACGGCTGCGCGGCTGGCGCCCATCGCTGCGCCCAACTTGTCGGCCAAGGGTGTCATCACTTCGGCAAACTTTTCTGCGCTGCCCAATGCACGGCCACCCGACACAATGATCTTGGCCGCCGTGAGTTCAGGACGATCGTTCTTGGCAATCTCACTGCCCTTGAACACGCTCTTGCCGCTGTCGGTTGTAGCTGCTACAGATTCAACAGAAGCAGAACCACCCGTGGCTGCTGCCGCATCAAAACCAGTTGTGCGCACAGTCAACACTTTGACGGCATCTTTGCTCTGCACGGTGGCAATGGCGTTGCCAGCGTAAATGGGTCGCTCGAAGGTGTCAGCAGACACCACCAAAGTGACGTCGCTCAATTGCGCCACATCCAACTTGGCTGCCACGCGGGGCGCCACGTTTTTGCCGCTGGCAGTGGCAGGGAACAAGATGTGTGAGTAGTTGCCCGCAATGGCCAACACTTGAGCTGCCACGTTCTCGGCCAAGCCATGGGCCAGACCTTCTGCGTCAGCGTGAATCACTTTGGAAACGCCTGCAATTTGGGCAGCAGCTTGCGCGGCTGCGCCGGCGTTGTGACCGGCCACCAAAACGTGCACATCACCACCACAAGCCACAGCGGCTGTGATGGTGTTCAAAGTTGCACCCTTGATGGATGCGTTGTCGTGTTCTGCAATAACCAATGAAGCCATGATTAAATTACCTTCGCTGTGTTCTTCAACTTATCAACCAATGTCGCCACATCGGGCACCTTGATACCGGCAGAGCGCTTAGGTGGCTCAGATACTTTGAGAGTTGTGATGCGTGGTGCGACATCTACTCCCAAGTCTTCAGGCTTGAACGTGTCGAGTTGTTTTTTCTTCGCCTTCATGATGTTGGGCAACGTCACATAACGTGGCTCGTTCAAACGCAAGTCGGTGGTGATCACTGCAGGCATGGACAAAGACAAAACTTCCAAGCCGCCATCCACTTCGCGTGTCACTTGCGCTTTGCCGTCCACTACTTCCACTTTGGAAGCAAAAGTAGCTTGGGGCAAGTCAGCCAATGCGGCCAACATTTGACCTGTTTGGTTGCAATCATCGTCAATGGCTTGTTTGCCCAAGATGATCAAACCAGGTTGTTCTTTATCGACCAAGGCTTTGAGCAACTTGGCAACCGCCAAGGGTTGCAATTCGAGTTCGGCGGGTGTTTCCACCAAGATGCCGCGATCGGCGCCAATGGCCATTGCTGTGCGCAAGGTTTCTTGGCACTGAGTCACGCCGCAAGACACTGCGATCACTTCTGTAGCAATGCCCTTTTCTTTCAAGCGCACAGCTTCTTCCACTGCGATCTCGTCAAACGGGTTCATGCTCATTTTGACGTTGGCGATGTCTACGCCAGTACCGTCAGATTTGACGCGCACTTTCACGTTGTAGTCGACAACCCTTTTGACGGGAACAAGAATTTTCATTGCCAAATCTCCAAGATAAAAACAGGCTCGCTAACGCAATTTGCTTGATTGACGTTAACGTAAACGTCAATTGTGCCCGAATCTTGGATTTTCTCAAGACCCCAGCCCAAAAAAGCACGATCGTTCGAATTTTATATCAGGGATGCAATCGCCGAAGCCCCTAAAACCTCGGGAATTCACCGACCAATCGGTAGGCTAATCAGGATTAATATCATCCTTCTTAAACAATCGGCTTTGCGATTGAATTTTTTATTGGAGATCTCGGATGAAAAAAACTTTGATGGCCATGACAGCGGCGACACTCGTCGGCTTCAGCGGCTTGGCACAGGCACAAACAGTTTTGACCGTTTCCAGCTGGGTCCCACCCACTCACGGTCTTTCGGTCTCCCAAAAAGAATGGTGTGATGACCTGGCAAGCAAAACCTCCAATCGGGTTCGTTGCAACATCCTTCCCCGTGCCGTCACCCCAGCACCCGGCACGTTCGATGCTGTCAAAAACGGCTTGGTCGATGTTTCATTCACCGTGCACGGTTACACACCGGGTCGTTTTGTGCTCTCACAAATGGCCGAATTCCCCTTCCTCGGTGACCGTGCAGAGCCCCTGTCTGTGGCTTTCAACCGAGTCGCTAGCAAGTACCCAGAGTTTGCCGCAGAACACCAAGGCGTGAAGGTCTTGGGCTACTTCACACATGGCCCAGGCATCGTGTTCAACACCAAAAAACCCATCACGCGCGTTGAAGACCTCCCTGGCCTCAAATTCCGTGTGGGTGGTGGCATGGTCAACGAGATTTCCAAAACGCTCGACATGAACGTCACGCTCAAACCTGCGCCTGATTCATATGAGCTGTTGTCCAGCGGCGTGATGGACGGCACTTTGTTCCCAGCAGAGTCAACAGACTCCTTCAAAATTGACAAGATCATCAAGTTTGCCACTCAATTTCCTGGCGGTCTGTACAACACCAGCTTCGTTTTCATGATGAACCCGGCCAAGTACAACGCCCTTTCTGCTGAAGACAAGAAAGTGGTTGATGAGTTGTCGGGTGAGGCCGTCGCAAGTCGCTTTGGTAAGGCTTGGGATCGTGTGGACGATCTAGCTTTAGCGAACATGCAAAAAAATGGCGTTAAAGTCATCAAGGCAGACAACTTCTTTGTTCGAGATGTCAATGCACGCACCATCAAGCTGGAACGTGATTGGGCTCAAGCGGCCAAAGCCAAGGGTTTGAAAGATCCTTCAGGTACATTGTCTGAGTTCCGCGCTGAAATCGCAAAGCTGCAAAAGCAAAAGTGATTTGAGCTTTCCTAGGGCGAAAGCCCCAGGAAATGAAAGTATCAGCGGTATTTGCTCTCTCAGCAAATACCGCTTTTTTGATGGGTCGACTTTGAAAAAACTACTTGAACTTTTGTGTGGCACGATCGCTGGTGCCGCTTTGTTCGGCATTATGTTGCTGACATTTTTTGATGTCTCTGGTCGGAAATTTCTATCGCATTCGATCACTGGCTCTTTGGAGTTGACCGAGTTACTCATGGTCGTTGTTATTTTTGCAGCACTTCCTTTGGTTTCTCTCAAAGGTGAACACGTGGTGTTCGATTCCTTGGATGCATTTTTACCTGCTTGGGTTCGAAAGATTCAACAAGCGCTGATTCACATTGTCTCTGCAGCTTTGCTCATTGGCTTGGCTTATTTGATGTGGAAAACCGGCGGTGAATTTGCCATCACGGGTGAAACGACTGCCCAACTCAAAATCACCAAAGCCCCCTTCATTCAGGGCATGGGCTTGTTGTGTGGTCTAACGGGTTTGGTGCATCTGGTCAAAGCTTTTTTGCCCATCGATGAAAACGCCTCAGAAGGAGGCACCGTATGACAGCCGCCTTGCTTGGTTTCTTGGCCATCTTCGTTTTGGCCCTCATGCGCATGCCCTTGGCATTTTCGATGGGGCTGGTCGGCATTGTGGGCATCGGTTTAACTCGCGGCTGGATGCCGGCCTTGGCCAGCACAGCACAGGTGGTTCACGAGACTGGATTTGCCTATACCTTGTCGGTCATTCCACTGTTCATCTTGATGGGCAATTTTGTGGCGCGGGCAGGCTTAGCACATGAGCTGTTTCATGCGGCTTACACCTTCATTGGTCATCGCCGAGGCGGTCTGGCCCATGCCACCATTGCCGCATGTGCAGGCTTTGGCGCCATCTGCGGCTCCTCCATCGCAACAGCCGCCACCATGGGCAAAGTGGCTTACCCGTCCATGAAAAAATTGGGTTACAGCGATGCGATGTCGACTGGTGTGATCGCCGCAGGCGGCACCTTGGGCATCATGATTCCGCCCTCCACCATTCTGGTGATCTACGGCATCATCACCGAAACCCACATTGGCAAGTTGTTTGCCGCAGGTGTTTTGCCTGGGATTTTGACGGCGATCCTCATGATGATGGCGGTCGTTTTGATGACTTGGCACAACCCTGAACACGCGCCTGCAGGCGAAAAATTCAGCTGGACAGAACGCTTACAAGCCGTCCGCGGTATTTGGGGTGTCTTGGTTTTGGTGATCCTGGTGCTGGGTGGTATTTACGGCGGCTTCTTTACCGCCACCGAAGGTGCTGGCATGGGTGCCACGGGCGCATTCCTTTTTGCACTGGCCCGCAGAGCACTCAGCTGGAAAGCACTGATGGAGGTTTTGGTCGAATCAGCTCGCACCACGGCCATGCTCTTCACATTGCTGATTTCGGCCACAATTTTTGCAAATTTCGTCAACTACACCAGCTTGCCGTTTGAGCTCAAAGAGTGGATCACGCACTTAGGCTTGTCGCCCATCATGGTGGTGGCAGCGATGATGTTCATCTATGTTGTTCTTGGAACGGTGATGGAAGAGCTGACCATGGTCTTGTTGACCATTCCACTGTTTTTCCCCATCGTGGTGCAATTGGGTTTTGACCCTGTTTGGTTTGGTGTGCTGATTGTGATGGTGATTCAAATTGGTTTGATTTCCCCACCCGTTGGCATGAACCTGTTTGTGCTTAACGCCTTGTTGCCCAAAGTTGGCTTGAATGCCATCTTCCGCGGCGTTTGGCCGATGGTGCTGGTCTTGGTGATCACGCTGGGCATTTTGCTGGCCTTTCCAAGCATCAGCTTGTGGTTACCTTCCATGATGGATTGATCATGCTAGACCCTCAAGCACAAGCTCTCATGCAACTCATGGTTGAAAAAGGTGTTCCACCGGTGAACACCATGACGCCGGCCGAAGCACGAGCGTCTTACCGATCTCGCCGCACCTTCACACAGCCTGATGCACCAGAAGTTTTCAAAGTTGAAGACCGCGTGGTCTCTGCCAATGGCGTGAATGTGCCTGTGCGGGTTTACCACCCGCATGCCGCCCAAACAGAGCATGCCCTGCCCGGCTTGGTCTACATCCACGGTGGTGGCTGGACCATCGGTGATCTCGACACGCACGATGTGTTGTGCCGCAGTTTGTGCCTTCAAGCCAAGGTGGTGGTGGTATCGGTTGACTATCGCATGGGGCCCGAACACAAATTCCCTGCGGCCTACGACGACACAGTGGCCGCTTTCAACTGGACTGTGGCGCATGCCAAAGAGTTGGGCATCGACCCAGCACGCATTGCCATCGGTGGCGACAGCGCTGGCGGCAACTTGTCTGCCGCTGCCTGTATCGGACTGCGTGATCAAAAGGGTTTGTCAGTTCAACCCGCATTTCAATTGTTGATCTATCCCGCCACCATCATGTGGCCAGACACCGCGTCCTATCACGCCAATGGCAAGGGGTACATGCTGACCAAAGAGTCCATTGCGTACTACACCGAAAATTATTTGCGCAATCGTGAAGATGCCAAAGACTGGCGCGCCTCTCCTCAATTGGCCAGCAGCCATGCAGGCCTGCCACCCGCCTTTGTCATGACGGCTGGTTTTGATCCATTGCGCGATGAAGGTTTGATGTATGCCGATGCGCTGTCTCAAGCTGGCGTGCCTGCGCAGTACATTTGCTTTGAACGTCAAATTCACGGCTTCATTACCATGGGCCGCGTGATGCAAGAGGCCAACACGGCTGTGGCTTTGTGCGCACAAGTACTCCAAGCGCAATTGCACAACAGCCCGCGCTAAGACTTCAAGCAACTCGCTTCAAAGACCCTTCCCTTTAGCCTGCACGCGTGTGCACAACGCGTTGCGGGTAAGGAATTTCAATGCCATGGGCATTGAGAAGTTTCAAGATGCTGAGGTTGATTTCAGACTTCAATGTGAGCAAACCCGATTGTTGCTCGTCAACCCAATAGTGCGCACCAAATTCCAGCCCATCGGCCGCAAATGACGTCAAGGTCACAAAGGGCGCAGGCTCTTTCAGAACGCGCATTTGCAATTCACAGGCTTGCGTGAGCAATCGCATCACCAAGTCAACATCGCTGCCATAAGCCACCAACACCGAGGTGCTTTGAAGCACCCGAGAATCGGCCAAGGACAAGTTCTCAACGCGGCTGTTGATGAGCATTTCATTGGGCACAATCGATTCGCGCCCCGTGGGCGCACGGATGACGGTATAGCGTGCTTTGATGTCGGTCACGCGTCCTTCAAACCCATCCAACTTGACGCTGTCGCCAATTCGCATGCTGCGCTCGGCCAAAATCACAAAGCCACTGACGTAGTTGGCAGCCAACTTTTGCAAACCAAAGCCAATGCCCACGCCCACTGCACCGCCTAAAACAGACAAAGCTGTCAGGTCGATGCCAACTGCGGACAAGGACACCATCAGACCCACGAACATCAACAGTGACGTCACCGCATTGCTGACGGCTTTGCGCAATGACAATTCACTGCCCGTTGAAGTTCGCAACAAACGCGACTCGATGGCCGAGGACACCCACAGCGTGAGCAACATGACCAATCCTGCTGTCAAACCGCCTTCAATGAGGGTGCGCACAGACAAATGCGAGGATCCTACCTTCCATTGGATGAGATCGAGCTCTTCAAGCACCATGGGCAACAAACCTGTCAACCACAGCACCACTGCACCCCAGGCTAACCAAGACAAGCTTCGCTCGACTGGTCTAACCCAGGCTGCATCTTTGAAAGCCGCCTGCAAAACTTTGACGCCCAAGCGAATGGCCGCCAAGGACACACAAACAGGCAGCAAAAAATCAAACAACCACAAAGGATGTGACTTGGCCCATATTGAACGGGAGGCGAACACCAAACCTAAGAGCAAACTGGGAAACAAAACGCCGTCGACCAATTGGCGTCCCAACAGGACCCTCAATTCCCACTGGAGGGTGGCACGGCGCAACGCCCAAACCAGGGACAGCGCCACGCCAACACAGGCAGCAAACAGCAACAACTCTTGCAAGGCTTCAAACGAGTTCAATCGGCCCCACCACAACTGTGGGTCGTTCATCATCAAAGGGACTTGGGACACAGGCTGGTCTTTCTAGATTTAAACATCGGCCAACACACGAATGTGCGCTTCGACACTGCGCGCCAAAGCGCTGAGGCTATAGCCACCCTCTAAACAACTGACAATGCGGCCTTTGGCGTGCTTGATCGCCACATCTTTGATGCGCTGTGTGATCCACACGTAATCTTGTTCGACCAAACCCAACTGTCCCATGTCGTCTTCGCGGTGGGCATCAAATCCAGCGCTGATGAAAATCAACTCTGGTTTGTGTTCTTCTAGGCGTGGCATCCAAATCATGTCGATCAACTCACGAATGTCCATGCCTTTGGTGTAGGCGGGTACCGGCAAGTTGACCAAGTTGGCGTCGCTCTTGCGGGCGCCACCTTCAGGATAAAAAGGATGCTGGTAAAAACTCACCATCAGGATGCGATCGTCGCCAGCCACGATGTCTTCGGTGCCATTGCCATGGTGCACATCAAAGTCAACAATGGCCACGCGGCTTAAACCATGGCGCTCCAGTGCATATTTGGCAGCAATGGCCACATTGTTGAAAAAACAAAAGCCCATGGCCTTGTCATGGCATGCGTGGTGCCCTGGTGGCCGCGTGGCGCAAAAAGCATTTTCAAGTTCACCCGCCATCACGGCATCGGTGGCTTCCAATGCGGCGCCAGCAGACCGAAGTGCCGCTTTCCAAGTATGACTGTTGATAGAGGTATCAGGGTCTAAGGCACTGTGAGTAGGACCACCAGCAGCCATGTCTTCAATCAAAGCATCGCTTAAACCCCGCAATGAGGCCACGTACATCCGGCCATGGGCCAACTCAATGTCCGTTAAAGATGCCAGTGCAGGCTCTCTTCGGGTTAGGGCGTGGTCCAAGCCCGTGATGAGCAATCTGTCTTCAATCGCGTCCAAGCGCTGTGGACATTCAGGATGGCCCTCACCCATTTCGTGAAGTCGACAATCTGCGTGTGTGAAATAACCTGTAGCGCCCATGGGTAACTTTGCAAAATGCGGAATCATTTTCCTAAGGATTCCAGCTTATCACGACACCCCGTGCGCCTACAAAGGCTAAACTCAAGAGATGCGCATTTTGTCGACCCTTTTAGCTCTGCTGCTCTTGAGTTGTTCTTTGGCTGTGCAAGCCTCAGACACCAAGAAAAAACCCAAATCCAAATCGCCCAAAGCCACCGCGACCAGCCCTGCGGCCGGCCCCACCTACACCAAACGTCAAGATGTGAATGAGTGGGCCGAGCAAATGGCGAAATCTAGCCAACTTGATGTCAAATGGGTCAAAGCTCAATTGGCCCAAGCGCGTTTCATTCCCAGCATCCCCAAGTTGATTTTGCCGCCCACCCAAATCAGCAAGAAAAACTGGAATGCCTATCAAGCTCGCTTCATTGAACCCAAACGAATTCAGGCAGGTGTGCAGTTTTGGAAAGAAAACCAGAGCACCTTAGATCGCGCAGAACAGACCTTTGGGGTTCCACCTTGGTTGGTGGTGGGCATCATCGGTGTTGAAACTTTCTATGGCCAACACACAGGCAATTTTCGAACACTGGATGCCCTGAGCACATTGACCTTTGACTTTCCCAAAGAGCACCCACGTGCCACAGAACGTCAGGCATTTTTCTCCAAAGAACTGGCGCAGTTTTTATTGCTTGCGCACAAAGAAAAGGTCAAACCCAGCAGCATCAAGGGCAGTTATGCCGGTGCTTTGGGCTTGCCTCAATTCATGCCTTCCAGCTGGGCTAAGTTTGCTGTTGATTTTGATGGCGACCAACACATCGATTTGTTCGCCAACAAGGTGGATGTCATTGGCTCAGTGGCCAACTACTTCAAAGCATTCCAATGGCAAAGTGGCATGCCAACCCACTACCCCGTAACTTTCAATCGAGAATTGTTAGACATGGACGCACTGATGGCGCCCGACATTTTGCCAAGCTTCAGCATCGCCAACTTTGTGGCCAAAGGCGCTGTCATTGACGGCGAAGCGCTTGCACACAAAGGCCCGCTGGCATTGATTGAATTGCTGAATGGGGATGACCCGCCCAGTTATGTGGCTGGCACCGAAAATTTCTACGCCATCACACGCTACAACTGGAGCAGTTATTACGCGATGGCTGTGATTGAGTTGGGGCAAGCAGTGGAAAACAAGATCAAAGCCAAACCTTGAGCGGGTGCGCTATGAATCCTCTTAACCCCAAAAAATTAAATCTGACAAAGTGGACAGCCGTCAAACCTGTCGCCAAACAAAAACACTTTTTAGTTAGCAAAGTCATTCAACCTGAGTTGCCCAACGCGCCCATTGAATTTGTAGAAATAGAGTCTGTTTTCTCTAAGGCCACTCAGATCATTCCATGGCGGGAATTACAAAACGATGAGGTATGGCGGCAAGGTTGGGTCTGACCCAAAGGATACGGCAAGCAGGTTAGACATGATCCAATGAAATGAGGTTGGACCATTGCAATCTGGTATCAGCTTCATAATCCGCTATTAACCAAGCCCTAGACTTGTTATCAGCCATGTCGTTCAAAAATTCGCACAACACGCTGATAGATGCCTGATCCAAAGCCGCAAACGGCTGATCAAGACAAGTGATCATTGAACCGCTGGCCAACAATGCCAGCAAACCAACCTTGCGACGGCTACCAGCTGAAAGCATGTCTAAGCGCTTGGCCACATGCACCCTCATGCCTAGCGCCTCGCACAAATCAAGGCACAAAGCTTCATTCCAATGAGGACATTGATGACGCCAATGTGCCCATACATCTAAGGGTGTCTGTGAGTTGCAGCCGGGTAATTTAAGGTCAAGCCAAAAGGCATCCGAATGGGACTCGGACAACAGGCTCAGCAAACGGGTTTTACCGCTTCCTTCATCGCCAGTCACTGCATTCAAGCCCGCGGCAATGCACAGTCCCTCGAACTCGGCAACAACATGGGCTGATGTTTTCAGTAATTTTTGAACTGGCATGTTCCCATGTTACCAAGCCTGCAGAATGGAGCTCGTATTCTGAAAGATTTTCAGCCCACCTGTGGCATCAAAAACTCGCGACTGATTCTGCCGCCCAACACATTGACGCGCTCCAAGAACTGCGTGAGATAAGCATGCAGACCCGTGGCCAAAATTTCATCAATTCGGCCATAGGCCAAATCTGCACGCAATTTGCCGGCATGGCGCAAAGTTTCGCTTTGCATGTTGTCGGTCACTGCTTCTAAATTGTTCACCACCTCGTTCAAGCTGGCGTGCAAAGAACGCGGCATGTCGGGTCGCAAAATAAGCAGTTCCGCAACACGGTCAGGGCGAATCACATCGCGGTAGACCTTGCGATAAATTTCAAAGCCACTGACACTGCGCAAGATGGCGCTCCAGTGATAGAAGTCAAACTCTTGCGAGCCATCCAAGCCCGCTTCGGGTGCAAGCGTTTGTGATTGGGTTGAATTGGAGGTGATGGGCGTAAGCATGGACGCAACTGGCAATGCACCAAATCGATCGTTTTGTCCCGCATGAAACTTCACATCCACCAAACGCGCCGTGTTGTCGGCACGCTCTAAGAAGGTCCCCAAGCGCATAAAGTGCAAGGACTCGTCCATCAGCATGGTGCCCACGGTGACGCCACGCGACAAATGAGATCTGAACTTCACCCATTCGAAAAATTTACCTGGATCAGCATCAAATTCGCCAGAGCGAATCATGCGGTTCACTTCCAGCCAGGTTTGGTTTTGCGTCTCCCACACTTCGGTGGTCAGTGCACCTCGAACAGCCCTGGCGTTTTCACGTGCTGCGCGCAAGCATGAAATGATTGACGACGGGTTGTTGGGGTCCATCACCATGAACTGCATCACATGGTGCGGTGTGACCTCACCATGCAGCTGGGTATAGGCAGGCAACAATTCACTGATCGACAACAAACCTTCCCAACCGGCTTGCACCGTGGCACTGGACTGTGGCAACAAGGAAGTTTCATAGCTCACATTCAACATGCGAGCGGTGTTTTCGGCGCGCTCGGTGTAGCGCGACATCCAAAACAAGTGATCTGCAGTACGGCTTAGCATGGTGCTTCTTTCAAATTCTTGATGGGTGCGCAATGGCAGTCAATTGCAGCTCAAGCTTGCAAAATCCAAGTGTCTTTGGTGCCACCGCCCTGCGATGAATTGACCACCAAAGAGCCTTCTTTCAAAGCCACACGGGTTAAGCCGCCTGGCACCATTTGAACGGTGCGACCACTGAGCACAAAAGGTCGCAAATCAATGTGACGAGGTGCCACACCGCTTTCAACATAGGTGGGGCAACTCGACAAACTCAAGGTCGGTTGCGCAATGTAGCCAGATGGATTGGCGATCAACGCGGCCCGAAAATCTTCTATTTCTGCATGGGTAGATGCGGGCCCTACAAGCATGCCATACCCGCCTGCACCGTGCACCTCTTTGACCACCAAGTCTTTCAAGTTGGCCAAGGTATAGGCCAAGTCATCTGGCTTGCGGCACATGAAAGTGGGCACGTTGTTCAGAATTGGCTTCTCACCCAAATAAAACTCAATCATTTGCGGCACATACGGGTAGATGGATTTGTCATCGGCCACGCCTGTGCCCACGGCATTGCAGATGGCCACATTGCCTGCGCGGTAGGCGTCCATCAAACCGGCGCAACCCAAAGTTGAAGTGGGCCTGAACACTTTGGGATCGAGGAAGTCATCGTCGACACGTCGGTAAATGACATCGACACGCTTGGGTCCCCGGGTGGTTCGCATGTACACAAACTGGTCTTTGACAAACAAGTCTTGACCCTCAACCAACTCCACACCCATTTGCTGCGCCAAGAAAGCGTGCTCAAAATAGGCGCTGTTGTACATGCCTGGCGTTAACACCACCACGGTAGGTTCTGCAGAGGAGGCAGGGCTTGAGGCACGCAAGGTTTCTAGCAACAAATCGGGGTAATGGGCCACAGGTGCCACGCGGTGGCGGCTGAACAATTCGGGAAACAAACGCATCATCATCTTGCGGTCTTCCAGCATGTAACTCACACCGCTGGGCACGCGCAGGTTATCTTCCAAAACGTAATACTCGCCCTCCCCTTGTGCATTGGGTGCACGCACTATGTCAATGCCGCTGATGTGGGAGTAAATTTGGTGCGGCACATCCACGCCCATCATCTCGGGACGGAATTGCGCGTTGTTCAAGATTTGATCGGCTGGAATGATGCCCGCTTTGATGATTTCTTGGTCGTGATAGACATCGTGAATGAAGCGATTGAGGGCCGTGACGCGTTGCACCAAGCCCTTTTCCATGCTTTGCCACTCATGGGCGGGAATGATGCGCGGAATCAGGTCAAAGGGAATGAGTCGCTCAGTGCCAGAGCCACTTTCGTCTTTGTCACCATAGACGGCAAAGGTGATGCCCACCCGGCGAAAGATCATTTCGGCCTCTTCGCGCCGCGCCAGCATCGTGCTGCTGCTCTGCCCCGACAACCAATCGGCATAAGCCTTGTAATGGGCCCTGACAGGACTGCCCGGCTGCGTGGCCGTGGCCTGACTGTACATCTCATCAAATCGCTGCATCTGACTTCACTCCTGTTTTCTGAAAAGCAAGATGCATACCCGCACCCTCTCACCAAACGGCCGCTTAAGGCGCCTTGAAGTGCCAATAGCGACGTTTGAGGTTTCGCTCACAGTCTAGCGCTTGTGGCGTTTGGCTTTGCCAATGGGCAGCACCGCAAACTGGTGACATGGCCAAAGGCACCCCCAACTGGGCATACCGCGCGACCACTTGAGGCGACGGATGGCCATAGCGGTTGCGATAGCCCGCCTGCACCACGGCCCATTTCGGCATGAGTTGCTGCACAAAATCAAAGCCTGAGGAAGTTAGGCTGCCGTGGTGTGGCACCAGCAAAAAATCCACCGCTTGAAGGGCATGCGCCTGTAACAAAGCCTGCTCTTGTGGCGCCTCGATGTCGCCTACCAACAATGCACTGGCGGTCCGTGCATCATGCCCATTTTGCGAAAGGTCACCTTGACTTGCATCAATCCTCAACACACAACTGAGGCCGTTGGAGGTTTTGTTCAAGGCGTAGTCGGCCAGTGCAGGATGCAAGACCTCAAATCGAACCCCATCCCATGTCCACTTTTGTCCCGCATGGCACCGATTCACTTCACGCAATTGCGACAAAGGGTGGCCCGCCTCCAATGAAGTCCACAAATCAGCATGGGGATGAGATGCCAACACAGCAGACGCTCCGCCTGTGTGATCACTGTCGCGGTGGCTCAGCATCAAACGGTCTAAGTCAACCCCCATTCGTGACATGAATGGCACCAACACACGCTGTCCCGCATCCGCATCAGCTCCCCAAGTGGGCCCAGTGTCGTAAAGCAAAGCATGGTGCGCCGTTCTGAGCAACACTGCATTGCCTTGACCAATGTCCAGCGCCCACAAATCAAACTGACCCCAAACGGGCTTGGGTACTTGCCACAAGCCAATGGGCAAAAGCCACAAAACACCCCAACACCGCAAAGCCCAGGGCCATTGTTGAAAACAGATCAAGGCACCCAGGATGGCCAACAGCGTCAGTCCCATCGGTGCTTGTGCAAAGTGCCATACACCAGAGGGCCATTGCGACAACCATGTCAAACCCCACATCAAGGGCTCAAATGCCCCAGCCGCCACATGCCACAAAGGATGCCAGACCCATCCCGCCAAAGCCAGAGGCGTCACGCACAAAGTCACCCAAGGAATGGCCATCAAATTGGCCAGCATCCCTGAAACCGACAACTGACCAAAAAACAAAATTGACAAGGGTGCCAATGCAACGGTCACCACCCACTGCTCGCGAACAAGCGACTTGAAGTAAGTGAACAGGCCAATACCCAACATGAGGCGAAATTCTTTAAATGGCCCAGGCTGCACCATTTTGGCGTCCTGAGTCTCCAAATTGGTGCGCTGCGAAGCTGCAACGGGGTCAGCCAGGATCAAGGCGCCCACCGCCACAAAACTCAACCAAAAACTCGCTTGCAACAAGGCCCAGGGATCCCAAACGCTCACCACCCACAAGGCCAAAGCCCAGCTGCCATACCAAGGCCAACGCACACCTTGCCAACGCAGAACGGACAAGACGAACAGCATCAAAATGGTCCTTTGTGCGGGCAAACCCCAACCACAAAAAATGGCATAACTCAAAGCCACAAGCAAGCCGCCCACCGATGCGGCAAGAGGTGCCGGTAAACGCAGACACAGCACACTTCCCCGTCGCGCAGAAGATCGCCAACCCCAGGCCAACAAGACAGACGCAAGCCAAGCCAGCATGGTGATGTGCAAGCCAGAAATGCTCATCAAATGCGCCACTCCCGTCGCTCTGAAAATCTGCCAATCGCTTGACGCAATATCGGCTTGATCACCCATCACCAAGGCGGCAATCACGCCTGCTGAGGACTTGGCGCCAAGCTCGCTGGCCTGCAGTGTTGAATGAATTTGTGCACGCACTTGTTGACGCCATCGGTCCACCGGGTAACGCCAGGAACTGCTGAGCTTGTTGGGGGGCCTTTGCCCCTTGCCCGCATGAACACTGCCTGTCGCCATGATGCCCAATTCCCACAAACGTAACTCTTCGTCAAAACCACCCGGATTGAGACTGCCATGGGGCAACTTCAGCCGAACCTGAAACTGCCATTGATCACCTGCTTGTAGGCTCTGCCACAGCGGCAAGTCCATGCTGCTGGGCGCATCCCAATCGGACCAATTGAACTCAATGAAAGTTGGGACCTTGACCGCATCACCTGATGAGGCCAGGCTTGCGCGCAGCACCCGCCCGCGAAACAGAACACCCTTCTCACCCATCCGCGGCAATGACGTCACTTCCACCAAGGCATGCAAGTCTTGCCCCTCTAATCGGGGGTTCAATGCCTCTTGCATTTGCAACGCACAACGTGCATTGACCAGGGCGCAGGCCAGCAAGGCAATGGCACCCCAAACAGCCAAACGGTGTGTCGCCCAAGGCACGAATTTTTGAATAACATGCGCTTGACAGCGATCAAACCAATAGGCCCCTGCAAGCACCAGTAAAGCGCTTGCAACGCCGGTCAAAGTCCATGCAACAGGCCACACACTCTCTTGCTGCAGTTGAAGTCTTGTACCCAAGAGCCAAGCCCCAACCCAACCCGGCATCCATCGCCACATGTTTGAACCTTTCCGCTAGGCCCAGGATGGCGCGGCTTTTGCTAGTTTAGACAGCCCGAGCTGCTCTTTCGATGCAGCCGCTGTTGCGCTTACTTGCATTTATGTCCATTCACGTCGCACTGCACCACGTCACACACTACCGTTACGACCGGCCCGTTCAGTTGGGCCCTCAAGTCATACGCCTGCGACCCGCGCCTCACAGCCGAAGCCACATCTTGTCTTACAGCCTCAAGATTGAACCCGAAGCGCACTTCATCAACTGGCAGCAAGACCCCTTCTCCAATTACCAAGCCCGCTTGGTCTTTCCCCAAAAAACCACCGAATTCAAAGTGACCGTCGACTTGGTCACGGAAATGGCGGTCTTCAACCCGTTTGACTTTTTCTTAGAACCTAGCGCTGAGTATGTGCCCTTGACGTATTCACCCGCTTTGAAGGAAGAGCTCACAAGTTATTTGGAAAAACTGCCAAGCACACAGCTGTTCAAAAATTACCTTGGAAACATCGACAAGAATCGTCAAAAAACGATCGATTTTTTGGTGCAAATCAACCAGCAGGTCTACCAGGACATCAATTACCTGATCCGAATGGAACCAGGGGTTCAGACACCCGAAGAAACTTTGAAGCTGAAGAGTGGCTCTTGCCGTGACTCTGCTTGGTTGCTGGTTCAGTTGTTACGCCACATGGGTTTGGCTGCTCGCTTTGTCTCGGGCTATTTGATCCAACTCACACCCGATGTGAAATCACTGGACGGTCCCAGCGGTACGGAAGTTGATTTCACCGATTTGCATGCTTGGTGCGAGGTGTACTTGCCCGGTGCAGGTTGGATTGGTTTGGACCCCACATCAGGCTTGCTTGCAGGTGAAGGTCACATTCCATTGGCATGTACACCTCAACCTTCTAGTGCAGCGCCCATCGAGGGTTTGATGGACGAAGCAGAAGTTGAGTTCAGCCACGAGATGAAGATCACGCGGATTTACGAATCCCCTCGCGTGACCAAACCTTATACCGAAGAACAATGGGCAGATGTGCTGGCCCTGGGCGAACAAGTCGATCAAAAATTATTGACCGGTGATGTGCGACTGACCATGGGCGGCGAGCCCACCTTCGTGGCCACAGAAAACCGCGACGCAGCTGAATGGAACACTGACGCGCTTGGCCCAACCAAGCGGGGTTTGGCCACAGAGTTGGTTCACAAATTGAGGCAGCAATACGGACAAGGTGGTTTTCTGCACTTTGGTCAAGGCAAGTGGTATCCCGGCGAGCAACTGCCGCGCTGGGCCCTCAGCATCTATTGGCGCGCAGATGGCCAGCCTTGTTGGCAAGACCCTTCTTTGTTTGCAGATGAGCGCATTGCGCATCACTACACCACACAAGATGCTCACAGCTTCATTGCCGCTTTGGCCACCGAGCTAGGCGTCTCTAAGGGCCACATCATCCCTGGATTTGAAGACACCTGGTACTACCTCTGGCGCGAGCGTCGACTGCCAGTCAACGTCGACCCTTTCGATTCTCGGTTGGACGATGAGCTGGAACGCGCTAGACTGCACCGCGTTTTTTCGCAAGGACTCGACCGCGAAGTGGGCTACCTTTTGCCTTTACAAGCACGAGACCCCAGCGCCGATTCTGAATCGACCACTGCGTGGCAAAGCGGCCCTTGGTTTGTGCGTGACGAGCGCCTCTACCTGATGCCAGGTGACTCAGCCATGGGCTGGCGGCTGCCCCTGGATTCCTTGCCTTGGTCGGCGCCAACAGACCGAACCGTGTTGATCGACCAAGATCCCTATGCACCGCGTGGTCCTTTAGCGCATGGGCAAGTCGTCAACAATGCAAATGCCAAGTCAACGCACGCACCCATCCTCCAGCAACAACATCACTCGACATCGCGCGCAGCTTCAATCGCAGACAAGGCGCCTGCACGATTCACTTCAGACAAGCAAAGCGTGCGAACAGCTTTGTGCGTGGAGATTCGCGATCCACGCCGCGCAAACGGTCCTGTGGCATTGAAAGATGCCAAAACGGATGCCGATGCTCAAGGGGTGATGTATGTTTTCATGCCGCCCCTTGCGCGACTTGAAGATTATTTGAACCTGCTCAGTGCCATCGAAAAAACCGCACAGCAACTTCAAATGAAGATTGTGTTGGAAGGCTACCCTGCGCCGCGTGATCCGCGTTTGAAGTTGTTGCAAGTGACGCCCGACCCTGGCGTGATCGAGGTCAACATCCACCCTGCCAGCAGCTGGAAAGAAGTGGTAGAACACACCGAGTTCCTTTACCAAGCGGCTTTTGAAACACGCCTGAGTGCTGAGAAATTCATGACGGATGGCAGGCACACCGGCACGGGGGGTGGCAATCACGTGGTGATGGGTGGCGCCACCCCGCAAGACAGCCCCTTCTTGCGTCGCCCTGAAGTGCTGGCCAGCCTGTTACTGTATTGGCACAACCATCCTAGCCTCAGCTACTTGTTCAGCGGCATGTTCATTGGCCCCACCAGCCAAGCACCCCGCGTGGACGAAGCGCGCAACGATCAAGTTTATGAACTTGAGATTGCCTTGCGAGAAATTGCACGCAACCGCCAAATCCACGGCCAAAGCATGCCGCCATGGTTGGTTGACCGCAGCCTGCGCAACATTTTGGTCGACATGACAGGCAACACCCACCGCAGTGAGTTTTGCATCGACAAGATGTACTCACCCGACTCGGCCACCGGCCGTTTGGGCTTGCTTGAATTGCGTGCCTTTGAAATGCCACCGCACGCACGCATGAGCGTGGTTCAGCAATTGTTGCTGCGTGCTTTGGTGGCACGATTTTGGGACGAATCCTACACAGCACCCGTCACGCGCTGGGGCACCACTTTGCACGACCGCTTCATGTTGCCGACCTTCGTCAAAATGGATTTTGATGACGTGCTCACAGAACTAGGAGATGCCGGTTTTCATTTCGATCCCGCCTGGTTTGCACCGCACTTTGAATTTAGATTTCCAAGGGTGGGCGAGTTTTGCATCGATGCCATTCAAGTCACGCTGCGCAACGCGCTGGAACCCTGGCACGTCATGGGCGAGGAAAGCACCTCGAGCGGTACCGCTCGGTATGTCGACTCTTCTTTAGAGCGATTGGAAGTGCATGTCACTGGCCTCAACCCCAGCCGATACACCGTCACGGTCAATGGGCAAGCCTTGCCTTTACAAGCCACCGGAACGGCGGGCGAATTTGTGGCCAGTGTGCGCTACAAAGCCTGGAACCCACCCTCCTCGCTGCATCCCAGCATTGGCGTGCATGCACCGCTCACGTTGGATGTGCTGGACACTTGGATGAAGCGCTCGATCGGTGGCGCGCAATACCACGTGGCGCATCCAGGCGGTCGCAATTACGACACGCTGCCTGTCAATGCCTTCGAGGCTGAAAGCCGCCGATTGGCCCGATTTTTCAGAATGGGCCACACACCAGGTCGCATGGCCATGCCGCCCGCCAACATTGAATTGGCGGCCAGTCCAGAATTTCCGTTCACATTGGACCTGCGCCGGGTCAGATGAGGTGACAATTGACGCATTGTGGAATTTAACAACAACATTTTTTCTGCCAACACCCAAGGCGCGCAAGCCCCTGTCGATTCAGCGGCCATGGTGCAAGCCATCGTCAGAGACATCGATGTGGCCCCCACGGGGCATTGGGATGAGATGCGTGGTGGCGTCAGCAAAGTGTCCGACGTTCCCAAGCACTTGTCTGCGGCCAAGCAAACAGCCAATGCGGCTTGGACAGAATTTTTATCGCACCTAGGTTCTGAAGGCATTCAAAGTTTGCCTGCGCGCCACGACGCCATGATGCGGCAAGTTCGCGACAACGGCATGACTTACAACGTCTATGCCAATGCCGACCAACCTCAGCGGCCTTGGTCCCTGGATTTGCTGCCGCTACTTTTGACGGCGCAAGATTGGTCTCAAATTGAAACGGGTGTGGTCCAGCGCATGCGCCTGCTTGAGGGCATCATGTCCGATGTTTATGGCATGCAGCATCTCTTGAAACAAGGTGCCATTCCGTATGCCTTGGTCCAAGGCCATTCGGGCTATTTGCATGCCATGCAAGGCAGCTCACCTGTGGGCGGAAGGCATTTGAATTTGGCAGCCTTTGATCTGGTCAAAGGGCCAGATGGTTGCTGGTGGTTGTTGTCCCAAAGAACGCAAGCGCCCTCTGGTTTGGGCTATTTGCTGGAAAACCGCCAAATCATTTCCAACCAGTTTTCGCGCGCCTTCGAAGCCATGCCTGTGCGTGCATTGGCAGAGTCCTATCGGTCCTTTGTCAATGCGCTGAAGCTGCGAACCAGTGCTGGCATGCAGGCTCACATTGCTTTGCTGACACCGGGCCCTTACAACGAAACTTATTTTGAGCAAGCCTATTTGGCACGCTACTTGGGTCTCTCCTTGGTGCAAGGCAACGACCTGCTGGTGCGAGACGAAAAGCTGTATTTGAAAACCCTCGAGGGGCTTCAACCCGTACACGGCTTGCTTAAACGTGTCGACGATGACTGGCTCGACCCCTTAGAACTTCGCGCAGAGTCCACATTGGGCGTACCAGGCTTGTTGCAAGCCGTTCGTGCGGGCAATGTCTTGGTGGCCAACACACCAGGTTCTGGTTTCCTAGAGTCCAATGCGCTGCTGGGTTTTCTGCCCAAGCTCTCGCAAACGCTCTTGCAAGAAGAGTTGCTGTTGCCCGCCATTCCCAGTTGGTGGTGCGGCGAACAAGCCGCCATGCAAGATGTCTTGCCGCGACTTCAAGAATGCGTCATCAAACCGACTTACCCCTACACCCCAGGTCGCACCAGTTTTGAGCCTGTGATGGGCCATCGACTCGATTGGCGAGCTTTAGAAGCATGGCAAGCGCGCATTCAAGAGAATCCCGAAGCGCACACTGTGCAAAGTTTCCTTCCGCTGTCGCACACCCCCACCTTTGCCAACTTGCGCTCGATGCCGTCACGTCCGGTCATCTTGCGCGTTTTTGTATTGGCCAATGAAGAAGGCGGTTGGCAAGTCTTGCCAGGCGGCCTGGCGCGATTGGGCACTCAAAACGGCATTGCTTCAATGCAGCAAGGTGGTAGCAGCGCCGACGTTTGGGTCTTGGCCCCAGATGCTTCGACGAAGGCCTCATCCCCCGCTGAACAAACCAAGCCTTCTGCCCAGGACGCTGTGTTTGTTGCCAGTTCACAGCGCCATCGTTTGGTGACGAGTCGCGCTGCAGAAAATTTATTTTGGATGGGACGCTACTCTGAGCGAACTGAGAACACCTTGCGCTTGTCCAAACTGGCCCTCAACACCTTGAACAGCGAAGCACAGCACAGCCCTCAATTGTTAGATTGGCTCACTCAGCTTTGCGTCGTACATGGATTGGTGAACCCTGGCGTTGTGCAAGCTCAGCAGTCGAAGCGTGTGTTTGAACGTGCACTGATTGCAGGTTTTTGGGACACCCAAAACACCACGGGTGTGGGATACAACTTGCGCGCCATCAAACTGGCAGCCGCCGCAGTGCGAGAGCGTTTGTCGCCTGAGCATTGGACCTTGATTGAACAAACTGAAAATGCATTTTTTCAACCACAAGAAAACGATGCACCTGTGGCGACCAGCGTCTGGGCACAACAACTCTTAGCACGCACCAGCCAATTGATGGCTGCACTCACGGGCGCACAAACCGATCGCATGTCACGCGACGATGGTTGGCGCCTGCTGTCAATTGGCCGTCACATTGAGCGTTTAGATTTTTTGGCGCATGCCCTCGCCACAGCCATTGAAACAGGTTGCCTGCAAAGCCAAGCAGGCTTTGATGCGGTGTTGGCTTTGTTTGACAGCACCATCAGCTTTCATGCGCAATACCAGCAAAGTCGAACTTTGGGTGCCATGCTCGAGCTGTTGCTGACGCACACTGACAATCCAAGAGCCTTGGGTTGGGTGGCGCAAACATTGCGCGGTCGATTGGCCAAAATGGGTCACCTTGCCAACGGCGCCACCGAAGAGATGTCGCACAAAATCCCTGTGCTATCGGAAGTCGATTTCTCATCACTTTCAACAGATGGCCTGCATCCCAGCCCAGAACTTCTGGTGCTGCTCAGCCATTGCCGGCAAACAGCGCGAAGTGTTTCGGATCAGCTGAACAGTTTATTTTTCTCACACAGTGATGATGCACAACGTAGCGTTGGCGCAAGTTAAGACATTGCTTATGAAACTTCGCATCACGCACGAAACACACTACAGCTACAGCCCCATGGTGGTCACGGCGCAGCATGTGGCGCATCTCGAGCCCGTCAACACGCCTTGCCAAACTTGCCTCACGCATTCTTTCAGCACCTTGCCTGTCTCGCCAAAGCTCAGGCGTCAACCCGATGCATTTGGTAACCACCGCTGCTATTTGTCACTGCCCGTCGCTCACAACACTTTGCAGGTTCATGCGCAATCCACGCTGGAAACCTATCCCTTGCCCCTTTCACAAGCGAAAGCTTTGCAAGACCACGCTGAGACGCTCAATTGGGAGCAAGCCCAAGGGGTCTACCAATACAGAGCGGGTCAAGCCAGCGACGACGCCACCCCATTTGCTTATGCATCTCACCATGCCCCCATCGATCAGGCATTCAAACGCTATGCGCTCAGTAGCTTCACCCCTCGTCGACCCTTGATTGAAGCTGTCCGTGATTTGATGCAACGCATCCACACCGAATTCAAGTACGAATCCTTGAGCACCGACATCAGCACCCCTGCATTGACGGTGCTGGCCAACAAACGAGGCGTTTGCCAAGACTTTGCACACGTCATGCTGGCTTGTTTGCGCAGCATGGGCTTGGCGGCCAGGTATGTCAGCGGGTATTTGTTGACGGAACCCCCACCAGGTCAAGCTCGGCTGATTGGCAGTGATGCTTCACACGCCTGGGTTTCCTTGCGTGTGCCCCAGTTGAACGCATTAACGGGCTCAGAATCTTGGTACGATTTCGATCCCACCAACAATCGAGAAGGCTGGTGCAGTCCGGGCGAAGACTATGTGCGTCTGGCTGTTGGCCGAGATTTTGCCGACGTCTCGCCTTTGCGTGGTGTCTTACAAGGTGGCACGAACCACACATTGCAAGTCAGTGTCACTGTGGAGCCTATTTAATTTTTTGAAACTGAGATCAACATGTCCGTCTACAAACGCCTCGAAGCACTTCACATCACCTTGCCGCCAGTTGCAACGCCTGCAGCGGCCTACGTGCCCTTTGTCAAAACGGGCAATTTGGTGTTCCTCAGTGGCCACATTTCCAAAAAAGAGGGCCAAGTTTGGGCCGGCCAGCTTGGCAAGAACATTCAAACGGAAGAAGGCAAACTGGCCGCGCGCGCAGTGGCCATTGATTTGATGGGCACCCTGCAGGCAGCTGTAGGCGATCTCAATCAGGTCAAACGCATTGTCAAAGTGATGAGCCTGGTCAATTCCACGGCCGACTTCACCGAGCAACATCTGGTCACCAATGGTTGCAGCGAATTGTTAGGCCAAGTGTTTGGCGATGCTGGCATTCATGCGCGCAGTGCCTTTGGTGTGGCGCAATTGCCCATGGGCGCTTGCGTCGAAATTGAATTGATTGCCGAAATCGTTTAAATCATGTGGTTTGAAGTGCGAATCGTCACTTCAAACCACATATTCAACAAATTCACCACATTGTCTATCTATGCAAGTTGCTGGAAAGGCAATGTAAAAATTGAAGCCTTGAGAGGAGAAATGTCGATTTTCTGTAAATAAGAGTATCTTTTATTTAATTTATTACTTACAAGGTGCACATAAATGTATACAAAAAGAATTAGGATGAGTTCTTAAGTAAACATTTAAACAAGGAAATCTGTCATGAAACCACTCTGCGTCAGCTTCGTTGAACAAGATCACCACTTGGCCGAACAGGTGCTGGCGCACCTGAGCAGCACGGGCATGCAGGGCATTCACTGCAAGCACCCCGACGAGCTGAATCAACAAAATGTTCAAGGCACGTGCGATGTGGTGATCTTGGATGCGGTTACCTTGGGCGAACAAAGTTTGACCCTGGCGGCGCAATTGGCCAAACACCCAGAGCTTCGCGTCATCATGGTGGCGCCAGCCTCTCAGCCTGAAGAAAGAATTGCGGCCATTGCGGCAGGCGCCGATGTTTGCATCAGCAAACCCTTCAACACCATTGAGTTAATCGCCATCGTGCAACGTTTGGCCGCCCGACTCCCTCGAACCGTCAAAACAGGTTGGACCATTGACCCCGTCAGAGCGTTGTTAACAGGCCCTGCCAACAATGCCATTGACCTAACGGCCATGGAAACGGTGCTGCTCACCCAATTGGCCATGGCCCCCGAACAAGCGTTGCGCAGCGATGCCCTTGAAAAGGCCATCTGGGGTCTTTCAGATTTTTACAACAACAAGCGATTGCAAGTGTGTGTGTCGCGCTTGCGAAAAAAATTAACGCATCGCCATGGGCCCGAAGAGCTTCTGGCCACCTGCTGGCGTTCCACCTACCAATTTGTACCGCGCATGCATTTCGCGCCTAAGCATTGATGCCCCGCCTTCCCAAAAAACAAGGCACCTCGAAAGGTGCCTTGCAGAGACCACGCGGTGAACGGATGCTTATTCCACGCGTGAGATTTGTGTGGGCTTAAAACCCAGATCAGCAGCTTTTCCTTTGCGCGCACGGGCTGCACGCGCATTGTTCAAGCTGCGAATTTCCAAAGTCTCTTCGCGGTCTTTGCCACCACGGCCAATGCCCGTCAGCTTCACACTGCGGGTGTAAGCCGCTGCACCGGCCAAGGTGTCTTTGGCTTCAAGGTCCAACAACATCAAACCACGTCCGCCCTTCTCCATCAACTTGAGTTCGCTGATTTCAAATGTGAGAATACGGCCGCCTGTTGAAGCACAAGCAACATGTGTGGCTGCCGGCATCGGCGACGCACCTGCAGCCGGCGTGGCACTGGAGCCCGAAACATGTGAAGGCGCGCATACCAATTCGCCCTCTCCGACTGTGATGAATGATTTACCGCCTTTTTGGCGCGAGATCATGTTTTCCACGGTGGCCATGAAGCCATACCCACCCGAACTGGACAGCAACAAAGTGGCGTTGGCAGGACCTGCAAAGAAATGCGCCACTTGCGTCCCCGCCTCCAGTTCAATCAGGGTGGTGATGGGCTGACCATCGCCTCGCGCGCCTGGCAATGACGCCACGGGCACAGAGTAAACGCGACCACTGCCTTTTTGGGCGGTCCCAAATGCCAGCAAGGTATCAACCGTGCGACATTCAAAGGTGCCATACAAACCGTCGCCTGACTTGAATGCAAAACTGCTTGCGTCGTGACCATGGCCTTGGCGTGCACGCACCCAGCCTTTTTGTGACACCACCACCGTGACAGGTTCGTCCACCACTTTGACTTCAGCCACAGCCTTCTTTTCTTCTTGAATGAGGGTGCGACGTGGATCGGCGAATGTCTTGGCGTCTTGTTCAATTTCCTTGACCATCAAGCGTTTGAGCGTTGCTGGATTGGCCAATATTTCTTCAAGCTGAGTTTGCTCTGTGCGCAATTCCTTGAGCTCTTGCTCAATCTTGATGCCTTCCAAACGGGCCAATTGGCGCAGGCGAATTTCAAGAATGTCTTCGGCTTGGCGTTCGCTCAGTTTGAAGCGGTCCATCAAGGATTGCTTGGGCTCATCGCTTTGGCGAATGATGGCAATCACCTCGTCGATGTTGAGCAACACCAACTGACGGCCTTCCAAAATGTGAATGCGGTCCATCACCTTGCCCAAGCGATGCTCAGAGCGGCGCACAATGGTTTGCTGACGGAATGTGATCCATTCCGAAATCATTTGACGCAATGACTTTTGCACGGGCTTGCCATCAATGCCAACCGAAGTCATGTTGATGGGTGACGAGGTCTCCAAGCTGGTGTGCGCCAGCAAAGATGTGATCAATTCTTGCTGTTCAATGCGGCTGGTCTTGGGCTCAAACACCAAGCGCACTGCAGCATCTTTGCTGGACTCATCGCGCACCACATCGAGCACTGACAAGATGCTGGCCTTGAGTTGCATTTGGTCTGCACTCAGGGCTTTCTTGCCCGCCTTCACTTTGGGGTTGGTGAGCTCTTCAATTTCTTCCAGCACTTTTTGCGAGCTGACACCAATGGGCAACTCAGTGACCACCAATTGCCATTGGCCGCGCGCCATGTCTTCAATCTTCCAACGCGCGCGCACCTTGAGAGAACCACGACCGGTGCGATACGCATCCGCAATGTCAGAGGCTGGGCTGATGATTTGACCGCCGCCTGGAAAGTCGGGACCAGGAATCAGTGCGAACAATTCCTCGTCCGTCAATTTGGGCGACTTGATGAGGGCCACGCAAGCATCGGCCACCTCGCGCAAGTTGTGGCTTGGGATTTCGGTGGCCAAACCCACCGCAATGCCACTGGCACCGTTCATCAACACAAAAGGCAAACGCGCTGGCAGTTGGCGCGGCTCTTCAGTTGAGCCATCGTAATTGGGAATGAAATCGACCGTGCCTTGGTCAATTTCATCCAACAGCAAAGTGGTGATTTTGGAAAGTCGCGCTTCTGTGTAACGCATGGCCGCTGCGCCATCACCGTCGCGGCTACCGAAGTTGCCTTGACCATCAATCAGCGGATATCGCTGGCTGAAATCTTGAGCCATGCGCACCAGTGCATCGTAGGCGGCTTGGTCACCGTGAGGGTGAAAACGACCCAGCACATCGCCCACCACACGCGCACTTTTGACGGGCTTGGCACCTGTCGCACCAGAGAAGCCCAAACCCATGCGGGACATGGAATAGAGAATGCGTCGCTGTACTGGTTTTTGGCCATCGCACACATCGGGCAATGCGCGGCCTTTGACCACGCTCAATGCATATTCAAGGTAGGCGCGTTGTGCGTAAGTGGCCAAATTCAGCGAGTCATCGGACTCGCTGTTTTGAAGGTCTAAAGTGGGTTGATCGTTCATGATTAAATGTCCACCTCAATGGCATCGCCATGCAATTCCATGAGTTCACGACGAGCGGCGGCCTCGCCTTTGCCCATCAGTTGTGTGATCAAACTTTCTGTTTGTGCAAAATCCAAATTACCCAGTTGCACGGGCAACAAACGGCGCGTGTCGGGGTTGAGCGTGGTTTCCCACAACTGCTCGGCACTCATCTCGCCCAAGCCCTTGAATCGGCTGATGCTCCATGCGCCTTCGCGCACGCCATCTTTGCGCAGTTTATCGAGCATGCTTTGCAACTCAGCTTCATCCAATGCGTACATTTTGGCAGCTGGTTTCTTGCCGCGTGCTGGTGCATCCACACGGAACAGTGGCGGACGCGCGACAAACACATTGCCGGTTTCGATCAACTTGGGGAAATGACGGAAGAACAAGGTCAGCAACAAGACTTGGATGTGAGAACCATCCACATCGGCATCACTCAAGATGCAAATCTTGCCGTAACGCAAACCCGACAAATCGGGTGAGTCGTTAGGGCCATGCGGATCAACGCCAATGGCCACCGAAATGTCGTGAATTTCGTTGTTGGCAAACAGGCGATCGCGATCAACTTCCCACGTGTTGAGCACTTTGCCGCGCAGCGGCAAAATGGCTTGGCATTCTTTGTCGCGACCCATCTTGGCGCTGCCACCTGCAGAGTCGCCCTCGACCAAGAACACTTCGTTGTGCGCAATGTCTTTGCTTTCGCAATCGGTCAGTTTGCCTGGCAACACTGCCACGCCAGAGCTCTTGCGCTTCTCAACTTTTTGACCTGCCTTCTGGCGATGCTGCGCCGCCTTGATGGCCAGCTCGGCCAATTTTTTGCCGTACTCTACGTGCTCATTGAGCCACAGCTCCATGGTGGGTCTCACGAAACTGGACACCAATCGCACGGCATCGCGCGAGTTCAAACGCTCTTTGATTTGTCCTTGGAATTGGGGATCGAGCACTTTGGCCGACAGCACAAAACTGGCACGTGCAAACACGTCTTCGGGCATGAGTTTCACGCCCTTGGGCAACAAGCTGTGCAGTTCAATGAAGCTCTTCACCGCCGTGAACAAGCCATCACGCAGGCCACTGTCGTGCGTGCCACCGGCACTGGTGGGAATCAGGTTGACATAACTCTCACGCACAGGTTGACCGTCTTCGGTGAAGGCCACCGCCCAACTGGCACCCTCGCCTTCAGCAAAGCTGTCGTTGTTGCCATCGGCAAAACCTTCACCTTCGAACAAAGGAATGACCGGGTCTCCGGTGAGTGTTTGCATGAGGTAATCACGCAGGCCCGCTTTGTATTGCCAAGTTTGGGTGTCCTTGGTTTTTTCGTTCAGCAACGTGACCGTGACGCCAGGCATGAGCACCGCTTTGCTGCGCAGCAAATGCGTGAGCTCGGCCATGGGCAAGGCACTGGATTCGAAATACTTGGCGTCGGGCCACACGCGCACCGTGGTGCCCTGTTTGCGATCGCCCTCGACTGCTTTGCGAGTCACCAAGGCTTCGACCACATCGCCGCCAGAAAACGCCAGCGTGGCCACTTGGCCTTCGCGGTAGCTGGTGGCTTCCAGGCGTTTGGCCAAGGCGTTGGTAACACTCACACCCACGCCATGCAAACCACCCGAAAAGCTGTAGGCGCCGCCCTTGCCTTTGTCAAACTTGCCGCCTGCATGCAAGCGCGTGAACACCAACTCAATGACGGGGGCTTTTTCTTCAGGGTGCAAACCAAATGGAATGCCACGACCGTCGTCTTCGATGCTGACCGAGCCGTCGGTGTGCAACACCACTTTGATCTTTTTTCCGTGACCCGCCAGCGCCTCGTCGGCCGCGTTGTCGAGCACTTCTTGAATGATGTGCAAGGGGTTGTCGGTGCGGGTGTACATGCCCGGACGTTGTTTGACAGGCTCTAAGCCTTTCAAGACTCGAATGGAGCCTTCGCCGTATTCGGGAGATGAATTGGAAGAGGTAGTAGTAGCCATGGGCGCAGATTGTAGTGTGAAATCAAACAAAATACTGGATAAATTCACAGTCCCAGCCAACCCCAGGACATACAGGAACATTCAGGCATCATGGCGGCAGTTGATAGAAACGCATTGGAAAGCAACACACATGCACGGAACCGAAGATCCTTCAGCCTGGGTCACCCGCTGGACTCATCTCCTGCCCCCTCAAAGCCAAGTGCTCGACTTGGCTTGTGGTGCTGGCCGGCACATGCGCTGGTTGGCGGGACATGGCCATCAATGCACTGGCGTTGACCGCTCAGCCGAAGCTTTGGCGACAGCCCAAGCCTATGGTCAAGTGTTGGAAGCAGACATCGAGGGCGGCCCTTGGCCTTTGGAGGGGCAGCTTTTTGACGCCGTGATCGTGACCCATTACCTGTGGCGACCTTTGATGCCGCGCATTTTGGAAAGCCTCAAGCCACACGGCTTCTTGATTTACGAGACCTTTGCCCTAGGCCATGAAAAAATTGGCAAACCGTCCAGGCCTGACTTTTTGCTCAAACCTGGCGAATTGCTGCAGACTTGCGCAAAGATGCACGTCATCGCCTACGAAGACGGCTTCTCCGAACAACCCCCTAAATTTGTACAGCGCATTGTGGCCACCCCACAAGTCCCGGCATCTGGTCAACAGATTGGCCTTGGCTGTCGTTAGAATGCTTATTTGTCGCTTTATTCATTCGCCATGACGAAAACTTTCCAACCCATTACTGGCAGTATCCCCGCCCTCATCACCCCCATGCTGGAGGACGGTTCGGTGGACTACGCCAGCCTGCGAAAATTGATCGACTGGCACATTGCCGAAGGCACAGACTGCATTGGCGTGGTGGGCACCACGGGTGAGTCTCCCACCGTGAATGTTGAAGAGCACCGCGAGATCATCCGCGTGTCTGTCGAACAAGCCAAAGGCCGCGTGCCCATCATGGCGGGCTGTGGCGCCAACTCCACAGCGGAAGCCATCGAATTGGCCAAGTTTGCCAAAAGCGTCGGCGCCGACTGCCAATTGCAAGTGGTGCCCTATTACAACAAGCCCACCCAAGAAGGCATGTACCAGCACTTCAAAGCCATCGCCGAAGCAGTGCCTAACTTGCCCATCATTTTGTACAACGTGCCCGGCCGTTCCGTGGCCGACATGCAGCACGACACTGTGTTGCGTTTGGCTCAAGTCCCTGGCATCGTCGGTATCAAAGAAGCCACAGGCAACATCGAACGCGCTCAGTGGCTCATTCGCGATTTGCCCAAAGAATTTGCGGTGTATTCGGGTGATGATCCTACAGCGGTTGCATTGATGCTGTGCGGTGGCAAAGGCAATGTCAGTGTCACTGCCAACGTGGCGCCGCGTTTGATGCATGAATTGTGCGTTGCGGCCATGGCAGGCAATGTTCAAAAAGCCATGGAAATTCAATTCAAATTGATGCCTGTGCACAAAAATTTATTTGTCGAAGCCAACCCTATCCCAGTGAAATGGGCCATGAAACGCATGGGACTTTGCGGCGGCACATTGCGCTTGCCTATGACCGAACTGTCAACACCTCAGCAACCTGTGGTGGAAGCCGCGTTGCGTGCAAGCGGACTCATTTAAGGAATCCTCGTGAATCGATTTGTAACTATGCCTCGTCAATTGACCACATTGGCCAGCGCTGCGGCCCTCACCTGTTTGCTTGCAGGTTGCTCTACTTTGGAAGAAAGCAAAATCGATTACAAAAGCGCCAGCCAGGCGCCTACGCTTGAGATTCCGCCAGACCTCACACAATTGAAGCGCGACTCGCGTTACCAAGTGGCAGGCTCTGCCAGCGCATTGGCCAGTGCAGCAGCACCGGCAGCCCGTACCGCCAACGATGCAGGCACCGCCACCAACCAAGCGGGCGATGTCCGAATTGTGCGCAATGGCACGCAGCGTTATTTGGTCGTCCAACGCAGCGCCGATTCGGTTTGGGAACCGCTGCGCGAATTCTGGAAAGACAATGGCTTTGTGCTCACCACCGATCAGCCTGAATTGGGCATCATGGAAACTGACTGGGCCGAGAATCGCGCCAAGTTGCCCCAAGACTTTCTCAGAAAAGCTGTCGGCAAAATGTTTGACTCACTCTACTCCACGGGTGAACGCGATCGCTTTAGAACGCGCATTGAGCGTACCGACAAAGGTCTGGAAATTACGGTCACGCACCGCGGCATGAAAGAGATTTATACCAGTACCTTGAAGGATCAAACGGTTTGGACACCGCGTGAAGCCGATGTGGAATTGGAAGTTGAATTCTTGCGTCGCATGATGCTGCGTCTTGGCGGACAAAACTTGTCCTCCGCTTCGACGGCTGTCGCTGCTGCCGCGCCAGCCGCCCGCGCCACAACTGGCATGGCGTCTGACGTCAAGCTTACCAAGCTCAATCAATTGCCCGCCATTGAGATTCAGGATGGATTTGACCGCGCATGGCGCAGAGTAGGTGTGGCCATTGACCGCACAGGCTTTACCGTCGAAGACCGCGATCGCGCGCAAGGTGTGTTCTTTGTTCGCTACGCGCCCCCTGGCACCTCAGACAAAGAACCTGGCTTTTTTGCCAAATTGTTCTCGAGCGAAAAAACCACGCCAGCCTTGGCCAAATACCGCATTGCTGTCACCAGCAAGGGCGATGTTTCAACGGTTCAAGTACAAGGCGCCGATGGCATACCAGAAAGTTCGGCCAATGCCGACAAGATCATCAAGCTGCTGGCAGACGAGATCAAATAAATCAAAAATCAAGACGAAAAAAAACCCCGCACTGCGGGGTTTTTTTTGACTGCCAAGAATTACTTCTTAGGAGCTTCTGCAGGAGCAGCAGCGGCAGGTGCAGCCGCAGCGTCAGCAGGCTTGGCATCAGCAGCAGGTGCAGCTGGTGTTTCAGCAGCAGGTGCTGGTGCAGCAGCAGCGGGGGCTGGTGCAGGAGCAGCTTCTTCTTTTTTACCGCAAGCAGCCAAAGCAGCAGCAGCGATCACGGCAGCCAAAACGAGAGACTTGTTCATGATTATTTTCCTTAAAGTTAGTGAAAAAACAATTTCCGGGAAATTGCCATCAAGATTAGAATAAACCCTGTTGACAGAACAGCAAGCACTCGAGCTCTCACTGTTCAGCCTCGAATTATAGCTTTATATATCAAGCGCTTGGTGCACTGCTGGCCTCACAGTGCCACCAACCCTCTTTCCACCAGGCCTGCATCAATTCGGCCGCGTTATCACTGAGCTGAGAGGCCAAGGCCTTGGACAAGGTCTTTTCATTGGCCAACTTGCGCAATAACTTGGCATCTTTGCCTGCGGCCCTGAAGCTTTCCCCATTGATGAAAATGTGTTTTGCATCGAACAACATCTTGGTCCGTCGATCTAAACGTATCTGAGCTGGCCATTCAAAACGGGGGAGTTCATCAAATTCTGGCGCATCAAACCAGACATTGGGTTTGGGCTCGGTGAGCGATTCGCCTAGCAAGCAATTCAAAATTTGGGGATCTTTCAGAGCTTTGGCCACAGACTGGACTGCAAATTCCTGCAAAGCTTTTGGAACGCTGGCATCTTGAATTGCAGCGGTTTGGTGCGGATCTTGGTAGAGCAAATCGCTGGCGGTGCCCTGGTCTTCCGTCACTTCTTCGGACAAGCCCATCAACAACTCGCTGGCCAGTTCAGCACTGCGCGGCACCCTGAAACCGACCGAATAGGTCATGCACTCACCGACCGCGACACCGTCGTGTGCATAGCCAGGCGGCAAATAGAGCATGTCACCTGGATTCAAGACAAACTCAGCTTCCGGCTTGAAATCTTTCAAAATCTTGAGAGGCACACCCTCCTGCAATTCATACTTCTTTTGCCGTCCGATGCGCCATTTGCGTTGCCCATGCGCCTGTAATAAAAACACGTCGTAGCTGTCAAAGTGGGGCCCCACACCGCCACCCTCAGACGCAAAACTGATCATCAAATCGTCCAGACGTGCATCGGGCACAAAGCGAAACTGTTGCAACAAGCTGTGAACCGCGTCATTGTGCAAATCGACGCCTTGGATCAACACCGTCCAATCGGGTGTCTTCAGGGAGGGCAAGCTCTTGCGCCCCATCGGCCCTTTTTTCAAGGTCCATTTGGCGCCTTTGCGCACAATGAGACGAGACTCAACTTCTTCACTTTCAACCATCTCTAACAATTGGCTGCGCTCGATGAGCGGCTTCATGTCAGGTAGGGCTTGGCGAATCAACAAAGGCTTTTTCTGCCAGTGGCGTTTCATAAACTGTTCGGGCGTTAAGCCACCCAACAATGCTAAAGCTGTGTTTTTTTGCATAGGAACTTGATTCAAATCGATTTCAAAACTGCGACAATTCTGGGATGGATATTACTTCTCAATGTGTGGTCGAACTGACCTGGACGCTCAAAGATACTTTGGGCGAAGTTTTGGACGAACTCGACGAGCCCGTGGCTTTCTATGTGGGCGGTCATGATTTGCTGCCCAAAATTCAAGAAGCGCTACAAGGGCACAGCGTAGGTGCCAAAGTCGACCTGCACCTTGAACCCGAAGATGCTTTTGGCGATTTCGATGAAAACTTGCTTTTCTTAGAGCCGCGCGCCCTCTTCCCCAAAGACATCCAAGAAGGCCTCACCATTGAGGGCACCGCTTTGCCAGCGGCCTGCAACCCCGATGCGCCGCGCAATGTGCTGTACACCATCACAGAGATCTACCCCGAGCATGTGGTGCTAGATGGCAATCACCCTTTGTCTGGCATTGCCCTTCGTCTCAGTTTGAAGGTCAACCAAGTGCGCATGGCCACAGAGCAAGAGCAAGAAGCTGGCACCTGCGGCACAGGCTTTTTCAAAATTGAAATTGGTGATGCGCCAGACACAGGCGGCTTGTTGCACTGAAGTTAAAGATTAACGAGCATCCGCACTTGCATGCGGAAGTTCCACACAACTCAACGTTTGCCAGTTGAGCCGTAACCACCTTCACCGCGCTCACTAGGCGCATCAAATTCGGTCACCACATTGAAGCGTGCTTGCACCACAGGCACGATGACCATTTGAGCAATGCGCTCCATGGGCTGGATCGTGAAGGCTTCTTGACTGCGGTTCCAGCAACTCACCATGAGGGGACCTTGGTAATCGCTGTCGATCAAACCAACCAAGTTGCCGAGCACAATGCCGTGCTTGTGCCCCAAACCTGATCGTGGCAACAACATGGCGGCATAGCCGGGATCTTTGAGGTACACCGACAAGCCTGTTGAAATCAATTGCCAAGCATTGGGCTGCAGGGTGATGGGTGCATCCAAGCAGGCGCGCAAATCGAGACCGGCACTGCCCGGTGTGGCGTAGGCAGGCAATTGATCGGCCATGCGAGGGTCTAAGATTTTGACGTCAACGTTCATCATGATGGGTAAGCGCTCAGAATTTGCTTGAAGTGAAAGCGTTCAGGGTGTGCGAAGGCGGCTGGCAATGTCTTGAATCAAATCATGAGCCAACTTGGTTTTGGTATCGCGCGGAAGTTCTTTGGCGCCTTGTGCATCCACCAACAACAAGGCATTGTCATCTTGACCAAAGGTGCTGGGGCCAATGTTGCCCACCAACAAAGGCACACCTTTGCGTGCGCGTTTGGCGGTGGCATGCGCCAGCAGGTCGTGGCTTTCAGCTGCAAAGCCGACGCAATACAACTCGCCACTTTGTGCACGGGGTGACTTGGCGACGGTGGCCAAAATATCTGGGTTCTCAACAAAGCTGAGCTCAGGCGTTTCACCCGAGCCGTCTTTCTTGATTTTTTGATCAGCAGCCGAGGCTGGACGCCAATCGGCCACCGCAGCGGCCGCAATGAAGACGCTGGCATGCGGTGCAGCGTGGTTAACAGCATCGTGCATTTGCAATGCAGATCGCACATCCACACGCAACACCCCTCGAGGCGTAGGCAAACTGACGGGCCCAGCGACCAAGGTGACCTTGGCGCCAGCGTGCTGCGCTGCACGCGCAATGGCAAAACCCATTTTGCCGCTCGACAAATTGGTAATGCCGCGCACGGGGTCAATGGCTTCGTAGGTGGGACCTGCGGTAATCAACACCTGTCGACCCGCCAACACTTTGGGAGTCCAAAAAGCGCGCAGCTCTTCAACAATTTCCTCGGCCTCCAGCATGCGGCCGTCACCGGTTTCGCCGCAAGCCTGATCACCTTGTCCTACATCTAGGACATGTGAACCATCGGCCTTCAATTGCGCCACATTGCGCTGGGTGGCTGGATGCGCCCACATTTCGCGGTTCATGGCGGGCGCCAAAATCAAGGGAACCTTTTGCAGGGGTCTGGCCAGGCACATCAGGCTGAGCAACTCATCGGCCTTGCCATGAATCAGTTTGGCCATGAAATCGGCACTGGCCGGTGCAATCAAGATGGCGTCGGCCTCACGACTCAAATTGATGTGCGCCATGTTGTTGCCCTCACGGGCATCCCATTGCGAGGTATAGACAGCTTGGCCAGACAAGGCTTGCATGGTGACGGGGGTGATGAATTGGGCTGAGGCCTCGGTCATCACCACTTGCACTTGCGCGCCCGCCTTGACCAGCGAGCGACAAAGCTCCGCCGCTTTGAAGCAGGCGATGCCGCCAGTGAGTCCTAAAACAATGCGTTTTCCGTGCAAATCGTTCATGTTCGGCAATGTAGCAGATCAGGAGACCTTTATAATCTCGTTTTCCATCTCCCGGGTGCTCAGCATCCCGTCCTGGACATGACCAAATTCGTCTTCGTCACCGGTGGTGTGGTGTCTTCCCTGGGTAAGGGAATTGCCTCCGCCTCTCTCGCCGCGATCCTAGAATCGCGCGGCCTCTCAGTCACCCTCATCAAGCTGGACCCGTACATCAACGTCGACCCAGGCACCATGTCACCGTTTCAACACGGTGAGGTGTTTGTCACCGACGATGGCGCTGAAACCGACCTGGATTTGGGCCACTACGAGCGCTTCATCAACACCCGCATGAAGAAGGCCAACAACTTCACCACGGGGCAAATCTACAAAAGCGTGCTTGAAAAAGAACGCCGGGGTGACTACTTGGGCAAAACCGTTCAAGTCATTCCCCACATCACCAACGAAATTCAAGACTACATCAAACGCGGTGCAGGCTTTGGCACACCTGAAGCGGTCGATGTGGCCATCGTTGAAATTGGCGGCACCGTGGGTGACATCGAGTCCCTGCCCTTCCTCGAAGCCGTTCGCCAACTGAGCTTGCGCCTCGGCCCCAACAACGCAGCCTTCGTCCACCTCACTTATGTGCCTTGGATTGCCGCTGCAGGCGAACTGAAAACCAAGCCCACCCAGCACACTGTGCAAAAACTGCGCGAAATCGGCATTCAGCCCGACGCCCTTTTGTGCCGTGCCGATCGCATGATTCCTGAAGACGAAAAAGAAAAGATTTCGCTCTTCACCAACGTGCAAAGCTGGGGCGTCATTTCGATGCCCGACGTTGACACCATTTACAAAGTGCCACGCGTCTTGCACGAGCAAGGTTTGGATGGCCTCATCTGCGACCGTTTGCACATCAACACCCCACCCGCCAACCTCAAGCGTTGGGACGATTTGGTTTACGAAACCGAACACCCTCAAGGCGAAGTGACCATTGCCATGGTGGGCAAATACGTTGAACTGTCCGATAGCTACAAATCGGTCAACGAGGCTTTGCGCCATGCCGGCATGCGCAACCATGTGCGCGTCAAAATTGAGCACATCGATTCCGAAACCATTTCGCCAGAAACCGTGGCGCAGTTGGCCAAGTTCGATGGTGTGTTGGTGCCCGGCGGTTTTGGCAAGCGCGGCGTTGAAGGCAAAATTCAAACGGCGCGTTTTGCACGCGAAAGCAAAGTGCCTTACCTTGGCATTTGCCTGGGCATGCAAGTGGCCACCATTGAATATGCGCGTCACGTTGCAGGCTTGACCAACGCCAACAGCACCGAGTTTGAACCCGACACACCCTTCCCCGTCATTGCCTTGATCAATGAATGGAAAGATGCCGATGGCACCATCCAAGTTCGCGATGCGCAATCTGACTTAGGTGGCACCATGCGTTTGGGCGCCCAAAGCTCTGACGTGTCTGAAGGCACTTTGGCGCGTGACATCTATGGCCCTGTGGTCACAGAACGTCACCGTCACCGCTACGAAGCCAACGTGAACTACCTCGACACGCTGCGCAATGCAGGCTTGGTCATCTCGGCCCTGACTCAGCGCGAACAACTGACCGAAATTGTGGAACTGCCCACCAACGTTCACCCCTGGTTTGTGGGCGTGCAATTCCACCCTGAATTCAAATCCACCCCTTGGGATGGACATCCTTTGTTCAACGCTTTCATCAAAGCGTCGATTGACCATCAAAAGGGTGCCAAGCACCTGAAAGCCGTTGCTTAAATCAAGCCAACAAGGAACACCATGAAACTGTGCGGATTTAATGTTGGCTTAGACCAGCGCTTCTTTTTGATTGCCGGCCCTTGCGTCATTGAATCTGAGCAATTGCAAATGGACACGGCCGGCACCTTGAAAGAGATCACGTCAGCCTTGGGCATCCCCTTCATCTTTAAGAGCAGTTACGACAAAGCCAACCGTTCTTCTGGCAGCACCTTCCGCGGTCCTGGCATGGAAAAAGGTTTGGAAATCTTGGCCAAAGTAAAGCGTGAACTTCACGTCCCCATCCTGACCGATGTGCACACCGAAGCCGACATCCCTACGGTGGCCGCCATCGTGGACGTGTTGCAAACCCCCGCTTTCTTGTGCCGTCAAACCGACTTCATTCGCGCAGTGGCGCAATCGGGCAAACCGGTCAACATCAAGAAGGGTCAGTTCTTGGCCCCTCACGACATGAAGAACGTGATTGACAAAGCCCGTGCTGCAGCCCGCGATGCTGGCTTGCCCGAAGACAACTTCATGGCCTGCGAGCGCGGCGCCAGCTTTGGCTACAACAACTTGGTGTCCGACATGCGCAGCTTGGCCATCATGCGAGAAACAGGCGCACCCGTGGTGTATGACGCCACCCACTCCGTTCAATTGCCGGGTGGCCAAGGCACCAGCTCTGGCGGCATGCGCGAAATGGTGCCGGTCTTGTCACGTGCAGCCGTTGCGGTAGGCGTGGCAGGTCTGTTCATGGAAACACACCCCAACCCTGCACAAGCCATGTCGGACGGCCCCAATGCCGTGCCTTTGCATCACATGAAAGCGCTACTGGAAACATTGTTGGAACTTGATGCAGTAACCAAAAAGAACCCTTTCCTCGAAAACAATTTCCAGTGATTGATTGCATGATCCGACTTGGGTTTTGGGATAAACAATTTTTAATTTAGACAGAGAGAAGTAAACATGAGTGCGATTGTTGACATTGTGGGACGCGAAATTTTGGACAGCCGCGGCAACCCCACCGTTGAATGCGATGTGTTGTTAGAGTCTGGTGTGATGGGCCGTGCCGCAGTGCCTTCTGGCGCTTCTACCGGCAGTCGTGAAGCCATCGAATTGCGTGATGGCGACAAGAACCGTTACCTTGGCAAAGGTGTATTGAAAGCGGTTGAACACATCAACACCGAAATCTCAGAAGCGGTGTTGGGCCTCGATGCATCCGAGCAATCTTTCCTCGACAAAACCTTGATCGACCTGGACGGCACCGACAACAAGAGCCGCTTGGGCGCCAATGCCATGTTGGCTGTATCGATGGCCGTGGCACGTGCTGCAGCTGAAGAATCTGGCCTGCCCTTGTACCGTTACTTTGGCGGCATGAACGGTTGCCAATTGCCCGTGCCCATGATGAACGTCATCAATGGCGGCGCACACGCCAACAACAACCTCGACTTGCAAGAGTTGATGATCATCCCCGTGGGCGCGCCAAGCTTCCGCGAAGCCGTGCGTTACGGTGCTGAAGTGTTTCACGCTTTGAAGAAAATCATTCACGACAAAGGCATGAGCATTGCCGTGGGAGACGAAGGCGGCTTTGCGCCCAACGTGCCCAACCACGAAGCAGCCATCCAAATGATTTTGGACGCCATCAGCGCAGCCGGTTACACCGCTGGCGAGCAAATTGCAATTGGCCTCGATTGCGCTGCCAGCGAGTTCTACAAAGACGGCAAATACGAACTCGAAGGCGAAGGCTTGTCCTTGACTGGCGAGCAGTGGATTGACATGTTGGCCACTTGGGTCGACAAGTACCCCATCATCAGCATTGAAGACGGCATGGCCGAAGGCGACTGGGATGGCTGGAAATTGCTCACCGAGCGTTTGGGCAAAAAAGTTCAAATCGTGGGTGACGACTTGTTCGTGACCAACACCAAGATTTTGAAAGAAGGCATCGACAAAGGCATTGCCAATTCGATCCTGATCAAGATCAACCAAATTGGCACCTTGACCGAAACTTTTGCGGCCATCGAGATGGCCAAGCGCGCGGGTTACACCGCCGTCATCAGCCACCGCTCTGGTGAAACTGAAGACTCCACCATAGCCGACATTGCCGTGGGCTTGAACGCCGGTCAAATCAAAACGGGCTCCATGAGCCGCAGCGATCGCATGGCCAAGTACAACCAACTGTTGCGCATTGAAGAAGACTTGGGCGACGTGGCCGAGTACCCAGGTCGTTCAGCGTTTTACAATTTGCGCTAATCTGCTGTCATACTTACCAACAGACCTTTTCAATGCTCATGGAAAACCGCTTTTTGCCAGCTGTCCTGATCGCCTTGCTGCTGATCTTGCAAGGACAGATTTGGCTTGGCAAAGGCGGCGTTCCCACTGTCATCGAGCTTGAAAATAAAATCAAAGAGCAAAACGAGTTGAACGCCAAAGCCAAGCGCATCAATGGCCAACTCAGCTCCGAGGTGAACGACCTGAAAGAAGGTTTGAACGCCGTCGAAGAGCGCGCCCGCCATGAACTGGGCATGGTCAAGTCCAACGAAATTTTCGTGCAGATCGAAAAATGATGGACCCGGTCGAGTTGGCCGGTTTCGTGTTGTCCTTGGCCATGGTGTATTGCAACATCAAAGAAATACATTGGGGCTGGCCCTTGGCCATTCTCAGCTCAGTCCTTTACGGCTTGGTGTTCTGGAACAGCCAACTCTACGGCGAAGCCTCATTGCAAGTGATGTTCATCTTGACTGCCATATGGGGCTGGCATCAATGGCGTAAAGGCACACAGTCGGCCAACTCCGACGTGCAGAAAACATCCCCGCTGAAGATCAGTCAACTGAACTCTATCGAACTCAAACAAGCTGCGGCCGTCACCCTGTTGGCATGGCCTGTCATGGCGTATTTTTTAAACCGCTACACCGACAGTGATGTGGCCATTTGGGATGCCTTGGTCACGACCCTCAGTTTGCTAGGGCAATATTTACTCGCCAAAAAGAAAATCGAAAATTGGTGGGTATGGCTGGTGGTCAACATCATCACAGTGAGTTTGATGTTGGTGAAGTCACTTTGGCTAACCGCCCTGCTGTATGTGTTGTTTGCCATCCTCAGCTACATCGGCCTTAAAGCATGGCGGACTCAACATGGGCGCTGAAGCAGTTCGCATAGCCCTCTTGGGCGCCGAAAGCACCGGCAAAACCAGCTTGAGTTTGGGCATTGCCCAAACCCTTCAATCTCTAGGATTGAGTGCCACGGTGGTTCCCGAAGTTTTGCGCGAATGGTGCGACTCACGGGGCAGAACACCACTTCAACACGAACAAGCCGACATTGCGCAAGAACAAGCCCATCGCATCTTCGGCCTTGCTTCAGGCTGGGTCATCGCCGACACCAGTCCTTTGATGACCGCCATTTACAGCGATTTCATTTTTCAAGACAAAAGCCTCTATGCCGACGCGTTAGCGTATCAGGCTCAATTTGATTTGACCCTGGTCATGGGCTTGGACATTGCGTGGGTACCCGATGGTTTGCAACGCGATGGAGCCCATGTGCGCGAGCCCATTGATGCCATGCTTCGACAAGCACTGAGCAGTGCCAGCATCCCTTTCAAGGTGATCTATGGCCAACATGAAGCACGCTTGAATGCGGCCCTCATGGCGATTCAACAAGGCATCGATCCACTTCGTGCGGACATTGGCAAGCAGTTGGCCTCTTTCAAGTCAGCGCAAACACAACGCGAGGGAGCGCAGTTTGGATTGAACCAAGGCAAGACAGCCTGGCGCTGTGATTTATGCAGCGACGCAGACTGTGAACATCGCCTGTTCAGTGACCTGCTTCAAGCCAAGGGCTAGTGAACTGAAGGACCGGTTGGCGGCGTGACGTCGGGTTGCGTGAAGAGGCTGGCAGCATCAACGGGGTCAAAGTGATATTGCTTACCGCAAAACTCACAACCCACTTCAATGTTTTCGCGTTCGGACAAAATACTTTCAACCTCTTCCACGCCCAAGCCTTTGATCATGCGGCCCACGCGCTCGCGACTGCAGCTGCAATGAAACTTGGGTCCGGTTTCGCCTACCAAAGGTTCAAAGCGAAGCAAAGGCTCTTCCCAGAAAAGACGGTGCAACACGGTCTCAACGTCCAATCCCAACAACTCTTCGGCTTTCAAGCTTTTGGCCAAAATAGAAATGCGGTTGTAGTCTTCGCTTTGACCCAAGGCTGCTTCGCGTTCGACCGCATCGTACTTGCTAGCCAAATTGCCAACGCCCTCCAATGGCAAGCGTTGGATCAAAATGCCTGCAGCCACCTCCATGTTGGCTGCCAAGACCAAGGTGGTATCGAGTTGCTCTGATTGCAGCATGTAGTGCTCCAGCACTTCGCTCAATTTTTCAAGCTTCTCTTTCTGGTCACCAAACAAGGGCACCACACCTTGGTAAGGCTGCTGTCCGGGCAAACGATCGAGCGGGTCCAGGGTGATTGCACAACGGCCTTCGTTGTTTTGGTTCACCATCTGACTCAGGCTGGCATCTGCGGCCACTTCGCCTTGAAGGGTGGCAGTTGCACGCACCCCAAAGTCGGGTTGCACTTCCACCACTGATAACTTGACAGGACCATCACCAAAGACCTGCAAGACCAAAGCACCATTGAATTTGATGTTGGCTTGCATCAACACAGCAGCCGCAGACATCTCACCCAAAAGGGCAGTCACAGGCGCTGGATAGGCACCGGTTTCGTTGTTGGCAGCACGGCGCTTGAGAATCTCTTGCCAAGCATCGGTCAAGCGAACCACGGCGCCCCGAACGGGCAAGCCCTCAAAAAGAAATTTATGAAGTTCAGACAATTTTTTTCAAACCTGATTGAAAGCGATGTGCGTTGGCGATGTAGCGTTGGGCCGACATGCGAAGGCCTTGCATTTGTTCGGGCGTGAGTTCACGAACCACTTTGGCGGGCGAGCCCATGATCATGGAACCATCGGGAAACTCTTTGCCCTCGGTGACCAAAGACCCGGCACCCACCAAACAATTCTTGCCAATTTTGGCGCCATTCAGAACCACCGCGCCGATGCCAATGAGGGATTCATCGCCAATGGTGCAACCGTGCAGCATCACTTGGTGGCCTACTGTGACGTTTTTGCCAATGGTCAAAGGCTTGTTCATGTCGGTGTGCAGCACGCTGCAGTCTTGAATGTTGGAGCCTTCGCCAATGCTGATCAGTTCGGTATCACCACGCACCACGGTGCCAAACCAAACACTGGCATTGGCGGCCAATTCGACGGCACCGATGACCTGCGCACTGTCTGCCACCCAGGCACTTTCAGCCACCACGGGCGCTTTGCCATCCAATGAATAAATTGCCATTTCAGACCTCTCTAGCCTTGACTCAAAACCTCCATTGTAGGCACCCCTAAAATAGGGCATGCCCCGCTCTGAAACGCCCCCCATTGAGACCGACCTCCGACAGGCCGTCCTGACGCCCTTGCGTGAGCAAAATGCCGTTCGCAAGGCCGAGCTGACTTTGGCGCTGTCCGAGACCTCGGATGTGGCCACCCAAGCCAGCATCGCCGATCCTGGCGACATTCCGGGCCGCCCAGCCCAGCCGGTCTTGGTGTCTCACACCAGCCTCAAAGCCAAACCCCTGAACACAGCCGAGGGTCGCGCCCTATTGCTGCATGCCATTGCCCACATCGAACTTAACGCCATTGATTTGGCCCTCGATGTGGTGTGGCGCTTCAAGGGCATGCCAGAAGACTTTTACCGCGACTGGGTGCGCATTGCCAAAGAGGAAGCCAAACACTTTTTGCTGCTTCAAAAGCATTTGGTTGGCATGGGCTTTGACTACGGTCCCTTCCCTGCACACAACTCGTTATGGGACATGGCCGAGCGCACCAAAGGCGACATCTTGGCGCGCATAGGCCTGGTGCCCCGAACCATGGAAGCTCGGGGACTGGATGCATCCCCCGGCGTGAAGAACAAATTGATCAGCGCAGGCGACTTGGCAGCTGGCCGCATTTTGGACATCATCTTGGAAGATGAAATTGGCCATGTGGCAGCGGGCAATCGCTGGTACCGACATGTCTGCCAAGCTCGCGGCCTCGATCCCATTGCCACCTACCGCGAATTGATCGTTCAATACGATGCACCCAAACTCAAATCGCCCTACAACCTCGAAGCAAGGCGTTTGGCCGGCTTTGACGATGAAGAACTGAATTACTTGGCAGCCAACGGCTTGTAAAAAATACCATGACGCTCATCGATGCCAGCTTCAAAGGTTTTCCGGGTCACCTTGCCCCGCTTGAAATGTCTCAAATTGGCGAACAAGACTGGTCGCTGCTCAAAGGCCACCTGCCATTTCCTTTGGCGGTTCTCAAACAATCCGCGCTGACGCACAACTTGGCATGGATGCAGGATTTTTGCCAAACCCGCGGATTGGACATTGCACCGCATGGCAAAACCACTATGTCGCCCGAACTTTACCGGCTGCAATTGCAGGCAGGCGCATGGGGCATCAGTTTTGCAACAGTCTTTCAAGCAAGTCTGGGCATTCGCAATGGTGTGGAACGCATCATCATTGCCAACCAAGTTTTTCAAGAAGCCGATCTCGACACATTGTCAAACCTCCTGCGCCAACATCCTGCAGTCAAGGTGCACTTCTTGGTGGACTCCCAGGCGCACATTGACGCCATAGAAACATGGCGCGCTTCGCGCGCTTCAGAAACTGTCTTCACGGTGCTGATTGAATTGGGCATTGATGGCAAGCGAACAGGCTGCCGCGATCATGCGCAAGCCATGGCCTTGGCCAGAAGCATCAAAAGCACCGCTGGACTGCGCTTGAGTGGCATTGAATGCTACGAAGGGTCCTTGGCCACCTGCCATCATGTGCATGACCAAGCAGCTGTTGAAGCGCTCATGTCACGCGTGCAAAGGCTCGCCAAAGAATGTGAAGACGAAGACTTGTTTGAATGCGATGAAGTTTTGCTAACAGCAGGTGGTTCTGCCATTTTCGATTTGGTGGCAGTGCATCTCAAGCCGCTACTCAGGCGCCCTGTCCGTGGCGTCTTGCGTTCGGGCTGCTACTTGACCCACGACCATGTGCATTACAAACAAATGCTGAAATGTGTGGGTGAACGATTGCAACTCACGGAGACTCTCAAGCCTGCATTGGAGGTCATCAGTTGCGTCCAATCCTGCCCCGAGCCAGGGTTGGCACTTTTGTCCATGGGCAAGCGTGATGTCTCATTTGACATGGATTTACCTGTCCCTGTTTGGCGCGCCAAATTGAATGACTTGGCCACACAGGGCGTCCCTGGGCACTGGGAAATCACCGCATTGAATGACCAACACGCTTATTTACGTTTTGATGCCAAAGCACCCGTGCAAGAACATCCCTTTGTGGGCCTGATTGTGGGCAGCGGCATTTCACACCCCTGCACCACTTTTGACAAATGGCGATGGATGCCGGTGGTCAACGATCACTACGAAGTGATGGATGCTGTCTCCATCCATTTTTAATGTCTTACCAGCTTGCATCAACTTGCCTGTTTTTGCGTGTTGATGTTTCTTGCGAAGGCAACCAGGAACGCACATATTCCGCAGCAATTTGAGTGGGCGTCACTTTGATCCGCAAGTGACCCGAACTGCTTTGAATGTCGCCAGAGTTGTAGTGATAGTCTTTGGCCAAACTGGCGCCACTGCTGAAGTTTTTGGCACTGGGTTGCGGCACGGCTTGGTAAACAATGCCATCTAAATCTTGCTTGGCGTACAAGTGATCATGACCGTGAAAAACAGCTTTCACTTTGTGTTTGACCAACAATGCATGAATGGGCAGCTCCCAGCCCGGTCGTCGGGAAGCAAAACCAGCACTGCCATCTAAATTCTTCCCGCCCCATTCAAAAAACGGCGCAGCCTCTATACCACCGCGCATCTGCCCATCCAAGCCGCCCACCAGGTTGTGGATGAAAACCATTTTATGCTTGGCTTGACTGTCTGCCAATGTTTTGCTGAGCCATTGGTATTGCCTGTCGCCCAAAGTGAGATTCCAGCCATCTTTGCTTGACTGGGCAGGACTGCTCCAATAAGGGTCTAACACCACAAACAAGGCATCGCCCCACTGCCACGCGTACCATGAAGCTCGGTCACCCGTTAGCGCATCTTTCAATGTGTCTCCCAGATAAAAACCGTCAGGTTTTGGGTTGGCAAAATAAGTTTGTCTGGCAGATGTTGTCCACACGGGTAGTGCATTGTTTGAGCCATTGAGCAACCACCCCAACTCGCCATCGTGATTGCCATTGACCAAAAACAATGGGACAGAATGTGTCATCAATCCAAAATTATTTCGCTCATACACATAACGTTGATTGACGATGGCGGCGTTGGCAGCAGCTTGCAACGTGGCCGACAGCGGTTCGCTGTATTTTTCTGTCATGAATGTATCGCCCAAATCAATGTGGAAGTCGGGTTGATCCAACAAGACATTGTTCAAGGTTTGCTTGTATACCGCCAAGTCTGAGTTTTCATCTAAATGTGAATCTGCTTGAAGCGTGAAAGTAAATGATGAGCCAACAGGTTTGGCCGTGCTGAAACTGTAGGTTGACGAGACCAAACTCCCTGTGCTGGTTTGCAGGGTCAGTTTGTAGGTGTAGCGCGTATTGGGTTTGAGGCCCGTCAATTGAATTTCTTTGGGGACGTTGGGGGTGATCATGCCGGCCGCCATCTGAATATCTTGCATCGCCAGGTTTGATTGATAGGCCACATTCATGGCGCCAGAGCGTGGTGTGAGCACGAGTAATTTGATGCTTGTATCGGTTGGCGCTGCCAACAAAATATTGCCTTCAAAGAACTGTGGGGCATCTGGCACAACTGGGGTCGTCACGGTAGGCGTTACTACAGTGCCAGTTTCCGTAGCTCCCCCGCCACCGCAACTGGCACAGACAGCGGACGCCAAAATCAAGATACACAAGCGCAAAGGTTGGCATGTCATCAAATCACCTCAAGGTAATGTGTAAGTAAAAGCGACCTCGCCATGTACCTTACCGGGCCCTTCATCTTTTTGGAGGTAAGTTCTGACGTAATCAACTTTGACTTGATTGGGGCTCACACTCACGCGTGTGTAACCTGTGTTTGGAAACTTATCGCCCGTGAGGTAAGCATCTGCATTCCACAGGGTGTAATTGGGGTCTGCAGGTTGTGACAATGTTTGGTAGGTCACACCATCTAGCTTTTGCCGGACCCAAATGTGATCATGTCCTTGGAAAAAGATACTCACTTTATTAGCCGCCATGAGTTGGTGAATGGGTGTTGTCCAATTAGGACGCTGCCCTGCAAAGTCAAGCTGCCCATTCTGGCTTTCACCACCCCACTCCCACAATTTGGCCAATTCAATGCCCCCGCGCCCCGTGCCCATGACATGGTGCGCAAAAACAAACTTGTATTTGGCCTTGCTTTGCTCAAGCGTACGTTTAAGCCAGTTGTATTGCGCATCGCCATGGGTCACATCCCACATGCTCAGGCGCTTGACAGTCCCACCAAATTGATTGTCAACCGCAACGGGCGACTCCCAGTAAGGATCGATCACCACAAACAGTGCGTCACCCCAATTCCATGCAAAGTAATTCCGCAACAAACCAATGAAAGGGACCTGCTCCAAATTGCCCGAATAAAAAGCATTGGGCGCCGGTTGTGAATAAAGAGAATTCCTAGCGTTTTGCGCCCAGACAGCCACATTGTTGGGTGTACCGTTTAACAAATATCGGGCGGCCTGCTCATGATTGCCATTGACCAAATACAAGGGAGAGGTACGTCCAATCAGATTGAGATAGGGTCTTTGCAAGGTATAGCGTTCGCGTACTAGGGCTTGCGTGATGGTGTCTGGATTGAGCGTGTCGACGCTAAAGTCATCACCGCTCAAGATGTAGAAATCAGGTTTGTCTGCCGCTGCGCGCAGCAGCGTACGCTTGTACAAATCGGCATCAAATTGTGTTTTGAGCCGCTCGGGATGCGAATCACCCTGAATGGCAAATACAAAGGCTTGTCCAGCTGGCTTGGCGGTCTGAAATTCATATTCAGGCGTGACCACCACATCCTTGCTGTTGCTGGCTAGAAATCTCAATCGATAAAAATACCGCGTACCTGCTTTCAAATTGGTCAGCATCATTTCAAGCGGCTTGTCCATCTGAAGTTGGACTGGGGCTAGCTGCTGATCGTATTGAACACTGCTGGTCCCAAACTCAATGGAGACAGTGCCCTGCTGATCAACGCTGTGCACATTGAAAGTGACTGAATCAGCCGTGGGCGAGCCCATCACCCAGGTTCCGCTGAATACGCCAGATGTGACTGCATCAGGCGGCAATGGATTGAGCACCGGCGGACTGGCGCCTGAAGGCGATGAAGCTGAATTGTCTGCGAGTGCTGCGGGTGAGCTGCCACCGCCACCACCGCCACAAGAAGTGAGCGCTGCACACAGGGCCAGAAGTGTGAACTTACAACGCAAATTCAAAATTTGATCCATTGCGAACTTTCAGTACTGTCAACCCACCTTTGCTGGGGCTTGCTAGCGATCACCAAAACTTTTCCCCAATGTGAAGGGAGCTTAGGTTGAACAACAGACAATTCAGAATTGCCTGTCAATTGAACGCTGAATTGAACGGGCTCTATGTGCGCATGCATGTTCGGATTCACCAATTGTTGGGCCAAGTCCAATTGAATTTGCCGCTTCACAGACTGCCAAGTGGCGAATTGCCAATAACTCAGTTGTGCCTGCTTGTCTTTGTTCAATTTAAAACTGATTTTCTGTTGATAGAAAGTCTGAGCTTTTGTGTACAAATCTTCAAAGGCAGCATCATCTAGGCTCGCCAGATGCACGTAGACTGTTTGTGCAGTGATTTGCCCATCGAGAACCGGCTTGAAAAAATCTTGCGGGCTGACATAAAAGGTCGCTGAAACATGCGAAGACTCTCTTTGTACAAGACTCAGTCTGGTTGATGCCACTTCGTGTGCATTGGCCATGGTGATAGTGCAAAGCCAAATCAAGCAACATCCGAGCGATGTGGTCATCCAATTCACCCAAGTCAAATATGAGTTTCTGAACTGATTCATTTGCAATAAATCACATCAGGTTGACTAACTGCACCAGTACCATTTTTGAATTGAAACACCCAACACATTGACTTTCCTTTGTTCTCAGTCTTGGCCAATGCAGTTTGCAAATCAACATCTGCCAGTGCCTTGTACCGAATTTTGTAAGTGCCCGCTGAATTTGTGTAACTGTCTTTACCTGTTTCGGTACTCACAAAAGATTTTTCTGTTGTGAATTCCAATACTTGAAATGAATCGGCGGTATCTGTTGTCAAACTCATGTTGGAAACACCAAATGGGGTGACGGGCGGTTGTCGCATGGGTGAAAACTTCGTTGCTTGATTGGCCAAGTCTGGGCTTGGCACACCACGGAAGCAGGACAAAATATAGGGCGATATTGAAGTGACGTGATAGCTATAGCCAGAGGGTGCATTGCTGACACTGCTGGTGTTACCCCCGCAGAGACCATCACGACTGGCAATTTGGCCATCCGCATTGTTGAATCCAAAAATCCCGTAACCATCCAAGGCCCAGCCGACAGGGTGAGTATTCCAATAGCCGTCCGGTTTATTGGCCATCAAACAAATGGGGGCGGCATGGTAGTGGTAATCATCAGCCCTGCCAGCATGGCCATTGCAAATGTCCAATTCACCCAAGACTTTGGTATCGCCGTTCTGACACCCCCCTTGCTTACACGGGTTAAAAATAGGGACGCCATTGACTGCAATGCCGATGGGTCCATCGACAGCAGACACAGGATTGACAGCCAATTCGGGGGACAATGGAATTCGCCACCCATTCGAGCCCCAAAAGTTTTGTGCGGTTGGCACCTGTAAGTTGGTGGCTGTAATGCCATTCATCATGGCGTGTGAAGGCAGACCCTTGGAGCTGACATACGCATACTGCGTATCACAATTAACACTAACGGGAACTTGGGCGCTGGCTTGAATTGAGTTGCGCACCCATTGACATGCGTTTGAAGCACCCGTTGATGCACTTGTTCTTGAATAACCCGCCTCAAGTGTGGCTTGTCCCAAAATGCCATTTGCCATCAAACTCAGTAAGTCGATGCCTGTCACAGTGCTTGTCGCTGTTTTCAGTGGCGTTGGATAAGACAGCGCATACAAAGTGAATTTGTATTTCTTCAAGCCAGGGCCTTGTGAGCATGGCGGCTGATACGCCAATGTGGGTCCATCACTTCCAGCGCCGTAGGTACCCACCAGCACAGAGTTTTTGGTCAACCCTGTCAGCGAAGCAGGCAAGTTGTAATTCACCCAGTTGTATTTCAAAACGCCATCCCCAGGGTCTGTGCTCATCAACAAAGCAAATGACTTTGTTCCAACAGGCGCATTTCGCCAAGTCAAGGATGGGCTGGAACCCGATCCGTCACAGGTTGCATCCGATGAGAGCATGCCATCTTGGCCCACTTCGGAACTGGTCAGAGTAAAAGCGCTGACCACAACGGGATCGGGTGTCGTGGGTGTCGTGGGTGTCGTGGTTTGCGCAATCTCCGCGGCACCACCGCCACCGCCACATGCCGAGATCAAAGCACTCATGAATAAGGCCAATAAGCTAGCGCGAGAAAATGTGTTGAGTTTCATAGTGTCCCCATAGAGAACTCCAACAACACATCAAACTGTCGCAGCTCCTCCAATTCATGCAGGTGGCGCCAATACCAAACACCCAAGGTCAAAGATACAAGCAACGTCATACCCCACCACCAACGTTGCGACAGAAACGCAAGTACTTGAATGTCTCTGAGATGCCCATTGACATGGGTTTGAGTCATCGACTTGTCTAGCCATGCTGTCGTCAGTTTGTCTTGGAAATCAGGTCGAATGCTCGGTTCCGCATCCATTTGAATCAGATTGCGGACCGCCTGTTTTTCAATTTCTTCTTGCATCATCATCTTTCCGTCAATTTTTCACGCAATGCATTTTTTGCTCGCCAGAGCAATTGATCTACCGCATTTTTTTTCAGTTCCATGACTTGCCCAATATCAACAGCAGTCATGTCGTGGAATGCCCATAAAACCAAAGCCATACGCTGTTTGCTAGACAGGGACTCTAAGGCCTGGTGAATAATTTCTTGGTGGAGACGGAGATCAATCTGAAAATCAGACATCACCTCATCCGCTGAGTCCAACATGTCAATGTCTTCGTGACTTCTGTTGTGTCGAATGAAGGCATGGCATTCACGCATCACAATTTTGTTAAAGTAAGTTCTGAGTGATGATTGACCTTCGAATTGTTCAGCTGACCGCCACAGTTGAAACACAGCTTCTTGGACTACCTCTTCAGCTGCGTCTTGGTTTCTTAAAATTCGCCAGGCCAGTGCGTGCGCAGGTTTGATCAAAAGGTGCATCAAACCCCTGACGGCCTCAGCATTCCCCTGCTTTGAAAGGCGAAGAAGCTCCCTTTCAGCCATCCAAGTAGAAACTTCATTCATCAAAGTTCACTTCAAGCACGTCAAAGGAATCAAGGCCAATGCTTTCTCTCCTCGGGCGACATGAATTCCAGCATCAGCTCTCTGCGTCGCTTCAATTCTTTGCGCTCTGCATCCGGCAATGAAGTGATGTAATTGCGAGCCTCTTGCTTCACTTGCTTCTTTTGATCATCCGTCAGCTTTTTCCACTGAGATTTGAACTTTTCACTCAAATCGCGACGTTCTTCAGCCGATAACTTCTTGACAGCTTCCAAGGACTTGTCAAAGTACATCAATCGCTCTGCAGCACTTGCCTCCTTCAATTTGGCGTGCAGCTGCTTGGTCTGAGCCATACGCTGCTCGAAGGTGTAATTGACAGAATCGCGAGGGTCTACCGGATCTGGAACTGCTGCATGCACAAATGAACCAACAGCAAAGGCTAAAGAGAGTACAAAGTTTTGAAATAATCTTTTCATAAGCCTCCCAACTGAATTTTTCAGATGTTTCAAGCTTAGAGGATCGGAAGTCTCAAAAACTTACGCAATACCCGAAATTAAATTCTTCACCCTCTTGGGTGATGCTGCGCATGCAAGTTCTTCAAGCGCTCCCGCGCCACATGGGTGTAGATGGTGGTGGTCGAAATATCGGCATGCCCCAACAGCACCTGAACCGACCTTAAATCGGCGCCGTGGTTCAGCAAATGCGTGGCAAACGCATGTCGCAAGGTGTGCGGCGACAAGGGCGCTGTGATGCCCGCGATCACGGCATACTTTTTGATCAAACCCCAGAACATGATGCGCGACATGGCGGTGCCTGCTTTGGGGCCACTGGCGGTCACAAACAAGTCTTCGGTTTGTTTGGCGCCCAGCAAAGCACCGCGAGCATTCTGCATGTAATTGAGCAAGCTATCTCGGGCCATGTCGCCAAAAGGCACCAGGCGCTCTTTGCTGCCCTTGCCCATGATGCGCAAGATGCCTTCGTTCAAAGAGACGTGCAAGGTTTTGAGTTTGACCAACTCTGATACGCGTAAGCCACTGGCGTACAACAACTCCAGCATGGCTTTGTCACGCAAGCCCAACGCTGTGTTGGCATCGGGCGCCGACAACAACGCATCCACTTGGTCTTCTGACAAGGTTTTTGGCACACGCAAGGCTTGCTTGGCGGCCAGCATTCGGAGGGTGGGATCGATTTGAACAATGCGCTCTCGCAAAGCCCAACGGTAGTAGCGCTTGAAAACAGTGAGTCGCCGATTGGCCGAGGTGGCTTTGGAGAGGCTGTGCCTTGCGGCAAAGTAAGCCTGCAAGTGCGACTCTTGAACACTGTCGAGCGGCGTGCCAGAAGAGGTCTGGAGCCACTCTGCCAGTGCTGACAAATCTCTGCGGTAAGCAGCCAAGGTGTTGGCTGACAAACCATCTTCAAGCCAAACCGCATCAACAAAGCGGTCGATGGCGGCTTGGCTGTCGGGCGTCATCAGTCCAATTTGAGTTTTTGATCGTCTACAACTTTTTTGTAGATCTCAAACTCAGCTTTGATTTGTGCAGCAAACTGCTCGGGGGTGTTGGCCACAATCAAAGAGCCTGTGTCTTCAATGCGCTTGCGAACAGCAGAATCTTCGAGGGCTTTTTTAACACCACCGCTGATTTTGTCGACCACTTCTTTGGGCAAATTCTTGGGACCCAAAATGCCGTAATAAGCCATGCGGTTAACCGGTTCCAAACCCACTTCTTTGAAAGTGGGCACATTGGGCAGTTGCGACAAACGCTGGGGTGCCGCCACCACGATGGGAATCAGTTTGCCCGCCTGAATGAAAGGCAAGGCGGAAGGCATATTGTCAAAAATGATCGGCACTTGACCTGCCACTGTGTCGTTCAAGGCAGGACCTGCACCGCGGTAAGGAATGTGTGTGATGAAAACGCCTTGCAAGCTCTTCCACAACTCCGTTTGCAAGTGGCCAATACCGCCTGTACCGGAAGATGAATAAGAATATTTGCCAGGATTCTTTTTCAACTCAGCCACAAAATCTTTGTAGTTACGTGCAGGGAAGCTGGGGTGCACCGCAATCACATTGGGCGTGGCCGCAATGTTGATGATGGGTGTGAAATCTGTAATGGGGTTGTACGGATTTTTGGGATTGATGGCGGGGTTGGCCGCGGTGGTCGACACGGTGGCCATGCCCAAGGAATAGCCATCAGGTGCAGAGCGCACAGTTTCTGTGGCACCCACCACACCGCCGCCACCGGCTTTGTTTTCCACAATCACCGACTGGCCCAAGGCTTTGCCCAAAGGCTCGGCAATGACGCGGGCCACGATGTCTGTGGTGCCGCCTGGCGCAAATGGCACCTGCAACTTGATGACTTTGTTGGGGTAATTTTGAGCCCAAGCCGCACCCGATGCAGCACCCAAAATGACCCAAGCAGCTGTTACTACCAAACTTGTACGACGGTCCATCTGAACTCCTTCTTTTAACTTCTCAACATCATAAGCAATAACTCAAGCACTTAGAAGGCAGAAACCGCAAAGTCTGCCGTTATGCTTGGGGGGTGAATTTCGCCCAACTTTTATTCCCCGACTTCTCGCTCATTCTGTGCGGCTACTTTTTATGCCGTTACACAGCACTGAACCGCCCCGTTTGGCAACAAGCCGAGTACTTGGTCTATTATTTTTTATTCCCAGTTTTGCTGTTTCACTCCATTGTGAAAAGCCCCTTGGATATTCAGGCCACTTCAAGTTTTTTGCTGGCCGGTATCAGCATGGGCTTGATGGCCATTGCCCTGTCCTACAGCCTGCCCTACTGGCCCTGGCTTGGCAAACACATTGACAGACGCGACCATGCCGCCAGTGCACAAGCCGGCTTTCGATTCAATTCCTTCATCGCCCTGGCCTTGGTGGAGCGGCTTGCAGGCCCACAAGGTCTCTTGCTGATTTCAGTGCTGATTGGCTTTTGTGTGCCGATGTTCAATGTGGGGGCTGTATGGCCCATGGCACGTCACGGCGAAAGTGGCTTCTTGCGAGAACTGATTCGAAACCCCCTCATTTTGGCCACCACGGGCGGCTTGGCTTTCAACCTGCTGGGACTTCGAATTCCCGCATTCATGGACCCCACCTTGTCGCGCATTGGCGCAGCCTCTCTGGCTTTGGGCTTGATGTCTGCCGGCGCAGGCATGGAGCTCAAGGCCCTCAACCAAGGCAAACTCTTGGGCACCATGGTCTTGACTTTCAAGCACTTGGTTTTGCCTTGTTTGGCTTGGGGCTTGGCGCAATATTTCGAACTCAACTCGCTGCAAACCACCGTGCTGTTGATTTTCTCGGCCCTGCCCACGGCGTCCACCTGCTATGTCTTGGCGGCACGCATGGGTTACAACGGGCCTTACGTGGCCGGTTTGGTCACTCTCTCCACCCTGCTGGGCATGCTCAGTTTGCCCTTTGCCTTGGGCGTGCTGCGGGACCTGCGTTTTTAAACGCCTTGCTTCAAAGACCAAGCCACTTGCTCTTGCACCACAGGGTCTGTGTGGTTTGCCCAAAGTTGAAGCCCATGACGCAAAGCTTGCCTTTGATCTTCTGACAATTGAGTTGGCTGGGCCAAGGCATTGCCTGCAGCCAATGCCACGTTGCGAAGCCACCTGACGTGGCCAATTCGCCTAATAGCACTACCCTCGGTCATGCGCAAAAAGGTGGCTTCGTCCCACGCCAACAAATCGACCAGCTCGGGTTCGCTAAGGGCTTGACGTGCGTCAAAGTCGGGCAAAGGGCTGCGCTTGGCAAACTTATTCCATGGACACACCCACTGGCAATCGTCACAGCCATAGATGCGGTTGCCAATGGCGGCTCTAAAATCGATCGGAATCGGTCCATCATGTTCAATGGTGAGGTAGGAAATGCAGCGTCTGGCGTCCAGCTGATAGGGTGCCACGATGGCTTGCGTCGGACACACATCGATGCAGGCAGAACAATTGCCACAGTGATCGGAGACAGGCTCAGTGAACGGCAAAGCCAAGTCGACAAACAGTTCACCCAAAAAGAAGAACGAGCCGGCTTCTCTTTGCAAGACCAAGGTGTTTTTACCGCGCCAGCCAAGGCCGCTGCGCACTGCCAATTCGGCTTCCATCACGGGTGCCGAATCGGTGAACACGCGGTGTCCAAATGGTCCTAACAAGGCCGCCATGCGTTCTTGCAATTTTTGCAATCGACTGCGCAAGACCTTGTGATAGTCGCGCCCCCTGGCGTAAACAGACACCACGCCCTGCTGCGCTTGTTCGAGGTTCTGCCAGGCAGATTCAGCTGAGAGATTGGCCACATTGCCGGGCAAGTAGTCCATGCGCACCGTGATCACACTGACCGTTCCGGGGACCAATTCTGCAGGCCGGGCACGTTTCAGCCCGTGGCTTGCCATATAGTTCATGCTGCCGTGAAAACCTGCCGCCAGCCAAGCCTCTAATCCCGGCTCAGCTTCGGTCAAATTCACACCTGTCACGCCAATTTGAGAAAATCCCAATTCCCGGGCTGCTGATTGCAGCTCAGCCCACACTGCCGCGGCGTCCACAGGGCGCGCTGGCGATGCATTTGAAAGAGATTGATGAGCGGTGTTCACCCAGCGATTGTAGGAACTCTGAAGCCCCCAGCTTCGGCCCACTGGCTGTGGGCGGACGAAATCGCCACGCAAGTGTATGCCCAAGCCTTGGCGCAGCAGCCAGGTTTGCAAAACGCCTACATCGAACTGGTGGGTGATTTAGGCGCAGGCAAAACCACTTTCGTGCGCCATTTGCTCAAGTCACTGGGTGTCCAAGGCCGCATCAAAAGTCCAACTTATGCCGTGGTTGAACCGCATGAGGGGATTCTCCCCAGCAGCCAAGCGCCCCTGGCCATTTGGCATTTCGATTTTTACCGTTTCAACGATCCCCAAGAATTTGAAGAAGCAGGTTTTCGAGATCTATTTGCCAGCACCGGTTTGAAAATCGCCGAATGGCCCAATCAAGCACAAGGCATGTTGCCCCTCGCAGACCTGCAGCTGACCTTGACTGTCAACGACCAAGAGGTCCGTCAAGTTCAAGGCGTGGCCAGCACCTTGCAGGGTCAGGCTATTTTGATGGGCCTGTTGGCGGCCTTACCACCCTCGGCTCACCATGCAAATTCAAAGACGTGATTGGCTCAAGGTTTCCAGCCTGGCTTTGATGCTGGGATGGGCCGACATCAGCAAAGGCGCTAGCCTGATGGCCGTGCGCGTTTGGCCTGCCAAAGACTACACACGGGTCACCTTGGAATCGGACGTTGCGCTCAAAACCAAGTACACCTTTGTCCCCTCTCCCCCTAGATTGGCCATCGACATTGAAGGCTTGGAGCTGAACCCCTCTATCAAGGAGTGGGTCGGTAAAATCAAACCCGATGACCCCAACATCACGGGCGTGCGGGTGGCGCAAAACAGTCCGGGCATCGTGCGCATGGTGTTTGATTTGAAGCAAGCGGTGCAGCCGCAAGTGTTTGCATTGACACCCGTAGGCGCCTATCAACATCGTTTGGTGTTGGACTTGTATCCCACAGCACCCGTTGACCCCCTTGAAAGTTGGATTGCCGAGCGCACCCAAAGCAACGACCCCTTGAGCGACTGGCTCAACAAACAAGCCAATGCCACGCGTCCCAGCGCCAGCAACTCACCCACACCACCAGCTGAAGCCAATGCGCCCGCCAACACCCCAGCTGGCAATGCTTCAATCACCGATCGTTTGATCATTGTGGCCATCGATGCAGGCCATGGCGGCGAAGACCCCGGTGCCATTGGCCCCAACGGCACCAAAGAAAAAGACGTGGTCTTGCAAATTGCCTTGAAACTGCGCGATCGCATCAATGCAACCAGCGTCAAAGGCAGCCCCATGCGCGCTTACTTGACGCGCGATGCCGACTACTTTGTGCCCCTGCATGTGCGCGTCCAAAAGGCACGCAAAGTGCAAGCCGATTTATTTGTCAGTGTGCACGCCGACGCCTTCTTCACACCCAATGCACAAGGTGCCAGCGTGTTTGCCTTGAGTCATGGCGCGGCGTCCAGCAGTGCAGCTCGGTGGATGGCACAACAAGAAAACAAAGCCGACTTGATTGGCGGCATGAACTTTGGCGTGAAAGACACACAAGTGCAACAAGCCTTGCTTGACATGAGCACGTCTGCACAAATCAAAGACAGCTTGAACTTGGGCGGCGCTATTTTGCGAGAAATTGGTGGCGTGGGCCGATTGCACAAACCCAAGGTTGAACAAGCTGGGTTTGCCGTGTTGAAAGCACCCGATATTCCCAGTGTGTTAGTCGAAACCGCCTTCATCAGCAACCCAGATGAAGAAGCCAAACTGTCAGACCCCAACTACCAAAACAGCGTGGCCGACGCCTTGGTTAAAGGGCTGCAAAAATACTTTGAACGCAACCCACCATTGGCGCGAAAACGCAGCACCTGATCAAACGGCTGGAAAGGCCTGCATGCGGGCGCGAACTTCTTCCCAACGCGCAGGGTCGCAGCCGCGGCGCATCACCACCAAGGTGGCACTGGCCAGGGCATGCGCTAAGACATCTTTCAAAGTTGCATCAGCGGCTTGTGAAGCCCACGACTTCAAATCAGGGGCATGAACATCGTCATCTGCATGGTGCAATACGCAAGCTAACAAACCCGCCAAGAAACTGTCGCCAGCACCCACGGTGTCGATCACTTTCACAGGCGCAGCCTCACGGGCTGCGTAAACCTTGATCTCATTGCCCCGACGAACCAACAGCCGCGCACCTTCAGCACCCAAAGTCAAGGCCATCCACTGCGCCGTGCCCAACTGCATCAAGTGCTGGGCTTGGTCCATGGGCGTCTCGCCTGGCAGTTGCAGATGGGCCAAGTCCTCGTCACTGGCTTTCAGCACATCAGCGCACTTGGCCATTTCTAAAACATGCGCACGGTATGCAGCCAAGTCGGGCATCACGGAGGGGCGCAAATTCACATCCACCACAATCCAACGACCCGCCGTCTTTTGCGCTTTCAACCAAGGCAGGTAATGCGATGCATCGGCAGGGTCCAGGGCCAAACAGCCCGTGCACGCAATTTCCAACTGGGGCTGGGCTTCGCAAATTGCATTCATGGCCGCCGCAGAAATTTGACGATCGGCCACGCCCTCTCGGTAAAACGCATAGTCTGGATGACCGTGTTCGTTCAATGCCACCACCGCCAAGGACGTGGTTTGAGGCACGGGTGCAGGCATGGCCAATTGAACCCCATCGTCCGTCAAAGCCTGCGCCAATTGACGACCGAAACGATCACTGGACAAGGGGTTTTGATACAAAGTCGGCACATTTTGACGGCCCAAGGCACGCGACAAATTGAACACAGCCCCACCCAAGCAAGGCTGAAAATTGCCATCTGCTTGGGCGACCAAATCGATCAAGGCTTCGCCAGCAGTGACCACACGGGGTGCGACCTGTGTATCGCGGGTCTGAGGTGTCTTCATTGTCATCCGCACATTTTAGGATTGGCGCGCCCGCCAAGCGCCCCACAAGGCGAACAAACCGGGTACGAAAATCATGGCCCAGATAATTTGGCTTAAGTAGGCTTTGACGAAAGCCGTTTCGCCAAACAGGTAACCTGCCGAGGTCAGACCGCAGACCCAAATCAAGCCACCCAACACGTTGTAGGCCACAAAACGGGAAGGCGTCATCTCAGCCACACCCGCCACGAATGGTACAAAAGTGCGAATAAAAGGCATGAACCTGGCCAAAACCACGGTAATGCCGCCGTAGGTTTCGTAAAAATGGTGCGCTTTGTCAAAGGCTGCGCGGTTGAAAAAACGTGAGTTTTCCCATTGGAACACCTTGGGTCCAAAGTAACGGCCCCAACGGTAATTGACCTGATCGCCCGCAATGGCGGCCACCAACAAGAGGCCCATGGCCAAAGGCAGGCTGAGCAGGCCGATGCCGCACAAGGTGCCGACCACAAACAAGAGGGAGTCGCCGGGCAGAAATGGCATGACCACCAGACCCGTCTCGACAAACACAATCAGGAACAGCAAGACGTAGACCCAGGCACCGTAATTCCCAACGAAGGCTTCCAAATAGCGGTCGACGTGAAGTACAAAGTCCAGCAGTTGCATCAAGGTGTCCATGGGCCAATTATCCCTGTCTTCTGCCCCTTCAAGGTCGGCGCCAAGCCAGGGGCCGGAACACCTACAATTTGAGGATGAGCCAGCCCCAACCCCGACGAACCATTCGTGAACTCCCCGATGTGCTGATCAGCCAGATTGCGGCGGGTGAAGTCATTGAGCGCCCGGCCTCCGTGGTGCGTGAATTGGTCGATAACGCCCTCGATGCGGGTGCGCGCCACATCACGCTGCGCCTGTTGGGCGGTGGCATTCGCTTGATCTCGGTCGAAGACGATGGCTGCGGCATCCCCGTCGAAGAATTGCCCGTGGCCTTGAAACGCCATGCCACCAGCAAGATCGTCAGCTTGGAAGATTTGGAATCGGTGGCCACCATGGGCTTTCGCGGCGAGGCCCTGGCTGCCGTCAATTCAGTGTCTGAAATGAGCCTGTTGTCTCGGACCGAAGGCGCTGCCACAGCTTTCTTGTTAGATGGACAAACCGGTGAAGTCAGGCCTGCTGCGCGTGCCGTGGGCACGACGGTGGAAGTGAAGGAATTGTTTTTCTCAACACCTGCCCGCCGGCATTTTTTAAAGTCAGAAAATACCGAACTTGCGCATTGCATTGAAGCCGTCAGACGCCATGCCTTGGTGCGATCAGAGGTGAGTTTTGCCATTTGGCATGAAGGCAAAATTGTGGAGCAATGGCGCAGCCATCCTGGCGAAGCCGGTTGGAACCAACGCTTGGCCGATGTGCTGGGCGAAGACTTTGTCGCATCCTCTGTCAACATCGATTTCAGATCAGGCTCCGTGCATGTGCGCGGGCGCGCAGGTACACCCGACGCAGCGCGTGCGCGTGCCGACCAACAATTTGCATATGTCAACGGCCGCTTTGTGCGCGACAAAGTGATCACGCACGGTGCGCGCAGTGCCTACGAAGATGTGCTGCACGGCCAACGGCAACCGGTGTATGTGCTCTATTTGCAAATGGACCCCACGCGCGTCGACGTGAACGTGCACCCCACCAAAATTGAAGTGCGATTCAGGGACAGCCGCGAAGTTCATCAGGCCATGCGGCATGCCATTGAACGTGCTCTGGCCGTGCCACGTGCGCAACTGTTGACCGGCGCCAATACCAACTTGCCGCAAAGCAAGTTAGACCCAGACGCCGCCGCTTCATTTTTAGGCCCAACACCCAGTGCCCCTGCGACACAAAGCACTTGGTCGCAGCGCGGCATGGCCTTTGGCAGTGATCAGCGCAATCGCAGTGACCATGACCCTGCCAAAGCCATGGCCGACCTCAAAGCGCTTTGGGGCCAGACTGATCAAATTCAAGAACGCACACCGAGTTGGACGCCAAGCAGTGACAAGGCACCTGCAACGCTTTCACAAAATGAAAATGCTGCACAAGAGTGGCCTTTGGGTCGCGCCATTGCGCAGCTTCAAGGCGTTTACGTCTTGGCTGAAAACAGCCAAGGCCTGATCGTGGTTGACATGCATGCAGCGCATGAACGCATTGTTTATGAACGGCTCAAGCAACAACTCGACACCACCCGCATCACCAGCCAACCGCTGTTGATTCCCGCATCGTTTGCCGCCACACCCCAAGAAATCGCCACCGCAGAAAACTGCGCCGAGGTGCTGCAACAGTTGGGCCTCGAAGTGTCTGCGCTGTCGGCCAAAACTTTGGCGGTGCGGGCCGTGCCCACTTCTTTGGCGCAAGGTGATGCCGTGGAATTGGCCCGCAGCGTTCTGGCCGAGTTGGCCCAGCACGATGCTGCCACCGTGGTGCAACGTGCGCAAAACGAAATCTTGGCCACCATGGCTTGCCATGGTGCGGTGCGGGCCAATCGCAAGCTCACCTTGGACGAAATGAACGCCTTGTTGCGTCAGATGGAAGCCACCGAACGGTCAGATCAATGCAATCACGGCCGCCCCACTTGGCGACAGGTCAGCATGCGCGAATTAGACGCCTTGTTCTTGCGAGGCCGTTGATGTCCCACACACCCACAAGTTCACGCAGCCAAGTCATGACGGTGCTGCTGCTGGCACTGCTACTGGGCTTGCAACCGGTCACCACCGATTTGTATTTGCCTGCCCTGCCCGCCTTGACCCAAGGCTTTGGGGCCAGCATGGTGCAGGCACAACTCACCCTCACAGCCCTGCTCCTCGCTTTCGGCACCTCTCAATTGGTCTGGGGTCCTTTGTCCGACAAATGGGGCCGCAGACCCGTTTTGTTGGGCGGCATTGCTGTCTACGCGGCATCGGCCATTGCGTGCGCTTTGGCGCCTGACATTGAAACCTTGATTGCAGGCCGCACGCTTCAGGGCGTGGCCATGGGCGCTTGCGTCATGGCCGCACGGGCCGTCATTCGTGATTTGTACGAGCCCGTACAAGGCGCCAAAGTGATGTCTCAAGCGCTGTCGGGTTTGGGTTTGATTGCTTGCACATGCGTGCCCGTAGGTGGCTACCTCACCGATTTGCTGGGATGGCGTTGGGCCCTCAGCAGCTTGGTCATGTTTGCTGCGCTCACTGGGGTCCTGATTTACTTTTATTTTGACGAGAGTTTGAAGCAGCGCAACCCGCATGCACTTCAAGCCAAGACTTTGTGGGCGTCGGTCAAGCACATTGTTCGCAACCCCACGTTTCAGGCCTACAGCGCCCTCTCTACGGCATCCTTTGCTGGTCTGTTTACCTTCTTGGCCACATCGTCTTTTGTGTTTACGCAAAGCATGGGCTTGAGTAAAACAGTGTATGGCCTGCTAATGGTCTCGATGTCGCTGTCCTACATCGTTGGCACTTTTTTCTGCCGCTGGTTGTTGCTGCGCATCAGTGTGCAAACTTGTGTGTTTGTGGCCAGCTTTGTGAGCTTGTTTGCCGGTTTCCTTTTAATGCTGGTGGCTTATGTTGGCCCTGGCCAATCTTGGTTTGGTGCATGGGCCATCATGGTGCCCATCAACATCTTTTTATTGGCCCATGGCGTGCATCAACCTTGCGGCCAAAGTGGCTGCATCGCCCCTTTCCCAGAAATGGCTGGCACGGCCTCGGCACTGAACGGTTTTTCAATGATGCTGGTGGCTTTTGCCATGGGCACCTGGATTGGCACGCACATGACAGACCCGCTTCAAGCCATGGCCCAGGGCCTCATGCTCTGGTCCGCATGCTTGGCCTTGATCGGCAGCTTGGCTGTTCGCAGAATTCCATTGCCGCGCATAAATCCGTCTACACCAAAGTCCACCGCACCATGAAAGTTCGTGCGCTCGCCATTGCCGGACCCACCGCCAGCGGCAAAACAGGCTTGGCCTTGGCCATCGCAGCGCATTTGCAATCACGCGGTGGCGCAGAAATCATCAGCGTGGACTCTGCTTTGGTCTACAAGGGCATGGACATTGGCACAGCAAAACCCACACAAGAAGAGTTGGCCGCCGTACCACACCATCTGATTGACATTCGCGATCCTCTGGTCGCCTACAGCGCAGCCGAATTTGCGCGCGATGCGACCAGCTTGGTGAACGACATTGCAAGCCGCGGCAAAGTTCCCTTGTTGGTAGGCGGCACCATGCTGTACTTCAAAGCCATGCTAGAGGGTTTGAACGACATGCCTGCTGCCGACCCTCAAGTCAGAGCCCAAATTCAAGCAGAAGCCGAAGTGGCTGGTTGGCCCGCCATGCATGCGCAACTTCAAGCCGTCGATCCGCAAACAGCGGCAAGATTGGCACCTGCCGACAGCCAACGCATTGCCCGTGCGCTGGAGGTTTTTAGAATCTCTGGCCAGCCTTTGTCGAGCTTTCAACACAACATCAGCACGACCAACACAAGCCCTGAAACAGCTGAAGGCCAAGCCCCAACAAACGCACTGAACTTCCACAACGTCCCCATACTAAGCCTAGAGCCTCTAGACCGGGCCTGGCTACACCACCGCATTGCGCAACGCTTTGACGAGATGTTGGCGCAAGGATTTATAGATGAAGTGAAAGCCTTGCGCGCGCGAGGCGACTTGAACATTGACCTGCCCGCCATGCGCTGTGTGGGTTACCGTCAAGCATGGGAGGCACTCGATGGCAGCCTACCCATGGCGGAACTGCGAGATCGCGGCGTCTTTGCGACCCGTCAATTGGCCAAGCGACAACTCACTTGGCTCAGAAGCATGCCGCACCGGCATGTGCTCCAGGCCGATGGCACGGATGTCTTGGCGCAAGCGCGCCAATGGGTTGAAGCGCAACTGGGCTGATTCAATCCCAATTTGCTTTGCCGCGCAGCGCCTTGGTCTGCCCTCTTTTCACTTTGCTCTCGACACGCTTGACTTGAGAGCTGCGTGTGGGCCTTGTGGCTTTGCGTTTCTTGGGGACCACCGCCGCCATTTCCAGCAAATCGTGCAATCGCAGCAGTGCCGCCATGCGGTTCATGTCTTGGCTGCGGTGCTCTTGCGATTTGATCACCACCACCCCGCTTTGGGTAATGCGATGGTCTGACATAACGAGCAGCCGTTCTTTCAAGGCCATGGGCAAACTGGAAGCGCGAATGTCAAAGCGCAATTGAATGGCGCTGGCCACCTTGTTCACATTTTGCCCCCCTGGCCCCTGTGAGCGGATGGCCGAGAGCTCGACCTCATCGGCAGGAATGTGAAATATTGTCATGAAAAACCCTGAATATGCAGCTTCTGATGCCCTTGTACCGCGTGCATTGATTGTGCCTCGCTTAAACTGAGCGCTTAACTACCTCAAGGTGTTCCTATGGCCAAAGGTCAACAAAAATCAAACAAAGAATCCAAGAAACCCAAAAAGGACACCTCGCCACCCAAAACCATCGCGGTGGACACCGAGCGTCCAGTTCAAAAAATCACGGCTGTGATTCCCCGTGGCAAAAAACCAATTTGAGATAGAACTGCAATAAACGATGAGTGATTCAGCGCAAAGTCTTTGGCCCCAAGCGGGCTATGCACAACTGAAGAAAGACGCGAGGGGTCACCTTACCGTCACCGACGATTTTCTAAGAGTTTTACTGCTGCGCCCTGAATTGGCGCCCATTGAGAGCTCTTGCAAGCATGAAATTCAAATTCATGAACGCTTGCTGGAAAATCCGCGCCTGGATTTGCAAGCAGCCGACTTGGCCCAGATTCAAGACCGTGATGCCGCCGACAACATGGCGGTTTGGTTGCGTTTTCGCAATCGCATCTTGGCGCACGCCACCCTAGAAGCCAGTTACTGGGCTTTGTTTGAAGGACAAGGCGTCGATGTGCCCCCCATCTTGGTGAATCAAATCACGCAAGTGCTGGTGCAACATGTGCTGGGTGACGACTGCACGCCCCTAGAAGCACGTGCCGCAGAATTGCTGTTCAGAGCACAAAAAATTTCTGTCCTTGACGATGGCTCGGTCATGGCTGCTGACCATGAAACAGTGGAACGGCATGCCCTTGAAAGCGGCTTTGGCAGTGTGGGCGAGTTACTGAAACAAGGTGGCATCCCACTTCGCACTGTCGATCTGGATGTGATTCAAGACAGCAACGAAGACAGTTACTGGGAGCGCAGTGAGCGCTTTGACATGGTGGCCTGCCTCAATCTGGGTCAACCCCTCATCGACGCTTTCTGCCGCGTGCTGGAACGTTGGATTGTGCATTTCACCAGCGCCAGCGTGCGCATTGCCACTGCCCGAGAAATTGAAGATGCCCATTGGGTGTGGCATGTGGGTTTGGATGCGCAGGCCAGCAGCATGCTCAACGACTTGTACAACGGTCAGAGCATTGACGAAGACCGGCAACGTCGCATGCTGTGCTTGTTTGTGCTGAACTTTGACAACGCCAGTGACATGCTACAAGACGTCAGTGGCAAACCGGTTTACATGGCCATGGCCATGGACCCACAAAATCTTCTCAAAATCAAACCGCAAAACTTACTGCTGAATTTGCCCCTTGCACGAAGGTCTTGAACATGAACGCATCGCAGATCGTCTTGAGTTTGGTCTTGGCGACCATGGTGTTTTCAGTTGCGCTAGAACTGCGCCTCGAAGACTTCAAGCGTGTTGCACAAGAACCCAAAGCAGTCATCTGCGGCCTTATTCCTCAATTCATTCTGTTGCCCGTTGGCACTTGGGTGGCCACGCTGTTGCTCGACCTCCCGCCCAATGTTGAAGCCGCCATGATTTTGGTGGCAGCTTGCCCTGGCGGTAGCTTAAGCAACGTGGTGACCCACATGGGACGCGGCAACACCGCTTTGTCGGTCAGCATCTCGGCTGTTGCCAGCCTCATTGCGCTGTTTGCCACGCCCTTCAACTTCAGCTGGATGATGGCAGCCAACCCCGAGACAGCCTCGTGGTTGAAAGAGTTGTCGATCGATGCATCTGGCATTTGGATCAGCTTGTTTTTGCTGCTGGGTGTGCCCCTCACATTAGGCTTGATGGCCTCGCATCGCTTGCCGACCTTGACCGAGCGCATTCGCAAACCGCTTGGCAATTTTTCACTGATTGCGCTGCTTTTGTTCATCGTGGCAGGCCTTATCAAAGAGCGTCAATTGCTCACACTGGGATTGCTGCCCACATTGCTGTTGGTCGTTTTGCACAACGCCAGCGGCTTGTTTTTTGGCTGGATCACCAGTGTGGTGATGGGTGTGAGCGAACGTGATCGCCGCGCCGTCATGATTGAAGGCGGCATGCAAAATTCTGGCTTGGCACTGGGCATCATTGCGGTGCAATTCAACAGCGACTTGGGCATGGTGACATTGGCCAGCCTCTGGGGCATATGGCACATTGTGAGTGGCATGTCCTTGGCGTATTTGTGGAGAAGAAAAGATGCTCGATTGCTTGATTAAAAACGGTACGGTGGTCGACGGCACAGGCCAAAAACCTTTTGTCGCAGACGTTGGCATTCAAGATGGGCGCATCACCCACATCGGGCAGATCAACGAAGCCGCCAAAGAAACCATCGATGCCACCGGTTTATGGATCACACCGGGCTTTGTCGATTTGCACACCCACTACGACGGTCAAGTGACTTGGGATGAATGCTTCACCCCCAGCATCTACCACGGCGTGACCACCGTGGTCTTGGGCAACTGCGGCGTCGGCTTTGCGCCCAAGCGTCCTGGCGCTGAAGACGATTTGGTCAAACTCATGGAAGGTGTGGAAGACATTCCTGGCGCCGCTTTGCATGAAGGCATTGTGTGGAACTGGGAGAGTTTTCCAGAGTACATGAATGCTTTGGCCGCCACGCCTCACAGCCTCGACTTTTTGGTGCAAGTGCCACACGACCCGCTGCGCATGTACGTCATGAAAGAGCGCGCTTTGGCCAAGGAAGTGGCCACGCCACAAGACATTGAACAAATGCGAGCCTTGCTGCGCGAAGCATTGGAAGCCGGTGCAGCGGGCTTCAGTACGGGTCGCAGTGACAACCACCGCACCTCAGAAGGCAAGGACACCCCTGCGGCCGAGGCCAGCCATGCAGAGCTGACCGGCTTGGCCAAGGCCTTCGAAGGTTTGAATCACGGTGTGGTCCAAATGGTGAGTGACTACAACCTGCTGAACGGTCCTACCGAATTTGATGCCGAATTTGACTTGGTCGAAGCCATTGCAAAAGCCAGTGGCAAATCGCTCTCACTGACTTGGCTGCAACGTGACCCGGGTGGTGAGCAGTATTTGCGCATACAGGAACGCGTGGAACAGGCTGTGGCCAATGGCCTGCCCCTCTTCATGCAAACAGGTGCACGCGGCATTGGCGTGTTGAATGGCTTGGACGCCAGCTTCCATCCCTTCATGGGATTCCCTTCTTACAAAGAAGTGGCGCACTTGCCTTTGGCCGAACGTGCTGCGGCCTTGCGCGACCCCGCCAGAAAAGCCCACATCCTCTCAGAAAAGTCTGAACGACTGGCTGGCGATGGCAGCTCCATTCCGCCATTGGTCGACATCTTGTTGGCCAAGATCGACATGATCAGTGGGCGCATGTTCCCACTCGAAGCCACTTTGAATTACGAACCGTCCGTGATGGAAAGCTTCTTGGTACGCGCGAAGCAAAAAGGTGTCACACCTTTGGAAGTGATCTACGATCATTTGAGTGTAGGCGATGGCAAGGGTTTGATTTACTTCCCCATCTTCAATTACAACGAAGGCAATCTCGACACCGTTCGCAAAATGTTGGGTCACCCCCGGGCATTGAGCGGTCTCAGTGATGCAGGTGCGCATGTAGGTACTGTGTGTGATGCAAGCTTCACCACGTTCATGCTGACGCATTGGGTTCAAGGACGAGGCAAGGACACTTTGCCCCTCGAGTCCGTGATTGAAATGCTGACCCGGCGCAATGCCAACTACTTAGGTCTCAAAGACCGCGGTGTTTTGGCGGTGGGCATGCGCGCCGACATCAATGCCATTGACCCGCAAAAATTGAGTGTGGGTTTGCCTCAGTTGGTTCACGACTTGCCTGCAGGTGGCAAACGCTTTTTGCAAAAAGCGCAAGGCTATGTGACCACGTGGGTGGCGGGTGAGCAAGTTCAGCGCCATGGAGAAATCACCGCAGCACGACCTGGTCACTTGGTGCGCATGTCATGAATCCCGTCCGCTTTGCCCCTTAATCTTTTCTCCATGCGGGCAGCACCCAGTTGTTCCAAATGGCCAGCATGCGAAACACAATGGTGATCACGGCGCAAACCGTCATGCAAAACCAAGGCTCTGCATCAACCGCAGCCAACACAATGTAAATGACACCACCGGCCACCGAGCACAAAGCGTAAGGCCGGTGGTCTTTGAAAGACACCGGAATCTCATTGCAGACAATGTCGCGCAACACGCCCCCAAAAATGCCAGTAATGGTACCCATCAAAACAGCCACAGTAGGCGACATTCCCAGCGCTAAGGACTGAGCCACACCTGATGCTGTAAACAACCCCAATCCCAGCGTATCGGGCCACTGAATGGTTTTCTCCGTCAGCTCAAAGTGCCTTTGTCGCATGAAGGTAATGGACAAAATGCACAACGCCAGAACGGCCCACATCACAACTTCGTTTTCCACCCAAAAGAACGGGCGCTGATCAAGCAAAATATCACGCAGAGTGCCGCCACCAAAGGCTGCCAAAAACCCCACAACACAGACACCCACCACATCCATGCGTTTGCGCGCTGCCTCCATAATCCCTGACAATGCAAAGGCCAAGGTGGCCAGCAATTCAATGCTGGGCAACAAGGTGGAGCCCCATGTTTCAAAACTGTTCATGAGCGATACTTTAATCCAATAGACGCATTCCAGAACAGCCAATCAATCCAAATAACCAAGCTTATGATTCGCCCTCACCTCCGACTGGCCGCCGTTGAAACGCCCATCATCCCCACCATTGCGGCCTTGGTCAGGAACAACCCTGGCACCATTTCGCTTGGACAAGGCGTGGTCAATTATGGTCCGCCCGCAGAAGCCATTGCCGCTCTGCCCAGCATGATGGGTGACGGTAGCTTGCACAAATACTTAGGTGTCAGTGGCCACCCCGGTTTGGTCGAAGCCATCCAAGCCAAACTGGCGCAAGAAAACCAAGTCCAATTGGGCACAGATGCCATGCTGATGGTGACAGCGGGCAGCAACATGGCCTTCTTGAATTCAGTCTTGGCCGTGGCCGATCCCGGTGATGAATTCATCTTGCCGATGCCGTTTTATTTCAACCAAGAAATGGCCATCCGCATGTGCGGTTGTGTACCAGTTCCCGTTCCGGCCAACGACGACTGGAGCCTCAACGTTGAAGCCATGGCTGCCGCCATCACGCCCCACACGCGCGCCATCGTGACCGTGTCACCCAACAACCCGACAGGCGCCGTTTATTCAGAAGCCTCCTTGCGCGCCATCAACGCGTTGTGCGCTCAGCACAGTCTTTATCACTTCAGTGATGAGGCTTATGAATACTTCACTTATGAAGGCGTGAAGCACTTCTCGCCTGCCAGCATTCCAGGCGCCATGAAGCACACCTTGTCTTTTTACTCCATGTCGAAGAACTACGGCATGGCCAGCTGGCGTGTGGGCTACGTGGTGTTTCCATCAGACCTGTTTGATGCCATGAACAAGGTGCAGGACACCAACCTCATTTGTGCGCCAATGCCCTCTCAGCTCTTGGCATTGCAAGCATTGAAACAAGGCAAGCCTTGGGTAGAACCCAAAGTGGAGGCCTTAAGCCAAGTGCGACAAACGGTTTACAAGACGCTCGAAGGTTTAGGTGACTTGGTGCAATTTCCCAAAACGCAAGGCGCGTTTTACGTGCTGATGAAACTGCCCGGTTTAGCGCAAGGCACTGAACCCATTGCGTTCAACCGCGCCATGACAGAGAAGTTCAAAGTGGCGTCCATTCCAGGTTTTGCGTTTGGTCTCACGCAAGTGCATGACGCCAACTACCAGCGATTGTCATACGGTGCATTAGACGCAGCCAGTGTGGCTGAAGGTGTTCAGCGCTTCGTGTCTGCTGTGCAGGATTGGTATGGCAATCGCAGATAGCCTCATGAAATTGAACGAGCTTTGAAGTCATTAAGACATGAGTTCTCAACAGCAGCACTTATGATTGCGCCATGACCGATTACACCATCTCTGCCGTTGATGAAGCCATGGCGCTGTTGCTCATTGTTGCGCAAAGGCCTGGATTGGGTGTGACAGAGTTGGCCAAGTTGTCTGGCAACACCAAAGCGCGCGCCTTCCGCATTTTATTCACTCTGGAACAGCGCAACTTTGTGATTCGAAAAAATCCAGGGCCTTGTTATTTTCTGGATATTCAATCGCTGTACATCGGCGTGGCGGCTCAAGAACAAATTGCGTTGGTCCGCATTGCACGCCAATACCTGCTGGCTTTAGGTCGTGAATGCAATGAAAATGTTCAACTGCGCGTCAGAGATGGCTTGGAATGTGTGTGCATCGACCACTGGCAAAGTACACGCACCACCAAAACACAAAGTGGCGCTGGGAGCCGGCGCAAGCTCCATGCCGGCGCTTCCTGCAAATTGCTGCTGGCTTATGCACCGCCCGAAGTGAAGCATGCCTTGCTCAATTCCGAATTACCGCGGTACAGCAAGAACACCATCACGCAACGCAGCAAAATGACTCAGGAACTGAGCAAGATCCTCAGCGAAGGGCATGCCGTTTCCGACGGTGAAATCACGCCCGATGTTCTGGCCATCGCCGTACCCATTGTCGATGCGCAAAATGAAGTCGTTGCTGCACTCAGCTTGGCAGGACCCAAACTTCGATTTGACGAACAGCATGCGCACTACCTACAGCGCCTTCAGCACTTTGCTGCTTTGATCTCCAACGCACTCAAGACCAGCAACTAATCGGTCCATCCAGCTCCTTCAATTTCAGTATGAGCGCATTCGCTCTGCGTCTGCTTGCTCGTTTGAGTTGTGCTAAAAATCTCAATTTCAGAAATGTTTCATTTGTTGAAACAAATCATAAAAACAACATTCGATTTGAATCTAAGATTTTTATGAGGTAAATTCCAAATAATTCAATGAAAAGTAGTCACTATCATTGTTTTATTAGACGAAACAACACAAGGAACTCACATGCCATCACAGCATCCTCGCGCATTCAAATCCGCCATCTGCGCGGCCATTGCGTTCATGACATTCACTGGCTCGGCCATGGCCGACGAAGATGACGCACCACCCGCCAGCAATGCATTACAGATTTATGGCCGCATTGACGTCAGCCTTGACAAGACTCAAGCCCAAGTCAATTCAACTGCCAGTTACGGCAAACCCGGCGCAAGCGTGCAAAAATTGACCGACAACACTTCCCGCTTGGGCTTTCGCGGCACGGAGTCCTTAGGAGAAGGCAACGCCGCCATTTATGGTTTGGAATTTGGCATCAATGCCGACGATGGCTCTCTGGTCACCCCCAACTTTCGATATGCATATGTTGGCTTGCAAGGCAAATGGGGCACTTTCAACATGGGTCGCACCGATTCCAGTGCACCCACAGGCTCACCCTTGTATTCCCAATTGGCACAAAACCTGCGGTGGATCATTCATGACGCAGGCTCTACGGCCATTGGTACACGCATTTTGAATGGCAATAACCGCGTGTCCAACGCCTTTACATACAAATCACCCAATGTGGGCCCCTTTAACTTTGCAGGTCGCTTGAACTTTGCCGGCCCCGACGCCCCTTCAACCACCAATGCCAATTTAAAAGGCGAGGCTGACATCAAGCAATACCAGCTTGCAGCCAACTATGCCGATGGCAAACTGAGTGGTGGCGTTGGCTATGGTTGGGATGAGAAAACAGGCGGCTTGCAAGTCAACGACTACAAGAGCAAAGTTCAAGCCGTTGTGTCTTACAACTTGGGCTTTGTACGACCCTACTTTGCCATGGGCAACGAAAAATACAATGCAACCGCCACCACCCGTGACACGGTGGAATTCAAGATTCTGGGCGCTACGGCATCAGTTGGCACGCAAGGCCGCGTGACGTTCAACGTCATGGACCGTTCCATTCAAACAGACAAGAACGGCACCCTGAAAAAGGCTCAAGGTGAGTACAGTTATTTCTTAAGCAAGCGCAGCACCTTGTATGTGTTCAAAGACAGAGATGTCAGCAACACCAACAAAGCCAACAGCACAGCCAACAGCTATGGCTTTGGTGTCATGCATCAGTTCTGATTTGCCATTTGCTACCCCATGCTGACCAAAGTTCATCCATCACCACCCAACTTCTATGTGCTCGCACCTGATGCAGGCACTGCCAAGTTGCCCGTGGTGGTTGACTCGCCACACAGCTGGGGCGCATGGCCTGATGATGTTCAGACCATTGCCAGCGCAGAGGATTTGGCCACCAGCTGGGATGCATTTGTCGATGAACTGTGGCTCGCCGCTGTTCAATTCAAAGCACCTTTGCTGGTGGCCAAGTTTCACCGCGCCTATCTCGATGCCAATCGAGCGCGTGACGACATAGACCCTTCTCTCTTAGCAGAAACTTGGCCAGAACCCCTTCGGCCAACCGACAAAACTCAAAAAGGCTTTGGCCTCATTCGCAAACTGATACTGCCGGGCAAACCCATCTACTCCGCCCCCCTTTGCATCAGTGAGGTTCGTCATCGCATCGAGACATGCTACGACCCTTACCACCAAAAACTGTCGCAACTTCTGAACGATACGCACCACCAATTTGGTCAATGCTTGCACCTCAATTGTCACTCGATGAAGTCGACAGGCAATGCCATGAACGACGACAACGGCAAGCCAAGACCAGACATCGTCATCAGTGATCACGATGGGTTAACTTCCTCTGAAGAGATCACACAACTAGCCGCTCAAATTTTCAGATCACTGGGTTACACAGTGGGGATCAACAATCCCTACAAAGGTGCCGAGTTGATTCGTAAATATGCCAATCCATCAAACGGGCGCTACAGCTTGCAAATTGAACTCAATCGCGCTTTGTACATGCACGAAGATCGCTTTATCAAAAACGATTCCTTCGGCAAGGTCGCACAAGATCTCCAAAGCTTTACCGAGCAAATAAGCCTTCATCTACTTCGGGCTGAACACAAGCCACGCCACAAACCCACATGACACATTTCAAATCTCTGCTGGCGATTGCCGGCTTTACTTTCTTCACGTTGGCACACGCCAGCTATCCTGAAAAAGCAGTCAAGATCATCATTCCATTTCCAGCAGGTGCAGCTGCCGACAACGCTATGCGGGTGGTTGGTAAAAAACTTTCCGACATTTGGGGCCAGCCTGTTGTGATTGAAAACAAACCAGGTGTTCCAGGCTTGCAAGCAGGTGCGTTCGCACAACCCGACGGCTACACATTGGTCATGGGTGCGGGCTCTAACTTTGTCACAGGTCCCTTGATCAACAGCAAACTACCCTACTCTGCGTCCAAGGATTTCTCGCCGGTAGGCCGCGTACTGATCAATGTGCCTATCTTGACAGTACACCCCTCCCTTCAAGTCAAAACCGTCAAAGACCTGATCGCCTATGCCAAGAAACAACCAGGCACATTGAATTACAGCTCGAGCGGCATTGGCAGCCCCAATCACTTGGCCATGGAAATGTTCCAAGGCATGTCCGACACCAAGTTGGTTCACATTCCCTACAAGGGCGCTTCACCTTCTGTGAATGAAATGTTGGCAGGTCATGTGGAAGTCGGTATCAACGCTGTGCCCAGCGTCATTCAACACATCAAAACGGGGAAGCTGATCCCATTGGCGGTGGCCAGCGCCAAACGCGACCGCAACTTGCCAGATGTACCCACTATTTCAGAAGCAGGTTTGACTGGTTTTGAATATGAAATTTGGTACGCCCTATTTTTCCAATCCAAAGTACCTGCCGAAATTACACAGAAGGTCAGCAAAGACTTGCAAAAAGCAGTTTTAGATCCTGAAGTGTCTAAGCAATTACAAATTCAAGGCGCAGAACCTGCGCCCCTTGGCCATACCGAACTGGCAGCCTTCATTGAGCGTGACATTGCTCGATGGAAGGTCATCATCAAGGATCGGAACATCAGGGCTGAGTAAGTGCGTTGGAATGTGGCAATATCTAAAAACCATTAAACTCACTAAATTGATACTTAAAATTCTAAATTTATTATATTTTGAATACAAATATTCACAAATATAGGTGTTAATACGCACTTTCAAAATCTTTCTATCTGCGATGCTTAACAACGAGTGTTAGTCAAACATTCGATTGAAATCACATCAAATTGAAAGGTTGAAAATGTCTGTACAAACATCGATGAGAGCGCTCTCTGAAATTGAAATTGACGAAGTCAGCGGTGCTGGCTATTTTGCGGGTGCAGCAGCAGGCGCCGGCGCTTTAGCGGCTGCATCTGGCGCAGCAGCATGCATTTCAGGACCCGCTGCACCTGCCTTTGCCTTTCTTGGCCTAACGATGGGTTTAGCATCGGCAGCACTTGGCTACCTCGACGCTAAATTTGGCAACTGATGGATGATTCCAAATCCAATTTCTGCTTGTTGCCGGGGAAAATTTATGTTGCGGATCATTCAATTAATTGCAAGCAATCCAGTCCGAATGCTTTCTGTTTCCCTCTGGCTAACACCAGCTGCCATTGTCATGTACAGGTATGCACACAACTCTAGGCTTGAGGCTCAGGATTTCTTTTATTGTGCGCTCATCTATCTTTTTGGGGGATGCATGTTTGTTCTGTCATGGCAGCTTGAGATCTACCTCAAAGAATGCACTGAAATGAAGCAATTAGATTCGAAACAAGAAGTCTTGTGATCGGTCGCTCTAAATTCTTTGAAACACCTATGGGTGTTTTATTGAACTTGTATGAACAAGAAAAAATTCAATTCCCAATTACCGCTAAGCAGCATTCGCTAAGCAGTGAACTCATCGTTTCGCTAACTTCACATAGACCAAGATTTAAATGGCTTCATTTAACGATTGAAAGTTTGCTAGAGCAAACAGCACGACCGGACAAGCTAATTTTATGGATTGCCAACCATGAAATTGGAGACCTCCCCAAAAGCTTGACGACATTGGCACACAAAATTGAAATCAGGGCGACGGAGGATCTCAAGTCTTTTAAAAAAATCATTCCATCGCTCATCGCTTTTCCAAATGCGCACATTGCGATTTGTGACGACGATATTTACTACCCTCGCCTATGGCTTCAACACTTAATTGAAGGTTCTCAAGCAAACCCCACAGCCATTGCAGCTGGCGCAGTTCACCGCTTTCACACAATTACATCACATCAACTGGCACCCTATTGCGACTGGAGTTTTGACGTACAAGACGGCCTTGCACGCATGCCGAGCAGAGACACCTTACCGATTGGCGTTGGCGGTGTGCTATATCCACCTAACAGCTTGCATGAAGACACGACAAACATCGAAATACTTCAAGAACTTTGCCCTCGAGGTGACGATTTGTGGCTTTATGTCATGTCAAAAATGAGAGATTACTTGCCTGTAAAAGTTGGCAGAAAATTGCAACCCATTTTTTGGCCTGGAACACAAAGCCATGGTTTATTTTTAGAGAATATGTTTCAGCACGATGACATCGCGATCCAAAAACTAAGCAAAAGATATGGATCGAAAATTTTTTTAGAAAGCAGCTAAAGTTCTACTGAAGCCCGCCCTTCAGCGCATCAGGCACTGGCAGAGGCATGACCTCAATGCCCTCTTCTAACAAGTCTTTCGTTTCTTCGATCGAGGCTTGCCCTCGAATGTTGCGTTCTTCCGATTCGCCGTAGTGCATCTTGCGCGCTTCTTCAGCAAAGTTTTGTCCTACATCTTCCGTATTGGCAATAACGTGCTTGACCATCTTCATCCAAGCTTCTTGAACCATCTCTGCTGCTTCAGGATGCACTTGCGCCAACCCAGCAACAACGGCTTCAGCAGTGGGCACCGATGACACATTGGATGCAGGAGAGACAGTTCCCGTGTTGGCTGATGGCTCTTCTTGGGGTTCAGGCTTGGCCGAACGAGGCTCTGCTGCACCCAAATTCAAACGCGGTGCAGATGGAAGTTTGCGCACTTCGGTGTTGGCACACATTGGGCAAGCCACCAAGCCTCTTTCACGCTGGGATTGGTAATCTTCTTCAGAACCAAACCAACCCTCAAAGGTGTGCATGCCCGCGCACTGAAGGTTCAAGACTTTCATGCTGCATTCACCCAGTTGAGCTGATGCCGGCCCGACAAATAATTCTGCAACCAGAACATGCCGGTCAAAGTTTTGCTATCGGTCACTTCGCCCTTTAAGCAGGCTTCTTGCAAAGCTTCTGGTGTTTTCGTGATGACTTCCAAGAACTCACCAGGGTCGAGCTGACGCTCTCCTAGGCTGAGATCTTTGGCAAACCAAATATCAATGAACTCGGTGGAATAAGAAATGACGGGGTGCATCACACCTGCTCTTGCCCATTGCTTGGCGCTGTAGCCGGTCTCTTCAAACAGTTCACGCTGGGCGCACTGAAGGGTCGATTCGTTCGGATCCAATTTACCTGCAGGAAACTCCAACATCACTTGCTGAACAGGGTATCTGAATTGTCGTTCCATCACCAACTGCAAGGGCTGACCCGGCAGTTCTAGCAAAGGGACAATCATGACGGCACCAGGATGAACCACATACTCACGCGTCGCCTGCGTGCCATCAGGCAAGGCCACGGTGTCGAGGAATGCGTGGAGAAAAGAACCGCTGAAGAGCGCTTGGCCCTTCAGCTTGGTTTCAATCAGATGTGCATCCGACTGATCGGCCATGCTCAGTTGGCCAACATCTGGGCCACTGAGCGTGCGCACAGTGACATCAAAGCACCGGGCACAATGCCCAAGACCAAGACGAGCAAACCGTTGATGGACAAAACAACACGCACGTCGGCGTCAGCGGTAACGGTGGTTGCCGTCACCGCCTCATCAAAGTACATCACTTTGACAACGCGCAAGTAGTAGAAGGCGCCAATTAAAGACATGGCCACTGCGAACACCGCCAATGCGATGTCGGCTGTGTGGCCGGAAGCCACCAAGGCTTGCAACACAGACAGCTTGGCATAGAAGCCCACCATGGGTGGAATACCAGCTAAGGAGAACATGCAGATGGCCATCACGCCAGCGTACAAGGGGCTGCGGTTGTTCAGGCCCGCCAAGTCGGTGATCTCTTCGCTTTCAAAACCTTGACGTGCCAGCATCAAAATGATGCCAAACGTTGCCAAGGTGGTGAGCACATAGCCCACAACGTAAAACATGGCAGAGCTGTAGGCATTGGCTCCCATGGCTGCATTGCCACTGACCACGCCAGACATCAGGCCGATGAGCACAAAACCCATTTGCGCGATGGTGGAGTAAGCCAACATGCGCTTGAGGTTGGTTTGTGCAATGGCCGCCAAGTTACCAACCAGCAATGAGGCAATGGCCAACAGCGCCAGCATTTGTTGCCAATCAATGGCCAAGGGCAGCAAGCCCTCCACCAACAAACGAATGGCAATGGCAAACGCTGCCAATTTGGGCGCACCAGCAATCATGAGGGTTGCAGCAGTTGGCGCACCTTGATAAACGTCAGGCACCCACATGTGGAATGGCACCACACCCAGTTTGAAAGCCAAACCGGCCACCACAAAGACCAAACCAAAGACCAAGACTTGGTGCTTCACTTGACCGCTTGCAATGACTTTGAACACAGTGGCCAGGTCCAAAGAACCCGTGGCGCCGTACAACATGGACATGCCGTACAACAAGAAACCAGAGGCCATGGCACCCAATACGAAGTACTTCATGGCAGCTTCTGTGGCTTGGGTGTTGTCGCGGCGCAATGCCACCAAGGCGTAGCTCGACAGCGTGAGCAATTCAAGGCCCAAATACAAGACCAAGAAGTTTTGGCCGGAGATCATGACGCACATGCCCAGCAGCGCAAACACCGACAAGCTGAAAATCTCGCCACCGCGCAACATGTCGCGCTCTGCTGCATAGGGGCGAGCATAGACCAAGGTAACCATGACGGCGATGGTGGCAAAACACTTGAGCCAATGGCCCATGGGGTCGGAGACCACCAAACGACCAAAGCCATAGAGCGTGTGGCCGGCATCGGCATAAAACGCATTCAGTAATGCCACGCCACCCAAGGACACCAAGGTTAAAACGTATGTCACAGTGCGCTTAGGGCTGGTGACCAACAGGTCCACCAAGGCAATGACGCAGGCCATGACCAGCAATGCGATTTCCGGATACACCGTCGTCCAGCTGGTTGAGTCAATCATGTCAATTCTCTCTATCTTTAAGTTTCAGCGGCGCAATGTCGATCAAGGCAATTTAGAAGCAGCCACGTGCTGCAACAAATTGGCCACAGAGACTTCCATCACATCGGTGAAAGGCTTGGGATACAAACCCATGTAAAGCACCGCAATGGCCAACAATGCCATGACAGTGAATTCACGTGCGTTGATGTCAGTCAGTTCTTTCACGTGATCGTTGGTGACAGGACCCAGGTAGACGCGTTTGAACATCCATAAGGTGTAAGCGGCACCAAAAATCAAGGCTGAGGCAGCCAACAGGCCCACCACGAAGTCAAACTTCACGGCACCCAAAATGACCATCCATTCGCCTACGAAACCGGCTGTGCCTGGCAAACCGCAGTTGGCCATGGAGAACAACAAGGCAAAGGCTGCAAACTTGGGCATGGTGTTGACCACGCCGCCGTAGCTGGCAATTTCACGCGAATGGACGCGGTCGTACAACACGCCAATGGACAAGAACATGGCGGCAGATACAAAGCCGTGCGCAATCATTTGCACCAATCCACCGGACACACCCAGCGGATTGAAGATGAAGAAGCCCAAGGTGACAAAGCCCATGTGTGCAACCGATGAATAAGCCACCAGCTTTTTCATGTCTTGTTGCACCATGGCCACCAAGCCCACATAGATCACCGCCACCAAGGACAAGACGATCATGAAGGTGGCCCACTCGCGCGCTGCGTCGGGGGCAATGGGCATGGAGAAACGCAAGAAGCCGTAGGCACCCAGTTTCAACATGATGGCCGCCAACACGGCAGAGCCACCTGTAGGGGCTTCAACGTGCACGTCGGGCAACCAAGTGTGAACTGGCCACATGGGCACCTTGACCGCAAAGGCTGCGAAGAACGCGAAGAACAAGAAGTTTTGCGCCGTGGCCGACAAAGGCAGCTTGTGCCATGCCGCAATGTCAAAGCTGCCACCCGACTGGGTGTACAAGTAAATCAAGGCGATCAATGTGAGGAGTGAGCCCAACAAGGTGTACAAGAAGAACTTGAACGCTGCATAGATTTTGTTCGGACCGCCCCAAATACCAATGATCAAATACATTGGAATGAGCGTGGCCTCAAAGAACACGTAGAACAGCAAACCGTCTAAAGCGGAAAACACGCCAATCATCAAGCCAGACAAGATGAGGAACGCGGCCATGTACTGGTTCACTTTTCGCGTGATCACTTCCCAACCCGCAATCACCACAATCACATTGATGAAGGCAGTGAGGATGACGAACCACACAGAAATGCCGTCAACACCCAAGTGGTAGTTGACGTTGAAGCGCTCAATCCAAGACGCTTTTTCGACAAACTGCATGGCAGCTGTGTCAAGTTTGAAGCCACTGTACAAAGGCAGTGTGATCAGGAAACTGATGACCGATCCGACAAGGGCCAACCAGCGCACAGCCGGAGCTTGTTCATCACGACCCAAAGCCAGTAAAACAAGACCGAACGCGATAGGCGTCCAGATGGCAAGGCTCAACAAATTCATTTTGATGCTTCCTTATTTGTTGAGCCAGACGAAGTACGTCATGAGCAAGAAAATACCCAAGATCATCACCAAGGCGTAGTGGTAGAGGTAGCCCGATTGCAGCTTGCGGGTCCAGGCTGAAACCATGCCCACCAGCTTCCAAGAGCCGTTGACAAGCAAGCCGTCGATCAAGGTGCGATCGCCAACTTTCCAAAGTCCATTGCCCAAGGCGCGTGCACCGCGGGCCAAAACGTTTTCGTTGAACCAGTCCATGAAGTACTTGTTCTCAAGAATGACCACCAAGGGACGCAGCGCACGGCCAATGGCGGCTGGCACTGCGGGGTTGATCAAGTACATGTACCAAGACACCACCACACCGGCCAAAGCCAACCAGAACGGCGCTGTGGTCACAGCGTGCAAAGCCATGGCCACGGGGCCGTGGAAGGCATCTGCCAATTCATGCATCACGTGGTGCTTGTCGCCGTCCACAAAGATCGCGTCTTTGAAGAACTCGCCAAACAGCATGGGGTCGATGGCCATGTAACCAATGACCACCGAAGGAATGGCCAACAAAATCAGGGGCACTGTGACCACCCAAGGTGACTCGTGCGGACCATGATCGTCGTGACCATGGTCGTCATGGTGATCATCGTGGTGACCGTGATGTGCATCAGGGTTCTGGTCATAGCGCTCTTTGCCATGGAACACCAAGAAGTACATGCGGAAGGAATAGAACGCTGTGACGAAGACACCCGCCAGCACCGCAAAGTGCGCAAAGCCAGCCGCAGGCAAATGGCTTTCGGCCACGGCTTCAATGATGCTGTCTTTGGAATAGAAGCCAGAGAAGAAAGGCGTGCCGATCAAAGCCAAAGAACCAAGCAAAGACGTGATCCATGTGATGGGCATGTACTTGCGCACGCCGCCCATGTAGCGAATGTCTTGGTTGTGGTGCATGCCCATGATGACCGAGCCTGCACCTAAGAACAACAAAGCTTTGAAGAAGGCGTGCGTCATGAGGTGGAACACGGCCACTGAGTAAGCCGAAGCACCCAAAGCCACTGTCATGTAACCCAATTGCGACAAGGTGGAATAAGCCACCACGCGCTTGATGTCATTTTGAATGATGCCCAGGAAACCCATGAACAAAGCAGTGATGGCACCGATCACCATGATGAAGTTCAAGGCAGTTTCAGACAACTCAAACAAAGGTGACATGCGTGCCACCATGAAAATGCCGGCCGTCACCATGGTCGCTGCGTGGATCAACGCAGAGATGGGTGTGGGGCCTTCCATGGAGTCGGGCAACCACACGTGCAATGGGAACTGGGCTGACTTGCCCATCGCGCCAATGAACAAGCAGATGCAGATGACGGTGATCAACATCCAAGAGGTGCCAGGCAGTGTGAGCGCTGCGAGGTCGCCCGCTTTGGCAAAAGCCTCTGTGTAGTTCAAAGTACCCGCAAAGGCAGCAATGAGGCCAATGCCCAAGATGAAACCAAAGTCACCCACCCGATTGACCAAGAAGGCCTTCATGTTGGCAAAAATGGCGGTGGGTTTGTTGAACCAGAAACCAATCAACAAATAAGACACCAAGCCCACAGCTTCCCAACCGAAGAACAGTTGCAGCATGTTGTTGCTCATGACCAGCATCAACATCGAGAAAGTGAACAATGAGATGTAGGCGAAGAAACGGTTGTAGCCCTCGTCTTCTTCCATGTAACCGATGGTGTACAAGTGAACCATCAGCGATACGAAAGTGACGACGCACATCATCATGGCGGTGAGGCCATCGACCATGAAGCCCACTTCCATTTTGAGACCCCCAACGGCCATCCAGGTGTAGAGGGTTTCGTTAAAGCGTGCACCGTCCACCGCCACACTCTTCAAAGTGGAAGCGGACAAGATGAAAGCAATCAACACGCCCAAAATGGTGAGCGTGTGTGTCAGGCGACGACCAATCCAGTTACCACCGAATTGCGTTCCCAAAATACCAGCCAGCGCCGATCCCACCAGAGGGGCCAATGGCACTGCAAGCAGCGTTGAAGCGTTGAGGGTTTGGCTCATGTTCTTTTAACCTCTTAACCCTTGAGCGAATTGAGCTCGTCCACATTGATGCTGTTCTTGTTGCGGAACAAGAGCACCAAAATGGCCAAACCAATGGCGGACTCGGCTGCTGCCACTGTGAGGATGAAGAAGACGAACACTTGTCCGTGCATGTCACCCAAGAAGTGAGAGAAAGCCACAAAATTCATATTGACCGCCAAGAGCATCAACTCAATGGCCATCAACAACACGATCAGGTTCTTACGGTTCAAAAAGATACCGATCACCGACAGGGCAAACAGCATGGCGCCCAGCGACAAATAGTGTCCAAGTGTCAATGTCATTATTTGGTCTCCTTGGAAGCATCGGCCAAAGCGGGGGCTTCGGGTGCTTCAGGTGCTTTTGGCGCTTCGCCAACTTTGACGGCATCCATCTTGACCACGACCAAACGGTCTTTGGCGCGCACATGAACTTGTTCAGAAGCGCTGATGGCTTTGCTGTCTTTGCGTTGACGCAATGTGAGGGCAATGGCGGCAATCATGGCCACCAACAAAATAGAAGCTGCCACTTGAATCGGCATGAGGTACTCGGTGTACAACAAGATACCCAAGGCCTTGGAGTTGGAGATTTGGGGGGCTAACTGCCCGACCGCCATGGCCACTTTGGGCGCTTCAGAAGAGCGGAAACCACTCATCAAAACGCCAGCCATTTCAAGCGCAACCAAAGCACCCAATGATGCTGCCAAGGGGAAATGCTTCCAGAAGCCTTCTCGCAAAGTGTCCAAGTTGATGTCCAGCATCATCACCACAAACAAGAACAGCACCATCACGGCACCCAAGTAAACCAAGACCAAAGTCATGGCCAAGAACTCGGCTTGCAAGAGCAACCACAAACCCGAGGCTTGTGAAAATGCAAGCATCAGGTACAACACAGCATGCACTGGGTTGCGCGCAGTCACAACGCGGAAGGCTGCAAACATCAGCACCACCGAGAAGAGATAAAAGAAACCAGTTTTGACGTCCATGGGTTGTCGCTTGTTAGTTTTGTAAATTCAGTCGATCACCGGTACTTGGCATCTGCTGCTTTAGAAGCAGCAATGTCTTTCTCATAGCGATCGCCCACTGCCAGGAGCATCTCTTTGGTGTAGTGCAGATCGCCGCGCTTTTCGCCGTGGTATTCCAAAATGGACGTTTCCACGATGGAGTCGACGGGACAACTTTCTTCGCAGAAACCGCAGAAGATGCACTTGGTCAAATCGATGTCGTAACGTGTGGTGCGACGTGAACCATCAGCACGCACGTCAGATTCAATGGTGATGGCCATGGCGGGGCAAACGGCCTCGCACAGTTTGCATGCGATGCAACGCTCTTCACCGTTTTCATAACGACGCAAGGCATGCAAACCTCGGAAACGAGGTGACAAAGGTGTCTTCTCTTCAGGGAACTGAAGGGTCACCTTGCGACGGAATGCGTAACGACCCGTTAAGGCCATGCCCTTGACCAACTCAAACAGCATAAAGCTCTTGAGAAAGTCTTTGAGCGAAAAATTGGATACAGCCACAGTAGACATGTCTTAACCCGGTTATTTCCAAATGTTCCAAGGCGAGTGCAACCACACGCCCACAATCAACAGCCACACCAAGGTGACTGGGATGAAAATTTTCCAACCCAAACGCATGATCTGGTCATAACGGAAGCGCGGGAAAGTAGCGCGAATCCAAATGAACATCGAGACCACCACAAAGGTCTTGATGCCTAACCAAATCCAACCTGGAATGAAGTTGAAAACAGTGCTGTCAATGGGCGACATCCAGCCGCCCAAGAACATAATGACGGCCAAGATAGACACCAACCACATGCTGGCGTATTCGGCCAAGAAGAAGATGGCAAAGCCCATGCCGGAGTACTCCACCATGTGACCGGCCACAATCTCGGCCTCCCCTTCCACCACGTCAAACGGGTGACGGTTGGTTTCAGCCACGCCAGAGATCAGGTAGACCATGAAAATGGGGAACAAAGGCAACCAGTTCCAGGACAAGAAGTTCAGGCCCATGTTGGCCATCTCACCTTTGCCTTGACCCAGCACGATTTCTGTGAGGTTCATGCTGCCTGTGACCATGATGACTACCAAGAAACAAAAGCCCATCGCAATTTCGTAACTGACCATTTGCGCAGAAGCGCGCAAGGCACCCAAGAAGGCGTACTTGGAGTTGGAGGCCCAACCCGCAATGATCACGCCATAAACCTCGATGGAGGTGATGGCCATGACGAGCAGCAAACCTGCATTCAAATTGGTCAATGCAACTTCAGGGCCAAAAGGAATGGCCACCCATGCGGCAAGAGCCGGCATGATGGCCATGATGGGACCCAAGCGGAACAAACCAGGCGCCACAGCAGATGGCGTGATGATCTCTTTGGTGAGAAGCTTCAAAGCATCTGCAATAGGTTGCAACAAACCGAAGGGACCCACTCGGTTGGGTCCCATGCGAACTTGCATGAAACCGAGCAACTTGCGCTCCCACAAAGTGAGGTAAGCCACAGCACCCATCAGGGGGGCCAACACCGCCACAATTTTGATCAAGATCCACAAGACGGGCCAGACCATGGCAGCCCACCAAGTGGCGGAGATGGCGTTCAGGCCACCGTTGTACAGTGCGTCGATCATGCGTGCACTCCTTCAGCAACAGCCTTGGCATTTCTAGCATCTGCTGTCAATTGCAAAGAAGGTGCGCGGCGCACCAAGCTGTCGAGTTGATAAATAGATGCCACGCAAGGTGTGTCTACATCACCTGCCATGCGAACCTCAGAACCACAAGCATTGCTGAGGTTCAAGGGTGTGGCGCTGATTTGTTTCAACACATCTTGTGAAGTTTCAAAAGCCAACTGTGGCAAGCCGAGCATGTTGGCCAAGACGCGCAATACTTTCCAAGCAGGACGGGTTTCGGCCAAAGGCTTCACCACGGCATGGAAACTTTGCAAGCGCCCTTCTGCATTGACAAAACTGCCCGACGTTTCCGTGAACGGTGCGATGGGCAGCAACACGTCTGAGAAAGCCATGTTGGTTTTGAACGGGCTGAGTGTGACCACCATTTGCATGGCAGCCAATGCCGCAACTGCCTTGGCACCCGCAGCAGAGTCTTCCACGGGTTCGGTGTTCAGCAACAAAGCGGCTTTCAAGCTACCGGCCAACATTTGCGCAGCGTTCAAACCACCAGACTGTGGTTGGGCTTTGGCCCACTGCGCACCCACGGTGTTGGCAGCTTCTGTGAGGTAACCGAAAGTGGCGCCTGTTTGTGCCGCAATCCATTGGGCCAAGCTGAGCAAGCTGGACGCATTGGCGTGGTGTGCTGCGGCGTTGCCCAGCAAAATGGCTTTGCGTTCGCCGCCAAGCAAGGACGTGGCGATGGCTTTGGCTGCTGGTGTGACTTGACCGGCAACAGGGGCTGCAACGCCCTTCTCTGCCGCAACGGCCGCGGCCACATTGGCCAAGCTTTGTGCCCACGCACTGGCTTCTTGCACATCGGCATTTGCAATCGGCATGGCCCATGCATCTGCAGCGTTGAACAAGGTTTTAGAGGTAATGGCATTGACTTGTGCGCCATTGCGCTGCGCCTGACGAATGCGCAGTGCAAACAGAGGATGGTCTTTGCGCAAGTTGCTGCCGACCACCAAGACGCGTTGGAGTTGCGACAAGCTGGCAATGGAAGTACCCAAATAGCGCACACCTTCTGCTTTGGCAAACTCAGCATTGCGCAAACGGTAGTCGATGTTGTCAGAACCCAAAGAACGAACCAGGGTGCTGGCCAAATGCAATTCTTCAAGGGTACTGTGAGGGCTGACCAATGCACCGATGCTGCTGGCACCGTGGTCTTTGCTGATTTGGTTCAAGCCGTTGGCCACGTATTCCAAAGCGGTTTGCCAGTCGACTTCTTTCCACTCACCGCCCTGTTTGATCATGGGGGCGCGCAAACGGTCGGCACTGTTCAAAGCTTCGTAAGAGAAACGATCGCGGTCGGCAATCCAGCACTCGTTGACGTCTTCGTTTTCCAAAGGCACCACGCGGAGCACTTCGTTGTTCTTCACTTGCACCACCAAGTTGGCACCCGATGAATCGTGCGGCGCAACTGATTTGCGACGTGACAACTCCCACGTACGGGCGCTGTAACGGAAAGGCTTGCTGGTGAGCGCACCCACGGGGCAAATGTCAATCATGTTTCCGGAGAGTTCCGAGTCAACCGATTGGCCCACGAAGGTTTCGATTTCGGCGTGTTCACCACGGTGTGACATGCCCAGCTCCATGACGCCAGCCACTTCTTGACCGAAGCGAACGCACCGTGTGCAGTGAATGCAACGGCTCATCTCTTGCATGCTGATGAGCGGGCCCACATCTTTGTGGAACACCACACGTTTTTCTTCTTCGTAGCGTGACTTGCTGCCACCATAACCCACAGCCAAGTCTTGCAACTGACACTCGCCGCCTTGGTCGCAGATGGGGCAATCGAGGGGGTGATTGATGAGCAAGAATTCCATTACAGACTCTTGCGCTTTGATGGCTTTGTCTGACTTGGTGCGCACAATCATGCCTTGCGTGACGGGCGTCGCGCAAGCGGGCATGGGCTTAGGTGCTTTTTCCACATCGACCAAGCACATGCGGCAGTTGGCCGCAATGCTCAATTTCTTGTGATAGCAGAAGTGAGGAATGTAAGTGCCGGCCTTTTCAGCGGCATGCATGACCATGCTGCCTTCTAAGACCTCAACTTTTTTACCGTCTAGTTCAATTTCAACCATGGTGGTCTGCCGTCTTATACGTAAGCGGGGACCATGCAGGTCTTGTGCTCAACGTGGTACTCAAATTCGTGACGGAAATGTTTGATCATTCCGCGCACAGGCATGGCGGCGGCATCACCCAAAGCGCAAATGGTGCGGCCTTGGATGTTGTCTGCCACCGAGTTCAACAGGTCGAGGTCGCTGGCGCGGCCGTGACCATTTTCGATGCGATCGACCATGCGCCACAACCAACCTGTGCCTTCGCGGCAAGGGGTGCACTGGCCACATGATTCGTGGGAGTAGAAATAAGACAAACGCTGCAAAGACTTGACCATGCAACGCGTATCGTCCATGACGATGACCGCGCCAGAACCCAGCATGGAGCCGGCTTTGGCAATCGAGTCATAGTCCATGGTGACGTCCATCATGATGTTGGCGGGCAACACAGGCGCAGACGAACCGCCAGGAATGACGGCTTTCAACTGACGTCCACCGCGCATGCCACCTGCCAACTCCAAGAGTTTGGCAAAGGAAGTGCCCAGGGGAATTTCGTAATTACCAGGACGCTCAACGTCGCCACTGATCGAGAAAATCTTGGTGCCGCCGTTGTTGGGCTTGCCGCATTCCAAATACGCTTGACCCCCATTGCGAATGATCCATGGGACCGCTGCAAAGGTTTCGGTGTTGTTGATGGTGGTGGGCTTGCCGTACAAACCGAAGCTAGCAGGGAATGGTGGTTTGAAGCGAGGTTGGCCTTTTTTGCCTTCCAAGGATTCAAGCAAGGCCGTTTCTTCACCGCAAATGTAAGCACCGAAACCGTGGGATGCATGCAACTGGAAGTTGAAGTTGCTGCCCATGATCTTGTCACCCAGATAGCCTGCTGCGCGCGCTTCTTCTAAAGCCGCTTCAAAGCGTTCGTAGGTTTGGAAAATTTCGCCGTGGATGTAGTTGTAACCCACGTTGATGCCCATCGCATAAGCCGCAATGGCCATGCCTTCAATCACAATGTGGGGATTGAATTGCATGATGTCGCGGTCTTTGCAAGTACCCGGCTCGCCTTCGTCCGAATTGCAAACCAGATACTTTTGACCCGGGAACTGACGGGGCATGAAGCTCCACTTCAGACCTGTAGGGAAACCAGCACCACCACGGCCGCGCAAGGCAGACTCTTTGACAGTGGCAATGACTTGGTCTTGCGTCAGGCCTTCGCCGCCATCTTTGCCCAAGATTTTGCGCAGGGCTTGGTAACCACCGCGCGCTTCGTAATCTTTGAGGCTCCAGTTAGCGCCATTCAAACCCGCCATGATTTGCGGGTTAATGTGACGCTCGTGGAAAGAGGTTTCCACGCCTGTGGCCGCAAAGCGCGACAACAACTGATTCAAATCAGCGCTCATGCTGCGCCTCCAGATTTTTGCAAGGTATCGACCAACTCATCGAGCTTTTCGTTGCTCATGAAACTGCACATGGTGCGATCGTTGACAAGCAACACAGGCGCATCAGCGCAAGCGCCCTGGCACTCGCTGGGCTGCAACGTGATGAGGCCATCCGGCGTTGTTTCACCCGACTGAATGCCCAAACGTTTTTGTAAATGGACCAAGGCTTGTTGGCCGCCACGCAACTGGCAAGGCAAATTGGTGCAAACGTTCAGTTTGAACTTGCCCAATTTTTGCTGGTTGTACATGTTGTAAAAAGTGGTGACTTCGTGCACAGCCATGGGCGCCATGCCCAGATAGTCGGCCACCACTTTTTCGCTCTCAGGGCTAACCCAACCGAGCTCTTGTTGCACGATGGACAAGCAGGCCATGACGGCAGATTGCTTTTGATCGGCAGGGAATTTGGCCACTTCGCGTGCGAAGCGGGCTTTGGTCGCATCAGAGATCATCGGTCAATCTCTCCAAACACAATGTCCATGGTTCCAATAATGGCCACTGCGTCGGCCAACATGTGGCCACGGGCCATTTCATCAAGGGTCGCCAGGTGGGCATAGCCCGGGGCACGGATTTTCAAGCGGTAAGGTTTGTTGGCACCGTCGCTGACGAGGTAGATACCAAACTCACCTTTAGGGTGCTCAACGGCCGCATAGGCTTGGCCTTCGGGCACGTGGAAACCTTCTGTAAAAAGTTTGAAGTGGTGAATCAAACCTTCCATGTTGGTCTTCATGGACTCACGTGATGGCGGTGCCACCTTGTGGTTGTCGGTAATGACTGGGCCTGGGTTGACGCGCAACCACTTGATACATTGCTGAATGATGCTGTTGGATTCGCGCATTTCTTGCATGCGAACCAAGTAACGGTCGTAGCTGTCGCCTGTTTTGCCCACAGGCACGTCAAACTCAACTTTGTCATAGGCATCGTAGGGCTGCGTTTTACGCAAATCCCAAGCAATGCCCGAGCCACGCAACATCGGACCTGTCATGCCCAAGTTCAGAGCGCGCTCTGGGGACACAACACCTATGCCAACGGTACGCTGCTTCCAAATGCGGTTGTCGGTGAGCAAAGTTTCATACTCGTCAATGCACTTAGGGAAACGGTTGGTGAAATCTTCAATGAAGTCGAGCAATGAACCTTGGCGATTCACATTCAATTCGGCAATGGCTTTGGCATTGCGAATTTTGTTGACTTGGTATTGCGCTATGGTGTCTGGCAAGTCGCGGTACACGCCACCTGGACGGAAGTACGCCGCGTGCATGCGCGCACCAGAGACCGCCTCGTACATGTCGAACAAGTCTTCACGTTCACGGAAAGCATAGATCAGCACTGTAGAGCTGCCGCAATCGTTGGCGTGCGAGCCCAACCACATGAGGTGGTTGAGCAAGCGCGTAATTTCGGAGAACATCACACGGATGTACTGCGCACGCTCGGGCACTTCAATGCCCAATAATTTTTCAATGGCCAAGCAATACGCATGCTCGTTGGACATCATGGACACGTAGTCCAAGCGGTCCATGTAGGGCAAGGACTGAATGTAGGTTTTGGTTTCGGCCAACTTTTCAGTAGCACGGTGCAACAAGCCAATGTGCGGATCAGCACGCTGTACGACCTCACCATCCATCTCAAGCACCAAACGCAAAACGCCGTGTGCCGCAGGGTGCTGCGGGCCAAAGTTCAAGGTGTAGTTTTTAATTTCTGCCATGTTGATTCACACGAGCGCCAAGCGCTCAGTGCAGACCTCCGTATTTCTCTTCGCGAATGATGCGCGGTGTGATTTCGCGAGGCTCGATCGAAACGGGCTCGTACACCACACGTGCACGCTCTGCGTCGTAACGCATTTCGACATGACCTGAGACAGGAAAGTCTTTGCGGAAAGGATGACCGATGAAGCCGTAGTCTGTGAGAATGCGGCGCAAATCGATGTGGCCATCGAACACAATGCCGTACAAGTCGAAGGCTTCACGTTCGTACCAGTTGGCAGCGTTCCACAGGTGCATGACCGAATCAACCAAGGGCAAGTCATCTTCTGGGCAACGCACCATGACACGCACACGCTGGTTCAGAGAGACGGACAACAAGTGCACTACCACACCAAAACGAGGACCCTCATCCCCTACTTCGCGGTAGGTGGAATAGTCCATGCCGCACAGGTCCATGAGTTGTTCAAATTGGCACAACGGCGCATCGCGCAATGTTTGCATGACCGCAAGGTAATTGGCGGCGCTCACATGCACTGTGACCTCGCCCAAAGCCAAATCGACATGCTCGACTTGCTCGCCCAAGACTTGCGTCAAATTTTGTTGAAGTTGTTCGGGATGAATTGAAAAAGTCATGGTGCTTCTTTCAAACCCGCGCAATGGTTTGCGTGCGGCGAATCTTTTGCTGCAACTGGATGATGCCGTAGATCAGGGCTTCTGCAGTGGGTGGGCAACCTGGCACATACACATCCACAGGCACAATGCGATCGCATCCGCGAACCACTGAATAGCTGTAGTGGTAGTAGCCACCGCCATTGGCGCAAGAGCCCATGGAGATGACCCAACGGGGCTCGGACATTTGATCGTAAACCTTGCGCAAAGCAGGTGCCATTTTGTTGGTGAGCGTGCCGGCCACGATCATCAAATCACTTTGACGAGGACTGGCACGGAACACTTCAGCACCAAAGCGCGCCAAGTCGTAGCGTGCCGTGGCAGCGTGCATCATTTCAACCGCGCAACATGCCAAGCCAAAAGTCATGGGCCACAAAGAACCCGTCTTGGCCCAGTTCACCACAGAGTCATAGCTCGTGGTGATGAAGCCTTCTTTCATCACGCCTTCAATCATTGTTCACATCCTTGTTGAAGCACAAAGTCAAACGGGATCATTCCCAATCCAGGGCGCCTTTTTTCCACTCGTAGACAAAGCCCACAACCAGAATGGCGAGAAAAATTACAACAGCGACAAAGCCAGCCACACCCACTTCCTTTAAGGCCACGGCCCAAGGAAATAAGAAAGCAATTTCAAGGTCAAACAAAATGAACAAGATCGCCACCAAGTAGTAGCGAACGTCAAATTTCATGCGGGCGTCTTCGAAGGCTTCAAAGCCGCATTCGTAGGGGGAGTTTTTGGCAGCGTCTGGACGGTTGGGGCCTAAGATGTACCCTAAGACCTGAGGCAGTACGCCGACGGCGACTCCCACCAAGATGAACAACAAGATGGGGAGGTACTGGTCAAGGTTGGTCATGGACTTCTACTCACTTGTGAAACGCTGGGTGATCACACCCAGCGACTCTCTGTGTTGGTGCCGTCGGCGAGACTCGAACTCGCACAGCTTTCGCCACTACCCCCTCAAGATAGCGTGTCTACCAATTTCACCACGACGGCGGTTATTTTTGCTCTGATGGCGTGAGGCACCTACAAGTAGGTTTTAGCTCTCAGAACAACTCGTAGTTTACCCCTAAACAGGGTTCATCTTTCGGGGTAAACGCCGAAATTTATGACGCGCATCAAGAAGACCACAAGTGCGCAAAAACCAAGAGATTTCTTACTTCGAACTTGCAGGCGCAGGCGCACTGGAAGTTACAGGTGCGTTACCTGGAATTTGTGACGCTGTGCTGTTGTCCACAGGTGCTGCGGGTGCCACGACTGCGGTGCCTTCCAACACGCTGCCAGACGCTGCGGGGCGAAGGTTACCAAAGTAGGCCAGCATCAGTGTGCTTGTGAAAAACACAGCAGCCAAAACAGCCGTGGTGCGCGACAAGAAATTGGCACCACCCGATGCACCAAACAAGCTGCCAGAGCTACCGCTGCCAAATGCGGCGCCCATGTCGGCACCTTTGCCATGTTGCACCAAAATCAAACCAATCATGGCCAAGGCCGACAACATCTGTACAGCCAAAATTACGGTGATCATTGCATTCATGCTTTGCTCCAAATCTAAATGTCTACTGTCGTACGTTCAAGAGGGCTTAGGCACTCACTGAACCTGCGGCCATGATGGCCAAAAAGTCGGGCGCCTTGAGGGCGGCACCGCCAATCAAGCCACCGTCAATGTCGGGTTGTGCCAGCAACTGTGCGGCATTGGCGGCATTCATGCTGCCGCCATACAAAATAGAAATACGGTCTGAATGCGGCGTCGCCGCCTTCAGCTGCGCACGCAAAACTGCGTGAACCTCTTGCGCTTGTTCAGGCGATGCCGTACGGCCCGTTCCGATGGCCCACACGGGCTCATAGGCCACCACGATTTCACTGATGCAATGACCGTTGGTGTGAATGACGGCAGCCAATTGGCGCTTCACCACCTCTTCGGTTTTACCAGCTTCGCGGTCCGCCAAAGTTTCTCCCACGCACACAATGGGCGTGATGCCAGCCGACAAAGCGCGCTGCGCTTTGAGGGCCACCGTGGCATCCGACTCTGCGTGGTATTGACGGCGCTCTGAATGACCCACGATGGCATAGCGCACCGAAAAATCATTCAACATGCCAGCAGAGATTTCGCCGGTAAAGGCACCCACCTCTTGCGCTGACACATCTTGCGCGCCCAAGGCGACGAGCGTTTGACCCGAAAGAATGGTTTGCACCTGCGCCAAATAAGCAGCAGGCACACACACAGCAGCTTGGCAAGACATGCCTTTGCTGCCGTCAAGCACTGCCTGCAACAAAGAGGCGTTGGCAGCCAAACTGCCATTCATCTTCCAGTTGCCTGCAATGAGCTTTTTCTTCATGGTCTTACCCTCTTCTACCTTGGTGTTTGATCACTCTGATTGCGCGGGCGCAGCAGGACGATCGATCAAGGCTTTCATGGACAATTTCACGCGGCCTTTTTCGTCGGTCTCGAGCACTTTGACTTTGACGATCTGACCTTCTTGCAAATAGTCAGACACTTTTTCAACGCGCTCATGGGCGATTTGGCTGATGTGCAACAAGCCATCTTTGCCAGGCAACAAATTGATCAACGCACCGAAGTCCAACAACTTAGTGACGGGGCCTTCGTAGACTTTGCCGATTTCAACTTCAGCAGTGATCTGCTCAATGCGGCGTTTGGCTTCATCAGCCTTGGCACCATCGGCAGCAGCGATGGTGATCGTGCCGTCTTCATTGATGTTGATCTGTGTGCCAGTTTCTTCAGTCAGCGCACGAATGGTGGCGCCGCCCTTGCCGATCACATCGCGAATTTTCTCGGGATTGATCTTCATGGTGAAGAGCTTGGGTGCGAAGTTGGACACTTCGGTTTTGGCTTCGCTCATGGCTTCTTGCATCTTGCCCAAGATGTGCATGCGCGCTTCTTTGGCTTGTGCCAAGGCCACTTGCATGATCTCTTTGGTAATGCCTTGGATTTTGATGTCCATCTGCAAAGCCGTCACGCCGTTGGTGGTACCGGCCACTTTAAAGTCCATGTCACCCAAATGATCTTCGTCGCCCAAGATGTCGGTCAACACAGCAAAGCGGTTGGCGTCTTTGATCAGGCCCATGGCAATACCGGCCACGTGCGCTTTCATGGGCACGCCAGCGTCCATCAAGGACAAGCAGCCGCCGCACACAGAAGCCATGGAAGAAGAACCATTGGACTCTGTAATTTCAGAGACCACACGCATGGTGTAGGGGAACTCTTCTTTGGTAGGCAAAACAGCAGCCAAGGCACGCTTGGCCAAACGGCCGTGACCAATTTCACGACGCTTTGTAGAACCCATGCGGCCCACTTCGCCGGTGGCAAAGGGAGGCATGTTGTAGTGCAACATGAAGCGGTCTTCGTACTCACCGGCCAATGCGTCAATGCGTTGTGCATCGCGCTCTGTGCCCAAAGTGGCGATCACCAATGCTTGTGTTTCGCCACGTGTGAAAAGTGTAGAGCCGTGTGTGCGTGGCAACACGGAGTTGCGAATTTCGATAGGACGAACGGTGCGTGTGTCGCGGCCGTCGATGCGGGGCTCGCCTGCCAAGATTTGGCTGCGAACGATGTTGGCTTCGATGTCAAACAACATGCCTTCAACTTTGACGCTGTCGAACTCAACGCCTTCAGCCTTGAGGCCTTCCATGGTGGCGGCGTAGGTTTCGCGGCAAGCTTGTGTGCGGCTTTGTTTGTTGCGAATTTGGTAAGCAGCGCGCAGTTTTTCTTCGGCGTGTGCTTTCACCTTGGCAATGAGGCCTTCGTCCTTGGCGGGCGCAGTCCAATCCCAAGCGGGTTTACCAGCATCGCGCACCAATTCGTGAATGGCATTGATGGCAATGTTGCCTTGCTCGTGGCCAAACACCACAGCACCCAACATGATCTCTTCAGACAACTGTTGCGCCTCAGATTCCACCATCAACACGGCAGCTTCAGTACCGGCAACGACCAAATCCATCTGGCTGTCTTTGCGTTGTGTTTGACCGGGGTTCAACACGTATTCGCCGTTGATGTAACCCACGCGCGCAGCGCCAATAGGGCCATTGAAAGGTACGCCAGAAATAGACAATGCGGCGCTCACAGCGATCAAAGCTGCAATGTCGGCATCGACTTCAGGGTTCAAAGAAACGGTGTGCACCACAACGTGCACGTCGTTGTAGAAACCTTCTGGAAACAGAGGGCGAATAGGACGGTCGATCAGGCGGCTGGTGAGGGTCTCCAACTCGCTGGGCTTGGCTTCACGCTTGAAGAAGCTGCCAGGAATCTTGCCAGCTGCGTAGGCTTTCTCAATATAGTCCACTGTCAAGGGAAAAAAGTCTTGACCGGCTTTGGAATTTTTGGAAGCCACCACTGTGGCCAAAACCACGGTGTCTTCAATGTTGACCAGCACAGCGCCGGAAGCTTGGCGAGCAATTTCGCCGGTTTCCATGATGACCTTGTGTTGGCCCCATTGGAAGGTTTTTGTCACTTTGTTAAAAATGGACATGTTGAGTATCTCCAGAAAATCACAGTGCAAACGGCTGCACTGAAAAGCCTAGATATTTGCAGTCTGAACTCGATGCCATTCCATGAATGATCTGCTTTGAAACACAGATGATTGATGGAATGACACAGCGCGGGTTCGGTCTGAAAACGTCTTTTTAGAAAATTAAAGTAGAAAGCGCCTGAGCTAGCGGGCTAACTCAGGCGCTTGTCATCTTTCGATACGCTTATTTGCGCAGGCCAAGTTTGGCGATCAGAGCAACATAGCGGTCAGCGTCTTTGGACTTCAAGTAGTCCAACAATTTACGACGACGGCTCACCATGCGCAACAAACCGCGGCGACCGTGGTGGTCTTTGGCGTGTGTTTTGAAGTGAGGTGTCAACTCGTTGATACGAGCTGTTAGCAAAGCCACTTGGACTTCTGGGCTACCAGTGTCATTGGCAGCGCGGGCATTGGCCTTAACGACCTCTGCCTTGATGGAGGATGCAATCATTTTTCTTCCTTGTTTTCGTTAGGCATTCACATTGCTAGGCAACATGAACAACAAAACGAGGTTTTATAACTTGCGCAAGCGGTTTGGAATCAACTGCTGCGTGCGATCTTGGCCTTGCAAATCCCCAAAGGGGTCTGCTTGGCAAAGCCTCGGAATTATAACCATAGCCACCTGCCTAAACCACCCCCTCCGGCCATACTGGCTTTAAATACAGGTATCAATGCTGATTTTCAGCCAAAATGGCGTCTTATGGACAAAATCAGAATCGACAAATGGCTGTGGGCTGCCCGGTTTTACAAGACGCGTTCCCTGGCCACAGACGAAATTGGCAAGGGCCGAGTCGAAATCAATGGCCAAACGGCCAAAGCCTCCCGCGAGGTCAAAGTTGGCGACATCGTCAGCACTCGACAAGGCGACATCACCCGAACACTCAGGGTTCTCGGCCTCAGCGACCAGCGGGGCCCCGCACCCATGGCCCAAACTTTGTACGAGGAAACGCCTGAAAGCATTGCCCTCAGAGAAAAAACCAGCATTCAAAGGCGCTTGGCCCGCGAGCCCGCACTGAGCATCGAGAAAGGCCGCCCCACCAAGCGCAATCGCCGAGAACTGGAAAAAGCCAAGGGCGTGGGCTGGAACGACCGCTGGAGCGCTTCTGTCGATTTTGAATGAGGGCTTCCCAACTTTCATAGGTGACACCTAAGTGCCAGTTTAAGAAGCGAACAGGGGTTTTCACCCTCCCCCAGCTTTCACCTCCCCCCTACAGTGTGGTCACCCTTTAACCCGTAGGAGACCCTCAATGAAGTTTTCTGGCACCGCAGCCCCAAGCACGCGCCGACTCAGCCTGCGCATTTTGTACGCTTTGAGCTTGGCAGCCCCTCTTGGCCTTGGTCTATTGAGCAGCACCTCAGCCTCTGCGCAAGCCTATCCCAACCGGCCGATTCGCTTGGTGGTGACATTCCCAACGGGTGGCGCACCCGACATTTTGGCGCGCCTGTTCAGCGAAAAAGCGCAACTGGGACAGCCCGTGGTGATCGACAACAAACCTGGCGCAGGCGGCAACATTGGTAGCGACATCGTGGCCAAATCTGCTGGCGACGGCTACACCCTTGTGATGGGCACTGTAGGTACGCATTCGATCAATGGCTCCCTTTACGAAAAGATGCCCTACGACATGGTGAAAAACTTTTCACCCATTTCCTTGATTGCGTCTGCCCCCAATTTGCTGGTGGTCAACAACGACCTGCCTGTTAAAACTGTGAACGAGCTGATTGCCTACATGAAGGCCAATCCGAACAAGCTGTCGTTTGGCTCGCCTGGCATTGGCACGTCGGTGCACATGTCTGGCGAATTGTTCAAGTCCATGACTGGTACCAGCATGACGCACGTGCCCTACAAAGGCCGCCAATTTTTCTTGCCCGATTTGTTGGGTGGCAGCATTCAATTGGTGTTTGACAACATGCCATCGGCCTTGCCCATGGCCAAAGAAGGCAAGATCCGCGCAATTGCGCAAACCACAGCCAAGCGCTCGCCTGCAGCACCAGACGTTCCCACGGTTGCAGAGTCATTGCCTGGCTTTGAAGCCACCACTTGGTTTGCCATGTTTGCACCCGCCAATACGCCCAAACCCATCATCGACAAATTGAATGCCGAGGTGGTTCGCGTCTTTAAATTGCCAGAAGTGACTGAGCGTTTGAAAACATTGGGACTTGACCCTGTGTTGTCTACACCCGATGAACTGGGCAAATACCAAGCCAGTGAAATCGTGAAGTGGACCAAAGTGGTCAAAGAGTCAGGTGCCAAGGCTGAATAAAAACGCCGCAAGCATTCACGAAATTTTGATCTTGATACTGTCCACCTGAATTTTTACTTCCTCTATTTTTGGAACATCAAATGACCTTTGAATTGAATCGACGCGACGTCCTCCAAGCAGGCTTGGCGGGTGCTGTCACCATTGCCATGCCGGCCATGGCGCAAAGCAACTTTCCATCTAAACCCATCAAATTGATTTGCCCTTGGCCAGCTGGTGGCTCTACCGATGGTGTAATGCGCGCCTTGGCTGAAAGCGCCACGCGCATCTTAGGCAGCCCTGTGGTGATTGAAAACAAAGCCGGCGCCAGCGGCATGTTGGGCCCCAATGAATTGGTCAATGCCAAGCCCGATGGCTACACCCTGTCTCAATTGACCATTGGTATTTTGCGTTTGCCGCACATGCAAAAAATGCAATTCAATCCCATGCAAGATTTCACCTACATCGCCTGTCTGACTGGCTACACCTTTGGCATTGTGGTGCGCTCAGACTCCCCCATCAAATCCATCAAAGATTTGGTGGACTATGCCAAAGCCAATCCCGGCAAATTTACCTTCGGCTCTACAGGCAACGGCACCACACCGCATTTGGCAGTTGAAGAATTCGCCATGAAAGCCGGCATCCAGCTTCAGCACATTCCCTTTAAAGGCAATGCAGATGGCATGGCCGCACTCTTGGGTGGCCATGTCATGTCACACAGCGATGCTACTGGTTGGGCACCGCACGTTGACGCAGGCACCTGTAGATTGCTGGCCACCTATGGCAGCAAACGCACCAAGCGTTGGCCCAATGTGCCCACACTCAATGAATTGGGCTACGACACAGTGTCCGATTCACCCTTCGGCATTGGCGGCCCCAAAGGCATGGACCCAGCCATCACACGCAAATTGCAAGATGCGTTCAAGAAAACTTTGGAAGATCCACAAGTCTTGGCCACCTTCGAAAAATTTGACCAATCGGTGATTTACATGAACACCGAGGAATACACCAAGTTTGCGCGTGACAACTACCAAAAAGAAAAAGTCATCATTGAAAAACTCGGATTGGCCAAGCAAGGCTAAAACGAAAAAAAGCCCAGTCATCACTGGGCTTTTTTCATGGGCATGTGTTTTGTTTCAGAGTGCGGGGCGGCTCATTTTGCAACTGCTCGACATCGCCACTTCGGCTGCTTTGAATTGCCTCACTGTTTTGAATCCGTAGCCTGAGCCCTCCACATCAAAGGGCACGTCTGCGCCACCCTGTTTGGCCATCACACCCACCACCAAGGGTTGCTGAAACTGATGATCTTGTGCCCGCATTTTGCCGCGCTGCCCGGCCATGCTGACTTCCGCATTTTCAAGTTGCAAGGCCACCGCCAAAGGCTCAGAAGCGCCAGCCTTTTCAATCGACTGCGCCAAGGCTTCCACCATCAACTGCATGCGCAAATGCACATAGTCTTCAGAAGGCTTGTCAAAGCGTTGTTTGAAGGCTTGATAAAACTTGACGCTTTCCGCGCCTGCCACGTTGGGCATCCACTCGGCCACCGCCAAAACTTTGCCAACACCTGCCTCACCCATGGCAGCCGGCGCACCTAGGGCATTGCCATAGAAGGTGTAAAACTTACCTTCAAAGCCCACCTCTTTGGCGGCCTTCACCAACAAGGTCAGATCATTGCCCCAGTTGCCCGTGATCACAGCTTGCGCACCCGACGCTTTGATTTTGGACGCATAGGGCAAGAAATCTTTGACACGGCCCATGGGATGCAACTCTTCGCCAGCCAATTGAATGTCGGGTCGCATGCTTGAAAGTTGTTGCTTGGCTTCGCGCAACACTGCTTGTCCAAAACTGTAATCTTGGCCCAATAAATAAACCGATTTCAACTTGGTGTCTTGTTTTAAAACTTGCATCAAAGCTGTCATTCGCATGTCGGCATGTGCATCAAATCGAAAGTGCCAAAAATTGCATTTGTCTTGCGTTAAGGCGGGGTCAACTGCCGAGTAATTCAGAAACAAAACTCGCTTTTGCATGTCGCGTTCATTGTGTTTTTGAATCGCATCGATCAATACGGCGGCGTTGGCTGATGAGTTGCCTTGAAACACATATTGCGCACCGGCATCAATGGCAGCACGCAGCGCAGTCAAGGCTTCTTCGTTCTGGCCTTTGCTGTCATAGCGGTTCAAAACCAAAAGCCGTTTGCCTTCAGCAGTGTTCACACCGCCACGTGCATTCACGCGCTCCACCGCCCATACCAAATTGCGCAACACCGCTTCGCCTGTGTTTGCAAAGGGGCCACTCATGCCCTCAATCAATGCCAATTGGATGGGTGCCTTTTGCGCATGCGCAGTCATGCAAACGCCAAGCGCCAGACACGCAAGGCTGCGCATCACCGAATGAAACAAGTGAATCAAAACTCAATCCTCAAAAAAATTAAATGCTGGATGCCACAATTTGCGAAAGAGGCCAGCGTGGTTTGACATCAAAGCTGTAGTCAAATTGCGGTGCTTGTTGTCCCGCTTGGACGCGCATGGCAGCGGCCATGGCAATCATGGCGCCGTTGTCGGTGCACAAATGAAGTTCGGGGTAGTGCACCCGAACTCCTGCTTTTTGACAGGCTTGGTTCAACTGCAGACGCAAGGAACGATTGGCCCCTACACCGCCAGCCACCACCAAACGGCGCATGCCCGTCGCTTTCAGTGCCGCCATGGATTTCTTCACCAGCACCTCCACAATGGCTGCTTCTGTGGATGCAGCCAAGTCCGCTTTGTGCGTCGTGCTGACATCATGCAAGCTAGCGCCCAATTTGTTTGCCTGCGTCAGCACGGATGTTTTGAGTCCAGCAAACGAAAAATCAAAATCACCACTGTGCAGCAAAGGACGCGGCAATTTGAAGGCTTGTGCATTGCCGCCCTCCGCACACTTGGACAATGCAGGACCGCCTGGGTAGCCGAGTCCCATCAGCTTGGCCGATTTGTCAAAGGCCTCACCGGCCGCATCGTCCACTGTCTCACCCAAGATTTCGTAAGAGCCGACGGCTTCCACGCGCATCAATTGCGTGTGTCCACCCGACACCAACAAAGCCACAAAGGGAAATTCAGGGGGGTCCTCGCTTAAAAAAGGCGACAGCAAGTGGCCTTCCAAGTGGTGAACACCCAAAACGGGTTTATTCAATGCCGCACCCAATGCACATCCCACACCTGCCCCCACCAGCAATGCACCCGCCAAGCCGGGGCCGCGTGTGTAGGCGACCACATCCACCTGGTCCAATTCAACTTGCGCATCCTTCAACACTTCACGGGTTAAAGGAATCACCCGCTTGATGTGGTCACGGCTGGCCAACTCGGGCACCACCCCACCATAGGCTTGGTGCATGTCAATCTGGCTGAACAGCGCATGCGACAACAGGCGCGGCGCGCCAGAGGCTTGGGTTTCAACCAAAGCAACGCCGGTTTCATCGCAAGAAGACTCGATTCCAAGAAAAAGCATAGGGTTAGAGTTTATGCGATGCCTTCATTGACCATATAGCGCCAAGTTATCTAAGCTTTGAGACAATAAGGCCATGGGCATTGGTCATTACATCAAGGAAATTGGTCGTGGCAAGGACGGCGCGCGTGCGCTCACGCGTGAGCAATCTGCCGACCTCCTCGGGCAAATTTTGGACGATCACGTCTCAGATTTAGAGGTCGGTGCATTTTGTTTGGCCATGCGCATCAAGGGTGAAACGCCTAGCGAAATGGCTGGATTTTTAGATGCCATCCATGCCAGGCTCCATACCTTGGCCAAACCAGCCGCCACGCAGCCACAGGTCACCGTGGTCATTCCTTGCTACAACGGCGCACGAAAACTACCCGCCCTCACACCCTTGCTGGCCCTTTTGCTTGTTCAAGCAGGCGCTCATGTTTGCGTGCACGGCACGGCCACAGAATCAGGCCGTATCAGCTCTTTCGACGTCTTTGATCAATTGGGCTACAAGTGCAACACCCATCCCGGCAACAACGATCATCCGCTCCAATTGCTTGCAACTGAAACACTTCACGCCGGATTGAAAAAACTCTTGGATGTTCGACGCGTTGTTGGCTTGCGCAATCCTGCCCACAGCTTGGTGAAATTGATGAACCCCTGCGCTGGCCCTGCGTTGTTGGTGTCGAGTTACACACACCCAGAGTACGCAGCCTCCATGGCTGAAACCTTCAAACTTCTGAATACCTCAGCATTTCTTTTGCGTGGCACTGAAGGTGAACCTGTTGCCGACGCACGAAGAACACCTCAGATGGAATTTTTCACCAATGGAAGTTCAAAGCTTGTACAAGCTGCGCAAGCGGGCATATTGGCTTCCATACCCGAAATGCCCGCCATCAATGCAGAAGCAACTGCAAAATACATTCAAGCTGTTTTGAATCAGCAACTGCCTGTCCCAGCTTCTATTCGTTTGCAAGTGGATCACATTTTGCAGGCCTTGAAATCTCTATGAGCCACAACGATTCCTCTTTCACAGGCACAACAAGCTTGCGCCAAGGTACTTGCACACTGGTCGGCGCTGGCCCTGGCGATCCCGAGTTACTCACACTGAAAGCCGTGAAGGCCATTCAAGCTGCCACCGTGTTGTTGGTCGATGATTTGGTCAACGAAGAAGTTTTAAAGCACGCCTCAAGCGAGGCGCGCATTGTCTATGTGGGCAAACGCGGCGGCTGCAAAAGCACGCCCCAAGCCTTCATCGAAAAGCTCATGATCAATGCTGTGCATGAAGGTGAAACGGTGGTGCGCTTAAAAGGTGGCGATCCCTTCATCTTTGGACGAGGTGGTGAGGAAGTTGAACACTTAAGGCAAGTAGGCATCGAAGTGACGGTCATCAATGGCATCACGTCGGGCTTGGCAGCTATCTCCAGCCTTGGCGCTCCCCTCACACACCGTGAACACGCCCATGGTGTGGTGTTTGTCACAGGCCATGCCAAACCCGGCGACAAAGGCACCGACTGGCGGCAACTGGCCGCCACTGCGCGCGATGCCAAACTCACCTTGGTCATTTACATGGGCGTGAGTGGTTCAGAAAATATTCAAAACGAATTGCTCACAGGCCTGCCTAATGACACACCTGTGGCCATCATTGAGAATGCCTCATTGCCGCATCAACGGCAAGCACTGACGCAACTTGGCCAGCTCACGCAAACCTTGAAAAAGACCGGATTGAAGAGCCCTAGCGTCTTGGTGGTGGGCAATGTGGTTCAAGCTTGCGCGCAAATTTTTCAAACTGAACAAAACCAGCCAACTACCCCTACACTCCCACTGCATGCAAACATGTGATGTGGTCATCGTCGGTGCTGGTGCTGCCGGCCTTTTTTGTGCGGGCGTCGCCGGTCAACTTGGCTTGTCTGTTTTGTTGGTCGACCACAGCCCCAAAGTGGCTGAAAAAATTCGCATCTCTGGTGGCGGCAGGTGCAACTTCACCAACCGCAACATCGATGTCAGTGCGCCGCACAAACATTTCTTAAGCGAGAACCCGCACTTCTGTCGCAGCGCGCTGTCACGCTACACCGCGCAAGACTTCATTGAATTGATGCAGTCTTACGACATCCCTTTTCACGAAAAGCACAAAGGTCAATTGTTTTGCGATCGGTCTGCCGAAGACCTGATCCAAATGCTTTTAAAGGAATGCGACAAAGGTGGCGTTCAACGCTGGCATGGCTGCGGCGTGAAATCCGTTTCACAATCAGACAACGGCTATCAACTGCAAACAGACCAGGGTGAAGTTCAAGCCGGCGCGGTGGTGATTGCCACGGGCGGCTTGTCCATTCCGCAAATTGGCGCCACCGACTTTGGCTACCGCATAGCCGAGCAGTTTGGTCTGCGCTTGGTGGCCAGAAGGCCGGGCTTGGTTCCCCTTACGTTTGATGGCAATGAATGGGCGCCCTACGTCAGCTTGGCGGGCCTGTCACTACCCGTCAGCATCGAAACAGGCGCCAAAAAAACCCGCATGAGCTTTGACGAGGACCTGCTGTTCACCCATCGCGGCTTATCGGGTCCGGCAGTATTGCAAATTTCCAACTATTGGCGAGAAGGTCAACCCCTTCATTTGAACCTGGCCCCCCAACAGGACATTGAAGGCTCGCTGATGCAAGCCAAGGTCAGGTCCAAAAAACTCATTGCCAATGAACTGGGCGCTTGGGTGCCGCACCGCCTGGCAGACGTCTGGGTGGCCCAAGACCCTCAGTGGCAGCGCCCTGTGGCCGAGGCCAGCGACAAAGCTCTGGCCCAATTGGCCCAAAAACTCAGCCACTGGCCCCTAACGCCCAATGGCAGCGAAGGCTACAAAAAGGCCGAGGTCACCCTTGGCGGCGTCGACACCCGCGATTTGTCATCCCAGACCATGGAATCCAAGCAACCGGGCCTGTATTTCATTGGGGAAGTGGTGGATGTGACCGGCTGGCTGGGTGGCTACAACTTCCAATGGGCCTGGGCCAGCGCCTTTGCCTGCGCCCAAGCCCTGAAACAAAAACAGGAAATTGCCTCTTAAAAGGCCCCAAACAGCTCAAAACTTAGGGCTATAATATCAGGCTTTGCTGGCAATCCTCCGTCTGCCAAATACTAGTTCGTGACGGGGAACCCGCCGAAACTGCTTGTGAGGGCTCGATCTTCCCTTTCAATGTCAGTCGGCATAATTTGGAAACACTGAAATCCATGACCACCATTCGCGTGAAAGAAAACGAGCCGTTTGACGTAGCACTTCGCCGCTTCAAGCGCACCATTGAAAAACTCGGTCTGTTGACCGACCTGCGTGCCCGTGAGTTTTATGAAAAGCCCACCACAGAACGCAAGCGCAAAAAAGCGGCCGCTGTGAAGCGCCACTACAAGCGCGTGCGCAGCATGCAATTGCCCAAGAAGCTGTACTAAGTACATCGCTTCATTCAAAGCTTCTTTTGAAGCTTTGAAATCGCGAAGTCCTCATGCATCATGGGGACCAAGCAAGCCCGCTGGAGGACGCTCAAGCGGGTTTTTTTTTAAGTTTTGCTGGTGATGTACCAGCGGCCTACCCTTCAGGAGTCACCATGAGCCTCAAAGACCAAATCACCGAAGACATGAAAACAGCCATGCGCGCCAAAGACACGGCACGCTTGGGCACCATCCGTTTGTTGCTGTCGGCCATGAAGCAAAAAGAGGTCGATGAGCGCGTGGTGTTGGACGATGCCGCCGTGGTGGCCATCGTCGACAAGTTGGTCAAGCAGCGCAAAGATTCCATCGCTGCTTTTGAGCAAGCTGCACGCCAAGATTTGGTCGACATTGAAAAAGCGGAGATGGTGGTGTTGCAAGCCTACTTGCCAGCTCGCATGTCTGCAGAAGAAGTGACCGCAGCCGTTCAAGCCATCGTGGCCTCTTTGGGCGCTAAAGGCCCCGGTGACATGGGCAAGGTCATGGGCGCCGTCAAAACCCAATTGGCAGGCAAAGCCGACATGGGCCAAGTTTCAGCCGCCGTCAAAGCCGCTCTCGCCGGCTAACCCTTTAATTGGGGTCAGATCAACATTAATTTGGTCAATCAAAGGGGCTAAAGCCTAAGGGGGGCTCAATAATTGGGGTCAGATCAACATTAATTTTTATGGTTCAAAGAGACCTATGCGCCAAGTAAATTAATGTTGATCTGACCCCATTTATTGTCAGCCCCCCTTAGGCTTTAGCCCCTTTGATCGGAAATTAATGTTGATCTGACCCCAATTAAATCTTCGAGCTCATGATCATGGCGCTGCCGACCACGGTCATGGCGCCGCCCCACCAAGCGCCAGCGGCGGGTTGTCTGCGATAGACAGCCCACAGTAATGGCAACAAAAGCACAGGCGCAATAGACGAAAAGATCGCCACCAAGTTGGCTTGCCCAGTCTTCAAGGCTTGCAGTATCAAGGTCATGCCAATCACCATGGACACGGTGGCGCTCAAGGCGGTGTTGAGCAAGCTTTTCCAATTGAGCGGGTTTTTCAACTTCGACAAACTCAAGCCGCACCACAACAACAAAACATGCGCCGCAAAACTGGCTGTGGCACGCACTGCAGAAGCAGACACCGCATCGATGCCAGTGCTCATCAAGGGTTTCATCATGAGCGTGGCAACAGACTGACCCACCGCAGCCAACAAACCCATGGCCACGCCAATCCAGAGTGCGCCACTGGTATTTTCCCAAGCGTGCGTTTCTTCTTCTCGGCGGCCCCACAAGGTTGCCACCATCACACCCGAAACCAAAACGCCACTGCCCATGAGGGTCCAGCCCCAAAGCGTTTCACCGAAGAACAGCCAAGCAAACAACGCAGAAAAAAGGGCATGGGTGGCAAACAAAACACCCGAGCGCCTTGGCCCTAACCTGTTCATGCAGACGAACAAAGCCGTGTCGCCCACCAAGATGCCAATCCAGCTGGACAGGGACAACCACGCAATGCTTTCAAAAGTGAGCTCTGGCCAACGCCCCACATAAAAGGCCGCCAGCCACAGCAAACACATGGCAAAGAACAAACGCCATCGCGTAAAAGCAAATGCGCCCATCTCAGAAGATGCATTGGCAGAAAACAAAGCGCCAATGGCCCAACAGCCAGAGGCCATGCCGGCCAACAACTCTGGCGCCAGCATCAACTGCCCGCGACCTTCATGCGATTGATGAGCACCGAGCCCACAGTTTTGGCACCGTAGGTGTAGGCATCTGCACCCACAGCTTCAATGCCCTTGAACATGGTTTTCAAATTGCCCGCAATGGTGATTTCGTGAACAGGAAAAGCAATCTCACCGTTCTCGACCCAGAAGCCAGAAGCACCGCGTGAGTAGTCGCCAGTCACGTAGTTCACGCCCTGCCCCATCAGCTCAATGACAAACAAACCCGTGCCCAATTTTTGAAGCATGGCCTTTAAATCGTCTGACGAACGCGTGAGCTTGGAAGTCATCACCAAATTGTGCGAGCCACCCGCATTGCCGGTGGTTTTCATGCCCAACTTGCGCGCTGAATAGCTGCTTAAGAAATAGCCTTCTACGCGACCACCCGACACCACCTTGCGCTTCATGCCGCGCACACCTTCATCGTCAAAAGGCGAGCTGCCCTTGCCGCGAAGCACATGGGGGTCTTCCAAAATATCAATGTGTTTGGGGAAAACCGGCTTGCCCATCGAGTCGACCAAGAAGCTGGTTTTGCGATACAAAGAACCGCCGCTGACCGCTTGAACAAAGCCACCCAACAAACCTGCGGCCACGGGCGACTCAAACAACACAGGACATTCAATGGTGGGGATTTTGCGACCGCCCAAGCGGCTGAGTGCACGCTCTGCGGCATAGCGGCCCACAGCCTCGGGCGTGGCCATTTGATCGGCAGCGCGCATGGATGTGAACCACGCATCACGTTGCATCTCAGCGTTTTTGCCCGGCATGGCCGCAATGGGCGCGACCGACATGCTGTGACGTGAACTGGCATAACCGCCCCGAAAGCCATGGGTGTGCGCGCTGAAAAAATGACTTTGCTGCGCAGAGACACCTGCGCCGTCACTGTTGGTGATGCGGCGACTGGTTTTCAAAGCGGCATCTTCGCAAGCCAAGGCCAACTGAGCGGCCTGCTCGCTGTTGATGGCCCATGGGTGAAACAAATCCAATTCGGGGTGCACTTTGGCGATGTCTTCTTCATCTGGCAGGCCAGCCGTTGGATCTTCGGCGGTGAAGCGCGCGATGTCATAGGCGGCTTGCACCGTTTGCTGAATGGCGGCCTCCGAAAAGTCGGACGTGCTGGCATTGCCGCGGCGATGGCCCACATAGACCGTCACACCCAAGGACTTGTCGCGATTGCGCTCAACCGTCTCCAATTCACCCTTTCGAACACTGACACTCAGGCCACAACCTTCAGAAGCTTCTGCACCTGCATCGCTTGCGCCGATCTTTTTGGCGTGTTTCAGGGCAGAATCGACCAATCCCTCGAAATAGTTGCGGCTGTAGCTGAAACCTTCATGGGCCTGTTCGTTCAATGCCTGGGTGGATGCCTTGGTTTTTTTCGTCATGGGGGTCGGATTCTTCAAAACGGTCAATTCATTAAAATTCTAGGTGACGGCTATGATACTTGCCGTCCCGCAATAAGGCTTCAGCGCTCACATGTCCCGTAAATTCAAAAAAGGTTATTTTGTTCAAGGTCAATTTGTTGCCGAAGGCAGCGAACTCGACCTGGAGCTCAAACGCGAACTCAAGGGCGGCACCGATGAGCCTAGCCGCACTGAACTCAAGCGGGAAAGTGACGAGTTGCAAAAGCTGGGCGAAAGTTTGTTGACTTTGCGCGCCGATTTAATGGCCAAAGTTGACTTGCCAGAAAAACTGGTGGAGGCCGTTGCAGAAGCCAAACGCATCACCAATTTCGAAGGCAAGCGCCGTCAAATGCAGTTCATAGGCAAACTCATGCGCAAGTTGGACGACGAAGCCGTAGAAGGCGTGCGCGCTGCGCTTCTAGAGCAAAGCCAAGGCTCAGCGCAAGAAACTTTGCAACTGCATTTGGCCGAGCAATGGCGCGATCGCCTCATCAAAGAGGACGAGGCCTGCGGCGAATGGTTGCAAAGTTTTCCTGGCACCGACAGTCAGCAATTGCGCGCCCTCATTCGACAAGCTCGAAAAGACGCACCTGCACAGTCAGCCGCCACGGTTTCACAAGGACTGGCACCGCGTCAAAGCCGCGCTTACCGTGAAATTTTTCAATTGGTCCGTGCGGAATTGAGCCAAGCAGATGAAGGCGGCTCAGGCCTTGATGAACTTGACGAAGACCATTGATATCAACTCCTTTGCTAGTACACACCACCATGTTATCGCATCACGACGCCGTCAAAATTGGCATTGTTTCCATCAGCGACCGCGCCAGCACTGGCGTCTATGAAGACAAAGGCCTGCCAGCCCTGAAAACATGGCTCACCCAGGCCTTGAAAAACCCCATTGAATTTGAAGCGCGCCTCATCCCCGACGAAAAAGAGGGCATCAGCGCCGCGCTGGTTGAATTGGTCGACTCGGGTTGCAGTTTGATCCTCACAACAGGTGGAACAGGCCCCGCTATTCGCGACGTCACACCCGAAGCCACCCTGGCCATTGCCGACAAAGAAATGCCAGGCTTTGGCGAGCAAATGCGCCAAATTAGTTTGAAATTTGTACCCACTGCGATATTGTCCAGGCAAGTGGCAGTGATTCGCGGTCAAAGCTTGATCATCAACTTGCCCGGCCAGCCCAAATCGATTGCCGAAACGCTTGAAGGTTTGAAAGACAGTACAGGACAAAGCATCGTCCATGGCATTTTTGCAGCGGTGCCTTACTGCATTGATTTGATAGGTGGCCCTTACCTCGAAACCCATGACGAGGTTTGCAAAGCATTCAGGCCCAAGACGGCCATCCGCCCACCCCAAGCCTGAGTCACTTCAAAGGGCTTATTTGCCCACCAACTGATTGAGTTTTTCAGCCTCAAAGGTTTCGCGCTTGGCCGCATCACCGGGCATCTGAATGCCTTGTGCATTGCCTTGCTGCGCGTTCATTTTTTCCAGCGCTTGCCACAGCAAGGCAATTTGGTGTTCTTGGCTGGCGGCGTTGTCAATCAAGCCGCGCATGGCTTGCGACAAGGGATCGTCATTTTGAGTCACGCCGTATGCTGAAAAACCCATCTTGGAGGCCACTGCTTCACGCTGCACGTCTTGGTCTTCTTGAATGATGCGTGCTGGATTACCTACCGCTGTGGCGCCCGCTGGCACTGGCTTGGTGACCACGGCGTTGGAGCCCACTTTGGCGCCATCACCCACGGTAAAACCACCCAGGACTTTGGCACCTGCACCCACCACCACATCTTTGCCCAAAGTGGGATGTCGTTTGGCACCTTTGTACAAAGAGGTACCGCCCAAGGTCACGCCGTGATAGATGGTGCAACCATCTCCAATTTCAGCGGTCTCGCCAATCACAATGCCCATGCCGTGGTCAAAGAAAACCCGCTCGCCCAAGGTGGCGCCTGGGTGAATTTCAATGCCCGTGATCCAGCGTGAAAAGTTGGAGATGAAACGGCCCAACCATTTGAAGCCCGCACGCCAGCATGCGTGCGCCCATCGGTGCAAGACCACCGCATGCAAACCGGGATAACACGTCAGCACCTCCCATGCACTGCGCGCAGCAGGATCACGGTCAAGGATGCATTGGATGTCGGAATGTAAACGTGCAAACATAAGCTTCTTTTCAATGCGCTAAGTCTAGCGTTTTGCTTGCGCTGTTTCGATCATGGCTTTAGCAACACCTCGCAAAATATGGATTTCTTCAGGACTCAAGTTGGCGCGATTGAAAAGCTGGTTCAAACGCGGCATCAGCTTTTTAGGCGCTTCGGGGTCCAGAAAACCAATCTCGATCAGTGCCTTTTCCCAATGCAACAACATGCCTGAGACCTGCGCCGCATCGGCCAAATTAGCATCGGCAACCGGCGACGCCACAGGAAACCCACCCAGCGCCAAGCGCCATTCGTAGGCCACCAGTTGAAGGGCTGCTGCCAAATTCAAAGAGCCAAATTGCGGATTGGTGGGAATCGACAAAGCCACATGGCACTTGTAAACGTCCTCGTTTTTCATGCCAAAACGCTCGGAGCCAAACAAGAAACCAATGGAAGAAACGGGGCCGAAATGTTTTTCAGTATCGGCTGTCGCCTGGGTTTGCGCATGCGACGCCGACTGCCCCAACAACAAGTCAAAGTGCTCTCTGGGCGAGCGCGTGGGCGGCCCAAAATCGCGGGGCGTCATGGCCGTGGCGCACAAATGGGAGATGCCTTCAAGGGCCTCGTCCAGAGTGTCCACAATGCGCGTTTTGTCCAGAACATCATTGGCGCCACTGGCCCTTTGGATGGTCTCTTCCTTGCGCAGCACATTGGCATAACGGGGCGCCACCAGCACCATCTCATCAAAGCCCATGACTTTGAGCGCGCGGGCGGCCGCGCCCACATTGCCAGGATGGCTGGTTTCAATCAAGATAAATCGGGTTCGCATAGGCGACATTGTCCCAGTTCCAAGCGCACCAAAATGTCCAAATTCGGGCTGGCAGGGGCACTGTTTCTCCAATTTCATGGGAAAATGTGCCATTCGCCTCTGTCATCGCACGGAGGACCTCCGTTTTTGCTCTTAAAAATTCATGTCGACCAATCTCCACCCCATGCTCAACGTAGCCGTCAAGGCTGCACGCGCCGCAGGCGCCATCATCAACCGCGCCGCCTTGGACGTGGAGGCTGTTCGAATTTCACAAAAACAAGTGAACGACTTTGTGACCGAAGTCGACTTGGCGAGCGAAAACGCCATCATCGAAACTCTTTTAACCGCCTACCCGCACCACGGCATCTTGGCCGAAGAGTCTGGCAAAACACACGGCAACCCCGATGCCGACCACATCTGGATCATCGACCCCCTCGATGGCACCACCAATTTCATCCATGGCTTTCCCGTTTATTGCGTCAGCATTGCACTGGCCGTGAATGGCAAAGTTGAACAAGCCGTGGTGTACGACCCCTCACGCAACGATTTGTTCACAGCCACCAAAGGCCGCGGCGCGTACATGAACGACCGCCGCTTGCGCACCAGCAAGCGCACGCAAATGCACGAATGCCTCATTTCCACAGGCTTCCCCTTCCGTCCTGGTGACAACTTCAACCAGTACCTGCGCATGATGGGCGATGTGATGCAACGCACAGCGGGTCTGCGCCGTCCTGGCGCTGCTGCTTTGGACCTGGCCTACGTGGCCGCAGGCTTTACAGATGCCTTCTTTGAAACGGGATTGCAAATTTGGGACGTGGCAGCAGGTTCCTTGCTGGTCACAGAAGCTGGCGGGCTGGTTGGCAACTTCACAGGCGAGGCCGACTTCTTGGAGCAAAAAGAATGCTTGGCCGGCACCCCCAAAATTTACGGTCAACTGGTGCCCATCTTGAGCAAGTACAGCAAATTCGCCAGCGCTGGCGAGAAAGCCTCTGTGCGCGCTGCCGATGCCAAGGATGCCGCCGCTGCAGCCCCATTGCAGGCTGGGCAAGACTCAACGGACAGCCCCTTCTAAGCCATGACAGACGCGCTCGACCTGAGTGCCCACACCCCCATGATGCAGCAGTACCTGCGCATCAAGGCGGAGTTCCCTGACACCCTGGTTTTTTACCGGATGGGTGACTTTTACGAAATGTTTTTTGAAGACGCCGAGCGTGCTGCCGGCCTCATGGACATCACCCTCACCCACCGCGGCCAAACCGCAGGCAAACCCATTGCCATGGCAGGCGTGCCTTTTCACTCAGTTGAAAACTACCTGGCCAAGCTCATCAAGTTGGGCGAGTCGGTTGCCATCTGCGAGCAAGTGGGCGATGTGGCCACCAGCAAAGGCCCCGTCGAACGCAAAGTCGTTCGCGTGGTCACGCCTGGCACCCTCACCGACACCGAGTTGCTGTCCGACAAAAGCGAAGCCATTTTGTTGTCGCTGCACATTGCACCGCGCAATGCCTGTGGCTTGGCTTGGCTGAGCGTGACGCAAGGTGTCTTGCATTTGGCTGAATGCACGCACGATGAATTGGCCGATTGGTTAGAACGAATCTCTCCAAGTGAATTGTTGGTCAGCGCCAGCATCACACCCAAGTGGGAACAGCAACTCCAATCGATGCGATTGGGCCAACGCGGCTTGGCACTGTCCCTCACTTTGCGCCCCGACTTTCAATACGAAGCAGGCTTAGGTCACGGCAAGCTCATCAAACAACTCAACGTGGCCAGCTTGGCGGCGTGGGATGCAGACAAACTGGGCCATGCACATGCAGCAGCCGGCGCCTTGCTCACTTATGCAGAACACACTCAGGGTAGAACGCTGCCGCATGTGTCTCAACTCAAAGTGCAAAAGGCCAATGACCTCATTGACCTGCCCACTAGCACACGTCGCAACTTAGAACTCACGCAAACTTTGCGCGGTGAAGATTCACCCACGCTGTTCTCTTTGCTCGACACGTGCATGACTGGCATGGGCAGTCGTCAACTCAAGCAATGGCTATTGAACCCACCTCGCGACCGTCAAATTGCCGTGGAACGATTGGCTGCCATTGACCAGTTGAATGACCACAGCGCTTCCGCACAAAGCGGCGTGGCCATTTGGTCGCGCTTGCGTGAACAACTCAAAGGTGCCAGCGATGTGGAGCGCATCACAGCGCGCATTGCCCTGAGACAAGTCCGTCCACGTGAATTGGTGGCGCTCAAGAACGCCCTCATTCGCTCTGCCAATTTGGCGCTGCACTTGCAAGAAACGCTGGGCCATTTGTCGCCCACCAAACTGTTACACGACATCCATTTCGATTTGCAGCCACCCGCTGGCCTCACCGAAATTTTGCAACAAGCCTTGCTGGAAGAACCCGCCAATTTGATTCGCGATGGTGGCGTGATGGCGCATGGCCTCGATGCCGAACTGGACGAGTTGCGCGCCATTCAAACCAATTGCGATGACTTTTTGCTGGAACTCGAAACACGAGAAAAAGCCCGCACTGGCATTGCCAATTTGCGCGTGCAATTCAACAAGGTGCACGGCTTCTACATTGAAGTGACACAGGGTCAAATCGACAAAGTGCCCGACGACTACCGTCGCCGGCAAACCTTGAAGAATGCCGAGCGCTTCATCACGCCTGAGCTCAAAGCTTTTGAGGACAAAGCCTTGTCAGCGCAGGAACGCGCGCTGGCACGCGAGAAATACTTGTACGAGCTCTTGCTCGATCAACTGCAAAACCACATCCAAGCGCTCACCAAATTGGCGCAAGCCATGGCGCAATTGGATGCCTTGTGCACCCTCACAGAGCGCGCAGCCACGCTCAACTGGTGCGCACCGCAATTTGCCAAAGAGCCGTGCATTGAAATTCGTCAAGGTCGTCACCCCGTGGTGGAGGCCCGCTTGGCTGAAACCTCGGGTGGCAGTTTCATTGCCAACGATTGCCTGATGCACAGCAAGCAGCGTTTGCAAATCATCACTGGCCCCAACATGGGCGGTAAGTCCACTTACATGCGCCAGGTGGCATTGATTGTGCTTTTGGCCAGCATCGGCAGTCATGTGCCCGCCAGCAGTTGCAGACTGGGCCCGATTGACGCCATTCACACGCGCATCGGCGCCGCCGATGACTTGGCCAATGCCCAATCAACTTTCATGCTGGAGATGACCGAAGCCGCTCAAATTTTGCACAGCGCCACGCCTTTGTCATTGGTGCTCATGGACGAGATTGGTCGCGGCACATCCACCTTCGATGGCTTGGCTTTGGCCAGCGGCATTGCCACGCACTTGCATGACAAAACCCAGGCCTTTGCCCTGTTTGCGACGCACTACTTTGAACTCACCGAGTTTCCTGCCACGCACCACGCCGCTTTGAACATGCACGTGGGCGCCACAGAGTCGGGCAATGACATTGTGTTTTTGCATGAACTGCAAGCGGGTCCTGCCAGCAAGAGTTATGGCGTGCAAGTGGCCCGGTTAGCGGGCATGCCCACTGGTGTTTTGAACCATGCGCGCCACACTTTGTCGGCGCTCGAAGCCGGTGCCAATGAAAACCGAGTTCAAGTGGACTTGTTTGCGCCGCCGCCCGAATCTGAACAAACTGGCCCCTCACCTCTCGAGTCGGCCTTGAACCAAATTGACCCAGACGCCCTCAGCCCGCGCGAAGCTTTGGAAGCTTTGTACAGCCTCAAGCGTGTCATGAAACGATCTGAGAATTAACCCCTTTATCTAGGAATTCTGATGACCTATTGCGTCGCCATCAAAACACGAGCTGGCTTGGTTTTCTTGTCTGACTCTCGCACCAATGCAGGCTTGGACATGATCAGCACTTACCGCAAGATGATCATTTATGAAAAGTCAGGTGATCGCTTCATGGTGCTTTTGTCTGCAGGCAATCTCAGCATTTCGCAGTCTGTGCGAGAGATGTTGCAAGTTGAAAAAGTCATCGATCATCCTGATGCTGAACCCATCACCATTTGGAATGCCAAAAGCATGTTTGACGCTGCGCGTGTATTGGGCGCAGCAGTTCGACACGTGCATGAACGCGATGCAGCTGCACTGAAAGCTGGCGGCGTTGACTTCAATGTGTCCATGATTTTTGGCGGCCAAATTGCGGGTGAAGGCATGCGCCTGTTCCAGGTTTACTCGCCTGGTAATTTCATTGAAGCTACGGCAGAAACGCCTTATTTCCAAATTGGCGAATCCAAATATGGCAAACCCGTGCTTGACCGCGTCATCACACCAGACACACCTTTGGACGAAGCTGCCAAATGCGCACTGGTGTCAATGGACTCCACATTAAAGTCCAACTTGTCGGTGGGTCTACCGCTCGACATGGTGGTTTATGAAGTGGACAAATTGCAAAGCGACCGCGTTGTGTGCATTGACGATCACAACCCCTACTTCAACATGTTGCGCGACAACTGGGGCTCAAAACTCAGAGCCATGTTTGACAGCCTTGAAGACCCCGTCTGGAACGGCGAGGCCACCACCATCCCTCTCAAAACTTCCAGCAAAAATGCGCCTTTGAAGAAAATTTCGACGCCTGAAGAAAAACTCATCTAATGGCTTCCATTGTTTTTTCACATGGCAACAGTTTTCCTGCCAGCACTTACCGAGTTTTGCTTCAAGACTTAAAGCGACGCGGCTTTCACATCAGTGCCATCGACAAATTAGGGCACAACCCCCAGTACCCTGTCACCAGCAACTGGCCGCATTTGGTTCAAGAGTTGGCCGATTTTGCTAGCCAAGTGAAAGCGCAGTCGGGTGAAAAGCCCTTCTTGGTGGGTCATTCATTGGGCGGCATGCTCAGCTTGATGTGCGCTTCACTTCACCCTGAATTGGCTGCGGGCGTTTTGCTATTGGACTCGCCTGTCGTGTCGGGTTGGAAAGCCAGTGCGCTGAAATTTGCCAAGAAAACCAATTGGATTGGCTCGGTCAGTCCAGGGCGTATCAGCAAAACTCGCCGACAACACTGGCCCAGTGTGGCAGACGTGTTAGCGCATTTTCAACACAAGCGCGCCTTCTCCCATTGGCATCCGGATGTGCTGCAAGACTATGCCAACCATGGCACCCGCGAAGAAAACGGTCAACGCGTGTTGAGCTTTGACCGTGACATTGAGACGCAGATCTACAACACCCTGCCCCACAATTTAACGTCCATGCTCAAGCGTCATCCGGTCAAATGCCCTGTGGCCTTCATTGGCGGTACGCATTCACGCGAAATGAAAGTGGTGGGCACAGACATGACGCACAAAATTTCCAAGGGTCGTGTGATGTGGCTGGATGGCTCCCATCTTTTCCCGATGGAAAAACCCATTGCCAGCGCTGCAGCTGTTGAGGCTTCATTGCGCAACATGGGCGCAGAACCGCGCTAAAACCTTCATCAAGCTGTGTGCATCACGGTGCCCAAGTCACCACACCTGTCCACGCTGTGCCTAGCACCACCAAGCCAAAGGCGATGCGGTACCACGCAAAGATTTCAAAGCTGTGGCTGGCGATGTATTTCAAAAGCCAACGCACGCAAATCCAAGCACTGATGAAGGACACCACCAAGCCTGTTGCGAACAAGGGGATGTCTTCCATCGACAAAAGCGCACGCTCTTTGTAAAGGCTGTAGACACCCGCACCGATGAGGGTGGGAATTGCCAAGAAAAAGGAAAAGTCGGTGGCCGCCTTGCGCGACAAGCCCAACAACATGCCGCCAATGATGGTGGCACCACTGCGGCTGGTGCCTGGCACCATGGCCAAGCACTGCACCAAGCCCACCATCAGGGCGTCACGGCCGCGCATGTCTTCAACCGCCCGAATCCGCACACTAGAGGGTGGTCTTCTTTCAGCCCACAAAATGATGAAGCCGCCCACAATGAAGGTGGTGGCCACCACCCAAGGTGTGAACAAATGTGCCTTGATGAGTTTGCCAAAGAGCAAGCCCAAGATCACAGCCGGCAGAAATCCAATGAACACATTCAAGACAAAACGCTGCGCTTCAACTTGGTAGCGCAGAGCTTTGAGCGTGCTGCGAATCTTTTCCCAGTACACCAAGATGACGGCAAAGATGGCACCCGTCTGAATGGCGATGTCAAAGACCTTGGCCTTGTCGTCGTCAAACCCTAGCAACGCACCCGCCAAAATCAAATGGCCCGTTGATGAAATGGGCAAAAATTCGGTCAAGCCCTCTACCACGCCCATGACCGCGGCTTTGGCCAGCAACATTGAATCCACAGGTACTCCTTCGATATGCCTGAATTATCGCTCTTCAAGGGCCCGGCACCCTCTGTCTGCCTCTAAAATCGAGGGATGAGCACAGCCAACGACAAAGTCAAAGCGACAGACGCCCCCACCGACGGCCACAAGGTCAGTAACTTTTTGCGCCAGATCATCGAAGCCGATCTGGCCCAAGGCACCTATGCTCAGCGCCAATGGGCCGGTTCCCCTGGTGACGCTGCGCACCACGCCAAAGGCACACCCGATCCCGCCAAAATTCGCACCCGCTTTCCGCCCGAACCCAATGGCTACTTGCACGTGGGTCACGCCAAAAGCATCTGCTTGAATTTTGGTTTGGCGCGTGATTACGGCGGCGTCTGCCACATGCGCTTTGACGACACCAATCCAGAAAAAGAAGACACCGAGTACGTCAATTCCATCTTGGATGCCGTGAAGTGGTTGGGCTTCGATTGGGATGCCCATGGCACCTCTCACTTGTACCAAGCCAGCGACTACTTTGACTTCATGTACCGCGCGGCCGAATTCTTGATTCAAGCAGGCTTGGCTTATGTTGATGAACAATCTGCAGAAGACATGCGCCTGAACCGCGGTGACTTCAACACACCCGGCAAAGACAGCCCCTTCCGTGCGCGCACCCGCGAAGACAATCTGTTGCGTTTCCGTGAAATGCGCGATGGTCAATTGGCAGATGGTGCAGCCGTGCTGCGCGCCAAGATTGACATGGCCTCCCCTAACATCAACATGCGCGATCCGGCCATCTACCGCATTCGCAGGGCCACGCACCACAACACAGGTGACACCTGGTGCATCTATCCGATGTACACCTTTGCGCATCCTATTGAAGATGCCCTTGAGCAAATCACACACAGCATTTGCACGCTGGAGTTTGAAGATCAACGCCCCTTCTACGATTGGCTTTTGGCGCGCTTGAGTGAGTCGCACACACTGGCCGATGGCGCAAGCCTGCCAGCTTTGCTTGCACAACCCAATCCCAAGCAATACGAATTTGCACGCCTGAACCTCACCTACGTCATCACCAGCAAACGCAAATTGGCACAGCTGGTCAACGAAGGCAAGGTCAATGGCTGGGACGACCCCCGCATGCCCACCATCGTTGGTTTGCGCCGTCGTGGTTACACACCCGAAAGTTTGCAGTTGTTTGCTGAGCGCATTGGCGTCACCAAGAGCGACTCTTGGATTGACTACAGCACACTCGAAGGCTGCCTGCGCGACGACCTTGACCCCAAAGCAGCGCGCGCCATGGCCGTCCTTGACCCCATTGCCCTCACCATCACCAATTGGGATGAACTGATGGGTGCGGGAGCTTTAGACGACTGCCACGCCCCTGTGCATCCGCATCACCCCGAATTGGGACAGCGTCATTTCAAATTTGGCAAATCACTTTGGATTGAGCGCTCAGACTATGAAGAAACGCCGCCCAAAGGTTTCTTCCGCCTGTTCCCTGGTAACAAAGTGCGCCTGAAATACGGTCACGTGATTGAGTGCACTGGCGCCAACAAAGATGCCAACGGTCATGTCACCGAAGTGTTGGCTCAGCTCATCCCCGACACCAAGAGCGGCACACCGGGTTCAGACAGTGTCAAGGTCAAAGGTGTGATCACTTGGGTGGCGCAAGCCGATGCGGCTTCAGCAGAAGTTCGTTTGTACGATCGCCTGTTTACAGAAGCCAACCCCGATGCGGGCGGCAAAGACTTTTTGGCCAGCTTGAACCCCGACAGCCTCAAAGTGATCACTGCGTATGTGGAGCCTTCATTGGCCAACAGCCAAGCCGATGCCAAATTTCAGTTTGAGCGTCATGGCTACTTTGTGGCCGACAGAATCGACCACACCCAGGGCAAGCTGGTCTTCAATCGCTGCACGGGTTTGAAAGACACCTGGAGCAAATGAACGATCAATCAGTCGATCATGCTGGCAACCAGCAAGGTCACCGTACTGGCAACACCCACCAGCCAAGCCAAAGACCGCAATTTGTCTTGATCGCTTAAATAACAAGCGATGTAGGCAACTCGCGCCGCAATGAAGATGCCAGCACACAACTCAATTTGCTCGGGCGCCACATCGACGTACATCGCCATCAAAATGCTGACCGCGTAAAGCGGAAAGGCCTCAAAACAATTGGCTTGTGCTGCATTGGCGCGAGCACGGTAACCGGTTTGTTGAGACAACCATTCGCGTGGGTTGTGGTTGTCGTAACTTCGCTTGCCTGCTTTGGCGATACCCGCGCAAACCCAGGGCATGGCACCTGCAATCAAGATCGAAGCAATGGGAAAATTCATGGTGTTCTTTCGACAGCGTTAAACAATCTTCACGCTCAAATTGGGCAAACGATCAATGTGCATTTCAATCACATCACCGCGCACCACAGGCCCGACATTCTCAGGCGTGCCTGAGTAAATGATGTCGCCAGGGAAAAGTTCAAAGGCTTCAGACAATTTGCTGATTTGTTCTGCAACGGACCAAATCATGTTTTTCAAATTGGAGTTTTGTTTGACTTGGCCATTGACTTTCAACCAAATGTTGCCTTCTGTGAAATGACCAATGCTGGCCAGTTTGTGCAATGCCCCGATAGGCGCTGACATGTCAAAACTTTTGCCAATTTCCCAGGGCTTCTTTTCGTCGCCCATGGCGCGCTGCAAATCGCGGCGAGTCATGTCAAGTCCCAGGGTGTATCCCCAAACCAGGTCTAAAGCTTTTGCAACGGGAATGTTGCGACCACCTTTGCCCAATGCAGCCACCAATTCGGCTTCGTAGTGGTAGTTTTTGGTCAAAGGGGGATAGGGGTGGTTGGCCACTGTGCCCGCGGCCACATACTGAATGGCATCGGTGGGTTTTTGAAAGAAGAAGGGTGGCTCGCGTGTGGGATCCGAACCCATTTCGCGGGCATGTGCCGCATAGTTGCGACCAATGCAGTAAATGCGGCGAACAGGGAACATTTCATCAGACCCCACCACCGGAATGTAAACCTGTGGCACATCAAAGGGGGTTTTGACTTTTTGCTGCGCAATGCCGGGGGTGGCGCAACCCAAAAGTGCACCGGTTGACATCAATGCTGAGCCTTGGAAAAAATTCCGACGATCCATGTGAAATCCTTCAACGTTGAACTTGAAAACAGTATGCCCGAAGCCCTAAACTCGGGCATTGGCACTATCCCCAGTCCTGTCACTTAGAATTTGGGGTCTAACGCTTCCGCACAGGAAATATTCATGTCTTTGCATTCAATTCGCGCATTTTTGCTGGCCTTGGTCTCTGCCGTCTTGGTAGCGGCCTGTGGTGGGTCCTCCAGCTCGACCACACCACCCCCACCCGAAGGCGGCATCAGCGTCGTTCCTGGTGACAGTCAAGTGACCGTGAGCTGGAAAGAAACGCCAGGTGTGGAGTATTGGATTTTTGCGGCCCCCAACAACCCCAACCTGTCCCTGAGCACTTGGTTGGCCACCACGGGGTCTACCTATCGCCTTAAAGTGACATCACCATTCGTCGTGACAGGTCTGACGAACGGTACCCCCTACTCGTTTTTCATGACAGGTCGCATCAACAGCGGACCTGGAGGCGCTGCCACTCCCACAGTCACGGCAACACCGCGCTTAGCGGGCACCACTTGGACGGCGGGTACCAACCTCAACACAGGCACCAAGACGGGCATGACTTATGGCAGTTATGTTGAAACCGCCACCAACACCACCAAGCTGGCCTACTTGGCTGTCGGCAATGGTGGGCGTCTCTATACAGCCACCAGCATCGACACCTGGACGGCACTCACACCCGTGGTCACCTCCGATTTGAACGCAGCTGAATTTGGGTTTGCCAAGTTTGTGGCCGCAGGTGCTGCTGGCAAAGTGATTTACAGCAGCGACACCAAAACATGGACTCAAGCGGCCAGCATCACCACCCAAAATTTGAATGCCATGGCCATCAACGGCAGCTTGGCTGTGGCTGTGGGTGACAACGGCACCATCATCACCAGCAAAGATGCCATCACTTGGACTGTGGCCACCAGTGTGCCAAGCACGGCGCATTTGCTGGGCGTAGCCTACACCGCTTCTGGCACCTGGGTGGCCGTTGGCGCTGCAGGCACCATTCTCACCAGCACGGATGGCGCCACATGGACAGCACAAACATCGGCCAGCACAGCCGACTTGAAAGCAGTCGGCGCCTTGGCCAGTGTTCTGAATGGCACCACCACCTATCAGTTCATTGTGGTCGGTACCAACGGCACGGTACTCAGCAGTGCTGATGCCATCACATGGACCGCGCAAAACGCCAACACCACGGCTTCTTTGAATGCCCTTTCCGCCACCAATCAATTCTTGGCCGTCGGCGCCAACGGCACCATCATCACAAGTGCAGACGGCATCAACTGGACACGCCAAGTTAGCAACACCAGCGCTGAGCTCAAAACTCTGCTGCGCGCAGAAAATCAATACATTGCCGTGAACACGGCGGGTGGCATCGTTTCTTCCAAGTAAGTTGAAAGACCCTAGCCTTCAATGTTCAATTCTTGAATTTTGCGTGTGATGGTGTTGCGGCCAATGCCCAATTTGACAGCCGCCTCAATGCGACGTCCTCGGGTGGTGGCCAGTGCAGCTTGAATCAACAAGGATTCAAAACGGCGCGTCAACACGTCCCAAACATCTTGTCGGTCGGTGCTTAACAATTGCAGTGCCTCCACTTCCAGCGCACTCTCCCAACCTGCATGGGGCCCCAAATTCACCAAGGCGTTGGCAGGTGCAGCCTGTCCCACAGCGGCAGCCTCAGTGACACCAGCATGGTCGTCTGCCTTAAGGGGTGCAAGCACAGGGTGCGTGTCTGAACTCGGTGACAAAACTTCGGGCGGTAAATCCTTGGCCTCAATCATCTGCGCTGGGGCCATCACGGTGAGCCAATGGCAGATGTTTTCAAGCTGACGCACATTGCCTGGGAAATTGAAGTGACTCAAAATTTCCAAAGCTTGATCTGAAATGCGCTTGGGTTCTACACCCAGCTGCTGCGCGCTTTGCGACAAGAAATGTTTGGTGAGCACGTGCACATCCTCACGTCGCTCACGCAAAGCGGGCAATCGCAAACGGATCACATTCAAACGGTGAAACAAGTCTTCGCGGAACACGCCTTCTTTGACGCGCTGCTCCAGATCTTGGTGGGTGGCCGCAATGACCCGCACATTGGCTTTAACGGCACTGTGACCGCCGACGCGGTAAAAATGGCCATCAGACAAAACACGCAGCAAACGCGTTTGCAAATCAAAGGGCATGTCGCCAATTTCGTCCAAGAACAGTGTGCCGCCCTCGGCCTGCTCAAAGCGACCACGGCGCGACGTTTGCGCACCCGTGAAGGCACCTCGCTCATGGCCAAAGAGTTCGCTTTCCAACAAGTCTTTGGGAATGGCCGCTGTGTTGATGGCCACAAACGGACCATTGGCGCGGGGGGAATGTTTGTGCAGTGCACGCGCCACCAACTCTTTGCCAGAGCCCGACTCGCCGGTGATCATGACGGTGACATTGCTTTGAGACAAGCGCCCAATGGCGCGAAACACATCCTGCATGGCCGGCGCTTGGCCCAACATTTCAGGTGTGGATGCCATCAACTCTTCGGCCACCTCTTCGCGCTGGCTTTCTTCCAAGGCTCGGCGAATCAACTCAATGGCTTTGGGCAAATCAAAGGGTTTGGGCAAATATTCAAAGGCACCGCTTTGAAATGCAGAGACGGCGCTGTCCAGGTCGGAAAACGCCGTCATGATGATGACGGGCAAACCAGGCAGGCGTTGCTTCACTTCTGTCAGCAAATCCAAACCTGAACCGCCCGGCATGCGGATGTCGCTGACCAACACTTGAGGCCCATCGCGGCCTTCATCCGTGTTCAACGCGGCCAAGACCTCGCGCGGGTTGGTGAAGCTGCGTGTGGCCAAACCTTCGCGCAACAAAGCCTTCTCTAGGACGAATCGAATAGATTGGTCATCGTCTACGATCCAGATAGGCTTCATGGGTCTTAACTTTCTTTATGTGGCATGCACTGAAACGGCTCAGGGCAACGGAATCAAAATTTTGAAATCAGTTCGACCTGGAACGCTTTCACACTCAATCAAACCATGGTGCTGCTGTACAAAAGTCTGCGCCAATGTCAGACCTAAGCCAGAACCCCCTTCCCTTCCCGTGATGAGCGGAAAGAAAATTCGGTCTTTGATCGAGTCTGGAACACCAGGCCCGTTGTCAATCACATGCAATTCCAATGCCAGTCGATACCTTTGCTTGCCAAAGGTGACTTGCCGGGCAATTCGTGTTCGAAAGATGAGCTGGGCATCACCCTCGGTGATGCGATCGGACATGGCCTGGGCGGCGTTGTGTGCGATGTTCAGAACAGCCTGGATCAGCTGTTCCCTGTCGCCTCTGAACTCAGGAATGGACGTGTCGTAATCGCGAACCACGCGAATGCCTCTTGGAAACTCAGAAACGATCAAGGACCTGACGCGTTCGCACACTTCATGGATGTTGACGTCCCCCACCATGTGAGGACGGCGATGGGGCGCTAGCAGACGGTCTACCAAGGTTTGCAAGCGGTCGGCCTCTCGGATGATGACTTGCGTGTACTCCGTCAGTTCTTTGGATTCCATTTCCATTTCAAGCAACTGCGCTGCGCCTCGAATGCCTCCCAAGGGATTCTTGATTTCATGCGCCAAATTGCGGATCAACTCTTTGTTGGCTTGGGCTTGGTCTATCAGGCGTTCTTCTCGGTCTTGACGGGTTTGTTGCTGAATGGGCAGCAATTCAATGATGACCTCATCCACATTGTCCGACTGCGCCACAATCACGTGAACAGGCAAGGCCTCTTCGGGATTGATGCGCAACAACTCGGAGTCATATCGCAAGGCTGCAAATTCATTTGCCTTGGCGCCATTCAAGGCATGCTTCAATGGCTGTGGGTCGGCAAAAAACTGAAGGAACGAGTCACCTTCCAAGCTTCTGCGCGATTGGCCCATCACGTCTTCTAATTCAGCATTCACAAAGAGCACAGCGCCATTGCTGTTGAGAACAGCAATGGGCGTGGCCAGCAAATCAAATGCGTGGAATCGGCTTTGTGGTAGTGATTTGGATGGCAGGGTCATGAGAGGTTCACTTCGATGTTGCAGCACTCAAAGGGCTTGCCATTTGCAAGCCGTAACGACTGAGCTCTCGCTGCAAAGCTTGGAGATCTCGCTCCATGCGCTGGACTTGCGCTTTCAATGCCATGGCACGCTGCGGGTCATTTGTCTGATGCATTGTTTCGCCAGCCAGCGGCGTCGACTTGCCACGGTTGTACTGCTGCACCAATTCGGCGTACTGAGCACTTAACTTTTGCCACTCATCCTCCAAGATGGTGCGGGCTTGCGCCTTGCGTTCAAGCGAATCAGCAGCGGGGCCCGTTTGAACCACAGAAGCATCCATGACCGCCGTACCCGTTCCTTTGTGAGAACTTGTTTGCACACGCGTGCCTTCAATTTGCGTCGGCTGCGATATGTTCAAGGGTTGACACAGTTTGGGATCAGTGGGTTGGTTGGTGATTTCTTGACCACATTTGTAAACCACTTGATTGGCTGTGGCACTGAATGCCAGTGACACCAGAACAAACGTGCCAAGACACATCCTCACGCTTGTGCTTTGCATTGCTGGACAGATGTATTTGTTCATTCGGTTTGTATCAGCCAAGAAAAAAGGACGGCCTGAGCCGTCCTTTTGAGGGTCGGGCTCAGGTGCCCAAACTCGCTGTGAATTACAGTGAGTAGTACATCTCGTATTCGATGGGGTGCACAGCTTGACGGAAGCGTGTGACTTCACCCATTTTCAATTCAATGTAAGCGTCGAGCATGGAGTCTGTGAACACGCCACCTTTTGTCAAGAAGGCACGGTCTTTGTCCAAATACTCGAGGGCTTGGTCCAAGCTGTGGCAAACGGTTGGCACCAATGCATCTTCTTCTGGAGGCAAATGGTACAAATCTTTGGTAGCAGCTTCGCCTGGGTGGATCTTGTTTTCCACGCCGTCCAAACCAGCCATCATCAATGCAGCAAAGCAGAGGTAAGGGTTGGCCATTGGATCTGGGAAGCGCGCTTCAATGCGGCGACCTTTGTCAGATGCAACGTGAGGAATACGGATGGAAGCAGAACGGTTGCGGCTAGAGTAAGCCAACTTCACAGGGGCTTCGAAACCAGGCACCAAACGCTTGTAGCTGTTTGTTGTTGGGTTTGTGATGGCGTTCAATGCACGTGCGTGCTTGATGATGCCGCCGATGTAGTACAGCGCGTAGTCTGACAAACCTGCGTAGCCGTTGCCAGCGAACAAGTTTTTGCCGTCTTTCCAGATGGACTGGTGAACGTGCATGCCGGAACCGTTGTCACCGACCAAAGGCTTGGGCATGAAAGTGGCAGTTTTGCCGTAGGCATTGGCCACGTTCCAAACCACATACTTCAATGTTTGAGTCCAGTCAGCGCGCTCAACCAAAGTGCTGAAGCGTGTACCGATTTCGTTTTGACCTGCGCCAGCCACTTCGTGGTGGAACACTTCAACAGGAATGCCCATGGATTCGAGAATCATGACCATCTCTGCACGGATGTCTTGTGTGCTGTCAACGGGAGGCACTGGGAAGTAGCCACCTTTGACGGTTGGACGGTGGCCGCGGTTGCCGCCTTCCATTTTCTTGCCTGTATTCCAAGGGGCTTCGTAGTCGTCGATCTTGAAGAACGTACCAGACATGTCGCTGCCGAAACGGACGTCGTCGAACAAGAAGAATTCTGGCTCGGGTCCGAAGTAAGCCGTGTCACCCAAACCGGAAGCCTTCAAGTAGGCTTCAGCGCGCTTGGCGATAGAACGTGGGTCGCGGTCGTAGGCTTTGCCATCACCGGGTTCCAACACGTCGCAACCCAAGATCAAAGTTGTTTCTTCGAAAAAGGGATCGATGTTGGCTGTGATGGGATCGGGCATCAACAACATGTCGGAGGCTTCGATGCCTTTCCAACCGGCGATAGAAGAACCGTCGAACGCGTGGCCGTCAGTGAACTTGCTTTCGTCAAAGTGAGAAATTGGCACGGAAACGTGCTGTTCTTTGCCACGGGTATCGGTGAAGCGGAAGTCAACAAACTTGACTTCGTTGTCCTTCACCATCTTCATTACGTCTGCGACGGTCTTTGCCATCAGAATCTCCTAAGGATGGATGTTGATAATTGGTTCTTCGGGCTTGCAGTTTTTATGCCAACAAAGGCAAGACGCCACAAATTCCCAAGAGCGCTATTGTGCCCCGAGGACAGGGTTATGACGAAGCCGCTTGCATGATTTTTTAGTGCGCACGCATGCACCATCCAAAAGCAATTAGGCACCATTATAGTGCAATGCTACTTAACGCACCATTTCGGGGCCAAACTCAACTTTGAAGGGTTGAAGGCCCGTTTTCAAGGCTGCAAAAGCCTCAGCAGAAAGACTCTCCTCGCCTTTGACGCCCAGTTCAATGTGTTTTCCCCATTGCGGATGGTCCACGCTTGGCAGACTGAAGACTTTGACACCTGGAAATTGCAACTCAATGGCTTCCATCAAGGGGGTTAGGGTTGCCTCCATGGCACCAAACACAATGACGGAACGCTCAGCACGTTTCGGGGCAGCTCCCCAGCTTTGGCAATAGACGTCCAGTTTGTCTTGCATCATGGGCCAGGCCATGACGGGGAAGCCCGGCACAAAATGAACCATGCCCTGACCTGCACCGCGGCATGTGAAACCCGGAATTTTGTTGTACGGGTTGTGAATGATCTGCGCGCCTTGCGGGAACATGCCCATGTTCAAGCGATGCTGGTTGTCTGCGCGGTCAGGCTCATAGGGCAAACCTTGCTCTAGGGCCACATCGCGCACGCGCTCCAATATCAGCGCCTTGGCCTCAGCTTGCAATGCCAGTGGCACGCCCAAAGCTTTGGCGGCACATTGCCGGGTGTGGTCGTCGGGTGTTGCGCCAATGCCCCCGCATGAAAACACCACATCACCCGATGCAAAGGCCCGCGCCAAAACGGCTGTGATGCGCTCTGGCGAATCACCCACGTACTCTGCCCATGACAACTGCAAACCACGCTCGGTGAGCAACTCGATGAACTTGGGAAGGTGCTTGTCGGCACGTTTGCCTGACAAAATTTCATCGCCAATGATGATCAGGCCAATGGCAGGTGCAGGCTGCGAGGCCTGCACTGGCGTGTGATTCAAGGAGGTCATGCGAGCCTTGTGGTGTTCAATGAAAGCGAATGCATTCAAGCATTCAATATTTTGGATTCGACATCGACGATGTCGGCGGCTTGGGTTGAATCCTTGCGCCAAGTTGCAGGCGGCTCCGCACGAACTTGTGAGAGCGCATCGAGCAAGAAATGCACAAACCAAAGTGCTGAAAAAATAAACACCAGGGTGTAAATCCAAACTGCAATGGGAATGAGGACCACAAAGGCAGCCACAAACAAGGCGCCTGAGGCCCATACCAAGCTGGGCGCCGCACCCATCAGGCCCGTGATCACTCCCATGACGAGTAACTGAAAACGATAGCGTCGCATCAACTCTAAGCGTTCGGCGCGAGAGGCATGGTCGGCCAACACGTCATAGGTCATGACGCGATAAGTCAACCAACCCCAGATGAGTGCGGGCATCACCATGGCCATGGGAGGCAACCACCACAGAGGCAAGGTCAAAACCAAAGCACCCAAGGCCAACACCACAGACAAAAGAGTCCAAGCCAAGCCCTGCAACATCGATCCGCCGCGCTTGCGTTCGAGCTGCGCAAAACGTCGATCGGCCACCATGTTCACCAAGGCGGGTGTCATCATGAAGGAGACGGCCAACAAAGACATGACCACCACCAATGGGGTGACAGCCACAATCAGCAGCAAGGGGGGCACGACCGATTTCAGGCTCATCAAGCCCATGCGCTCTAACCAAAGCCAAGCCCAGTCTAAGGTGCTGCTGGCATCCAACCAAACACGCACACTTTGCAATGCGGCATCCCAGTACAACGCCCCTAAGCCCATCACAATGACCATCATCAAGATCAAAGGGACCAGCGACAAGAAGATCACTTTGGGGTGAAAGCAATAAGCAACAGCACGCCAAAAAGAATCGGCCATGTTCCTCATGCGTTTAGCCTCCGCTCAAAAAGGCGAACCAAACCTAATTTCTGCTGAGCCCAATAACCACGGCCATAGTCTCGCCCTTCTTCGACTTGATCGCGAACGCCCGTGGGGTCGTAGCGATCGGAAAAATCAGCGGTTTTAAATAGCATGTCCCACCAAGGAAAGAGAACCCCAAAATTGTGGCCACCCAAAGTTTTTCGTCCTGCTGACTCGTGCCCAATGCCAATGCTGTGATGCAGTCGGTGAAAACGCGGACTGATCAACAAGCGATCGCCCAGCCAACCAAAACTGCATTTGAAATTAGCGTGCTGCAAGTTCTCCCACAACTGACTGACTGCCACCAAAGCTACAAACTGGCCAGGGCCGACGCCAATCAACTTGGCCACGATAGACAGCAGCATGGCTGTGATCACATCATCGAGCAGGTGATTTCGATTGTCCGTCCACAGCGTCATGTGGCGCTGCGAATGGTGCAGCGAGTGCAAAGCCCACCAGCGGTTGAACTGGTGCTGACCGCGGTGAATCAGGTAGTGCACCAAATCAAAAACAATCAAGTACAGCACAAAACTCACGGCAGCCTGATCGGTGACACCTGGCCAGATGGCATCGATGTTCAAAGTGGGAAAACCTTCAACCCGAAGCAAGCCAAAGCCTGTTTCAATGGCATTTTCAAACGTGAAAAACATGAACAACTTGAACAAGCCCAAACGCTGGACCAAGGTGTAAATGACATCTACACGCACGGCTGCTGCATCAGGCTGCTGTTCGATAGGACGCCATCTTTCCAAAGGTGCAATCAGGCACACCATGATCGCAATTTGAATCAAGCCCACCAACAACCAGCCCGTGCCTTCAAAAGCCACATCGAGCAGGTTGCCGGCACCGCCATTAAAGGCGATGGGTAGCACCACATTTTCAAACAGCAAGGTTTGCAAATTAGCAAACGCTTCCGTGAAAAAATTGACAACATTGGAAAGCATGTTGAAGCGTTCAGCCTAAGGAGTTTCAGTGAGGCACATCAGCCAAGAGTTTCGAATATTGCGGGTGCTGACGCAAGCTGGCAAAGCAAAAACCCTTTTCTTTCAAGCCTAAGACCAGAGGCTCCAGCACGGCAGGTGCCCACGGGTCTTGACGCGACCAGATGCCCAAATGCGCCATCAAAATATCCCCACTGCGGATGTTCTTCAGGGCACTTGCCAAAAGCTTTGGGTTGGGATGTGTTTGACTCGAAAGCTCGTCCCCTAAAAATCCTGCAGGCGACCACCCGACATGGGTGTAGCCGCAATCTTTGGCCGCCTGCAACAAAGCGGGCGATGTTTTGCCACCGGGCGCGCGAAACAAAGGCAAGGCCTTGCGCCCCGTCATGACTTCCAAACGATCACTGGCTTTCTTCAAATTGGCACAGTAATCCGCTGCGTGCCAGTTTAAATTTTGGCCATTCTGCTCACCTGCGCTAGGCCGAATTTTGAAATGTTGCGCGTCGATGTCGGCACGCCAATAGGCATGGTCATAAGTGTGGCTTGCAAAGTCGTGGCCATTGGCAGCTTGCGCTTTCCACCAAGGGGCCCAGTACTGGCCCAAGGTGCCGTCGCCCTCTTGCGTTTTTTCATGCGCCGCAAAATAGGTCACGGGCACTTGGTGCTTTTGTAACACTTGTGAGATCAGGGGCGCGACGCCCATGTGGCCCGTGTCAAAGGTCAGGTACACCGGCTTTTTGCACTGCGGCGTGGTGGGCACACCATTCAGGGCCCAAGCAGAACTTGTGAGGACTGAGGCCAACAAGCCCCAGCCCAAGCACTTCTTGCCGAGCTTACTGACGAGGCGCATGGTCTAAGGTCCACACACCATGCGGCGACTTGCCCACTTTGATTTGTCGAACCACTTTGCGCGTGCTCATGTCGATGACACTCAGTTTTTGCGCCCAACGTGATGCCAACAAAATGGTTTTGCCATCGGCCGTGATGTCCATGCAATCAGGACCGGTTGGGCCGGGGTATTGGTCCACCACGGTGAAGTTTTTGTAATCAATTTTGCTGATGGTGTTGGCCACTCGGTTGCTGACCAGCACGTGTTGTTTGTCACCAATGGCACGGAATGCATGCGCGCCCTTGCCTGTTGTGATTTTTTTGATTTTTTGTGCAGGACCGTTCGAAACGTCATAAACCTCCACCCCATCGCCGCCCGTCAAACCGATCAACAAGTGCTTGTCGTCGGGGGTGCCGAACACATCGGCGGGCATGGTGCCAGTTTTGACGCGCCACTTGATCGCTTGCGTCGCAAGATCTACTGCCACCAACTCATTGCTGTCTTGCATGGTGGCCCACACCGTGGTGCTCTTGCTGTCTATCCAAAGGTGGCTGGGTGTTTTGGAGGAAGATATGCGCTTGACCAAGGTGGGCGTTTGGCCATCCCACTTGTAAATGTCAAGGTGGTTGAGGCGGTTGGCCACCGTCACAAACCATTTCATGTCAGGCGAGAAACGCAACTGGTAGGGATCCAAAATGCCTGACACCACGCGCTGAACTTCTGCTGTGCGTGGATCGATAAAAGTGAGCGAGTCGGACAGTGCGTTGGCCACAATGACCGATTTTTCGTCGGGCGTGAGGTACAAATGATGGGGCTCTTTGCCTGTTGGAATGCGTTTGGTTTCTGTCCAAGTGACGGGGTCAATCACACTGACGTTGCCATCCAGCGAATTCAAAACAAAAATGGGCGCTGGCGCTTGAACTGCGGGAGCGGCAGGTGCTGGCTGCGGCGTTGCGGACATGGCAGAAGCGATGCTGAAAGTGGCCAAGCCTAGTGAGAGTGTCAGTGCGCGAAATATCATCCCTCAAGTGTACTGGGGTATTGCAACAGCGCGTTGGGGCATGGCCTCTAACTTTGACAAATTAAGGACATTCTGATGTCAAAATGTGCGCATGACGTCACCTACTTTGATCGCCGTCAAAGGTCTTGAATTAGAGGTTCTCCACATTCCTCGCGCGCAAGCCTCGAACACGCTCTCGCCCAAACCCAGCTGTGTCTTTTTGCACGAAGGTCTGGGCAGTGTGGCCTTGTGGAAAGATTGGCCCCAAAAAGTTTGCGAAAGCTTAGATTGCGAGGGGTGGGTTTATTCACGCAGAGGTTATGGTCAGTCCGAGGGCATCCCGGATGTGCGCGGCGCTGGGCGCCTTCGTGCCGACTACATGCACCATGAAGCACAGGTGGTTTTGCCCGCTTTGCTGGCAGCCTTGAACATTCAAAGCCCCCTGCTGATCGGTCACTCAGATGGCGGCACCATCGCCTTGATTCATGCCAGTCAATTTGAGGTGGCTTCTTGCGTTGTCATGGCGCCGCATGTGATGGTGGAAGACATTTCCATTCAGGCCATTTCTCAAGCCCGAGACAACTATGACAAATTAAAGCCGAGGCTTGCGGCGTTTCACAAAGATGTCGATGTGGCGTTTTGGCAATGGAACGATGTGTGGCTGAGTGAAGAATTTAGAAGCTTCGACATTCGCCCTTTGCTGCACCACATTCAAGCCCCCTTGTTGGCCATCCAGGGCATGGACGATGCTTACGGCACCATGGCGCAGATTGATGAGATTGCTGAGCAGGTGCCACATACCCAAGTGGTCAAGTTGTCCCAGTGTGGCCACAGTCCGCACAAAGACCAACCCCAGCGAGTGCTTCAGGCTTTGAAATATTTCTCAAGTTCGCTGGGCAAAATCCAACGCCACTGACCTGCCGCCAAATCTTCAGGCAATTGCAAATTGCCGATGGCACTGCGGTGCAAACCTTCAACCCGATTGCCTACTGCCGCCAGCATGCGTTTAACTTGGTGGTACTTGCCTTCGGTGAGCGTGAGCCTCAAATGTGTGTCTGACACTTTTTCGCAAGCCGCGGCTTTGACGGGTTTGGGACTGTCGTCCAACACCACGCCGGCCAACAATTTTTCAACTTGGCTGTAGGTGATCTCGTGCTTGGTAGTCACCTCGTACACCTTGGACATGTGGTGCTTGGGCGAGCTCATGCGGTGAATGAACTTGCCGTCATCGGTCAGCAATAACAAGCCCGTGGTGTCTTGGTCTAGGCGGCCCACTGCTTGCACGCCTTGCACAGCGGCCTTTTGGGGACGCGTTCTTAAGGGCGAAGGCAGCAAGGTGTAAATGCTGGGCCATGTGGATGGCTTTTGCGAACACTCAGTGCCTGTGGGCTTGTGCAGCATGAGGTAGGCACGGTCAAAGTACGGCCACTCGGTGCCCTGCACTTTGAACTTGAGGTTTTCGGGGTCGAAGAAAGCGCCGGGGTCTTCTTGCACCTCGCCATTGACGCTGACGTAGCCCTGCTGCACCAAGCCTGCGCAAACGCGGCGAGTGCCGAAACCTTGGCTGAAGAGAATGTCTTCAAGGCGCATGGGTTTCATGGCACAGCTCCGCGCATAAATTTTGCAGCCAAAGAATTACTTCAAGGCCTTGAAACGCACGCGCTTGGGCTTGGCGCCCTCTTCGCCCAAACGTTTTTTCTTGTCGGCTTCGTACTCTTGGTAGTTGCCGTCAAAGAACACCCACTGGCTGTCGCCTTCGGCGGCCAAGATGTGGGTCGCAATGCGGTCAAGGAACCAACGATCGTGGCTGATGACCATGACCGAGCCTGCAAACTCCAGCAAGGCATCTTCCAAGGCGCGCAATGTTTCCACGTCCAAGTCGTTGGAGGGTTCGTCCAGCAGCAACACGTTGCCGCCTTCGATCAGTGTTTTGGCCAAGTGCAAACGACCGCGCTCACCACCCGACAGCATGCCGACTTTCTTTTGTTGGTCGCCACCATTGAAGTTGAAGCGGCCGCAATAGGCACGGCTTGGCATTTGGAATTTGCCGACAGTGATGATGTCGAGGCCACCGGACACATCTTCCCAAACGGTTTTTTCGTTGGACAAGTCGTCCCGGTTTTGGTCAACGAAGGCCATCTTGACGGTCTGACCAACCTTGATCGTGCCACTGTCTGGTTGCTCTTTGCCAGCAATCAGTTTGAACAAAGTTGATTTACCGGCACCGTTAGGGCCGATGATGCCGACGATGGCGCCAGCGGGTACTTTGAAGCTGAGGTTGTCGATCAGCAAACGGTCGCCGAAGGACTTGCTGACGTTGGTGAATTCGAACACTTCATTGCCCAAACGCTCAGCCACCGGAATGAAAATTTCCTGTGTTTCATTGCGCTTTTGGTAGTCGTAATCGCTCAATTCCTCGAAGCGTGCCAAACGGGCCTTGCTCTTGGCCTGGCGACCTTTGGGGTTGGAACGTGCCCATTCCAATTCCTTTTTCATGGCCTTGGTGCGAGCGTCTTCGGTGCGCTGTTCTTGCTCCAAGCGGGCTTCTTTTTGCTCCAACCAAGTGGAGTAGTTGCCTTTGTAAGGAATGCCGTGACCACGGTCCAATTCCAAAATCCATTCGGCCGCGTTGTCTAGGAAGTAACGGTCGTGGGTAATGGCCACCACGGTGCCGGGGAAGCGTTGCAAGAACAACTCAAGCCAATCGACACTTTCTGCGTCCAAGTGGTTGGTGGGTTCGTCCAGCAGCAACATGTCGGGGCGGCTGAGCAACAAGCGGCACAAAGCGACGCGGCGTTTTTCACCACCAGAGAGTTTGCCAATGACGGCATCCCACGGGGGCAAACGCAAAGCGTCAGCTGCAATTTCGAGTTGGTGATCGGACGCATCGCCCGCTGTGGAAATGATGGCTTCCAACTTAGCTTGCTCGGCGGCGAGCGCATCGAAGTCGGCGTCTTCTTCAGCGTAGGCTGCATAGACTTCTTCGAGTCGAGCCTGCGCCGCTTTCACTTCGCCCATGCCGCCTTCAACCGCTTCGCGCACGGTTTCGTTGGGGTCCATTTGGGGCTCTTGGGGCAGATACCCAATTTTGAGTCCGGCCATGGGAATGGCTTCGCCTTCAATTTCCTTGTCGATGCCGGCCATGATTTTCAGCAAGGTGGACTTGCCGGAACCGTTCAAGCCGAGCACACCAATTTTGGCGCCAGGGAAGAAGCTGAGGGAAATGTCTTTGAGAATTTGACGCTTCGGCGGCACGATCTTGCCGACGCGGTTCATGGAAAAAACGTATTGGGCCATGGCTGGGATGCTCTTCAAAAGGGAGGGGAATGTGCATTTTCCGGAATGGAAAAGATAAATTCCCGAACCCGCGATTATCCCAGTCTTTGGCGCCCTGCGCCGCCCTCAGAGCGCTCGAAATCTTTCAAATTACAGGATGCGGTCACCTGATTTGCCACTTCGACTGGAAAACTGGACCCGCGCGTCTTGCGTTTCAAGCCCAATTCGGGCTGCCCTGCCCCCATAAACCTCCGCTTTAAGCCATTCGGCTTCGGCATCCAAAGCGTCTGCTGATTTCACAGCGGTGTACCAAACTCTGGCTTCTGCGTCCCAGCGGTAGCCGCGGGATTTGAGCTTGTCTTTGGTTTCAAAGGGGGAGCCGAAGGCTTTGACCACAGTGCGAGCGTTTTGGGACGCCTTGAAGAGTTGCAAGAGACCCGTGACAGCACCTTCTGGTTTGTCTGATTTCAAAGGCGTTGACAAGACACGCAGCAAGGCATGGCAGTCTACCTGTGCACGGTGGGCGTCGTAGAACCAACCCAACTCGCTGCACAAAAACTCTAATTTAGCGGAGCCCAAGCCTTGGGCTTTCCAATCGATGCCTTGGAACGAACAGGCCCAAGCCTTGTGTTCAAACACTTCAAGACGATTTTCAACGAAGGGGCGATCAAAGCCAGCGTTGTGCGCCACGATCAGGTCAGCACGCTCCACCATGTCTTTGATTTTTTCTTCATTCAATCTTTGACCCTTCACGTCTTGCGCCGTGATGCCCGTGAGCTTGACAATCTCGGGGGGAATAGGACGACCTGGGTCTTCGAAGTCTTCATAGACTTCAACCTCACCCACGGGTTTGCCGGTTTGCATGTCCACGTCCACAGCCAGCATGGCCAACTCAATGATGCTTTCTGCTCGCCAATCAAGGCCCGTTGTCTCGGTGTCCAAGATCAACACGCGTTGGGTGGGACCACCCGTACCAGGGCCAAAATCCAAAATGGGCACCAAGCGTCGCTTGACTTTGAAGTCGGGGTGCGCCGAGAGCTGATCGGCCATATCATCAAAATTCATCGCGAACTCACTGGATCTGTAAAAGGTCTTATTTTGCCGGATGAAACAAGCCATCGGCCAAACCGCCACTTCGGGTGACCCGTTGGCGCACAGCGTTGAACAAGACAGCGGGATTCGGAGCCCACCAAGTGAGCTGGGTTTTGGCACGGGTCACGCCGGTGTACAGCAACTCGCATGTCAATACAGGCGCATCGCGATCAGGCAGCACCATCAGCACATGGTCGTATTCAGAGCCCTGTGATTTGTGAACGGTCATGGCCCACACGGTTTCTACCGCATCCAGGCGCGAAGGCAGAACCCAACGCACGCCACCTTCGCCATCTGGGAATGCCACGCGCAATCCGTTTGCGGTTGGCAAACATTGACCTACATCACCGTTCATGAGGTTCAAGTGATAGTCGTTGCGCGTGACCATGATGGGTCGGCCAACGAACCAGTTATCTTTCGAAGTCTGCGGCTGAAAGCTCTTGTCACGATTGGCACTCAGGCCCAAAGCCACTGCAATGCGATCGTTCAAGGCTTGCACGCCCCAGGCGCCTTGTCTCAGAGCACACAGCACCTGAAATTCCGAAAAACTGTTGATCAATTTCAAAGCTTGCGCGTTGTCGCACACTGCGCCTGTTTGAAGAAGCGGCTTTAACTCAGACAACCAATGCGTCCAGCCCAACTTCAAAGCATTCACCACCTCGGGATGCAATGCGCCCTGTGATCTTTCGCGCCATGCGTCTGGCCAGCGCTGAATTTCCGTCAATTCATCGGACGGCGATTGACCGGTGATGGGCAATGCCTGCCATTGTTCTTTGAGCGCTTCGTGCTGACCTTCATTGATCAGCTTGGCCCATTGACCGATGGCACTGTTAGCATCAAAGCGCCGACTGACATGCAGCACAGCGGTTTGTTCAGTCAATGTGTAGGCGGTGTTGTTGTGCGCTTGTGTTTGCTCATCCGACTGCACTGCACCTTCGCACAATTGCGACCACACAGCACCTGCTTCGACCGAGGCCAATTGGTCTTTGTCACCCAACAAAACCAATCGTGCATGTGCAGGCACACACGCCATCAAGCGGGCCATCAGTTCCAAATCAATCATGGACGCTTCATCGACCACCACCAAGTCAGTGGCCAAGATGGGGGCTTTTCTAGCTGCAGCATCTGGGTTGTATTGCAACAGTTGGTGCAAGGTGACCGCTTGGGAAGGAATGCCCTCTGCCCAGCCCTCTGGCAAACTGGCCAAAGCCGATTGAATCGATGCACTCAAACGGCTTGCAGCCTTGCCTGTGGGGGCGGCCAAATGAATGCGCAAAGTTTGCTGTTGATCTTTCGCCGCACCTTGCAGCAATGCCAAGAGGCGAACCACGGTGGTGGTCTTGCCGGTGCCAGGGCCGCCCGTGATGAGGGTGATGCCAGCGCGCAAAGCCTTGGCACATGCAACGCGCTGCCAATCTGTGGCTTGCGCTTCATCACCAAACAAAGCCTTGAGTTTTTCTTCAGTATCTTGGGGTACTTCGAACTGAGTGGCCAGGCGCACTTGAATGGCGGCTTGAATGCTTTGCTCTGCTTGCCATGCACGCCTTAAATAAACGCGTCGAGGCTGACCGTCCGCCTGCTTGGACAAGACCATGGGCGAATGATCACCCATTGCCCATGGCATGGATTTGGCGGCCTCGGCCCATGGGTTCACGGTCTCAGAAAACAAGTCTGCGGGTGCCTCTTTTGCATGCGTGCTTTGCTGCTTTAAGGCTTTCACTTGCGCATCCGACCAGTCGAGCAAATGCGACGGGTCTTGCCATAAAAAAGCCAAGTCTAAGCAGGCGTGGCCGCGTCCCATTTGGTAACTGACCAACAGCGCCATCACATCATGCAAAGGATCGGTGCTGGCTTGATGCGAATTCAAAAATTTCAACCAGGCCACATCCAAAGGCGTCCACGGCCAAGTGACTGAAGTGGCCGAACCGGCTGGAGCGGCTAAGGGTTGAGGCACATTGAACTTTGGCAGAGTGGAAAGTTGCAAGCTCATGCGACACCCTCCACGGCAACAGCAGATGGCACCGCTTTGAAAGCGTCATCGAGGGCTTCAATCAGCGCAAGGGGTGGTTTGTTGAAATACACCCCCTGCCCCACTTGGTCGATGCCGCGCAAGTAAAGGTACAGCACGCCGCCAATGTGCTGCTCGTAGTTGTAATGTTTCAAGCGCGATTTCAAAAGACGGTGAACGGCCAAGATGTACAAGGTGTATTGCACTTCATAGCGATGGCTCAACATGCTGGCCTCGATGCTGTCTTGTGTGTAAAGGGGTAGCTTGTTCGATTTGTAATCGAGCACGTAATAGCGACCTTGATGTTCCAACACAATGTCCATGAAGCCTGTCAACAAACCATTCAGTTGTTGCGCTTGCAAGCTGGGACGCGCTTGGCCTGGATGCACCGCTTGGCTGATGAGATGGTCAATTTGCTGTGTTGACACACCATGTGTTTTGAATGTGAAACCCATTTCGGGCCACGCGTTGAGGCTGTTCAGTTGGGACAAACTGAAACAATGTTGATCTGACCCCAATTGTTCCAATTGAGTGGAGGCGCATTGGCGAATGAGTTGCAGGCAGAGGTTTTGGTGCTCGGGGCTGAGTTGCAAGCTGTCGGCTTGGGTTTGCCACCAGCGCTGCCAGCGGATGTTGGTTTCTGCAGAAATGGCGTGCGCTTCCTGCAACAATGGCCAACTCTCTTTGAGTTGCCATTCAAAGATGTCGTGCAGCAAAGTGCCGTAGGCACTGCCTGCAGGAAACGCGTTGTACAAAGGCTGTGAGGCGATGGTGTTGGCCGTGGTTTCTTCAGGATTCAGGTCGTCGGGTTTTGCAACCGGGTTGTCGATTTGCGAATCTAACCAACGCGCCTCCCGCGCCAAGCCCGAGTCAGAGTCCGAACCCAAGGACAGCGCATGGCTGCCGGACAAATTACGGGTCAAAGCACTGAAGCTGGCGGTCCATCCCGAGCGGGGCAAGGTGCGTGTCGGTTGTCTGGCTGGCGTTGGCGCTTCTTCTTGCGTGATTTGAGGTGACTCATAGAAATGGTCGTTGGCCTCAGGCGCAGACACCACGTCGATGTCTTCGCAGGCAGCCCAGTTTTGCAATTTCTCTTGCAAGTCATCGACCGATGTGCGCCTCAACAAAACGCTCAGGGCACTTTGCGCTTGTGCTTCTTTGGCTTTGAAATCGTCCTTGCGCTTGGCAACGCCCATCCACATGGCTTGCTGGGCCCGGGTGAGTGCCACGTATAACAAGCGAATGTCTTCTTGCAAGCGCTCTTCAGGGGAGCGAAGTGACTCGTCCTTGTCCTCTCGGAAGTTGGACACAAACGGCAAGAAGACCAGGGGGTACTGCAAGCCTTTGGCCTTGTGAAAGGTGATGACCTGTACCAATTGCGCATCGGTTTCAAGGCGCATTTGCGCCGCTTCACCTTGCGCTTGCGGGTTGGCCAATTGGTCGGTTAAAAACCGCAACAACGCTGTCTCACCTTGCAAACTGAGGCTGGCAGACTGCAACAACTCACCCAAATGCAAGAGGTTGGTCAAGCGCCGCTCGGCGGTGTCACCCTCTGCCTGCATGCGCCTGCCGATGTCTTGCTCGTGCACCATTTTGTAGAGCATGGGCAAAAAGCCTTGACGCTGCCACGTGGTGTGCCAAGCATTGAAGCGCTCGACCCAGATGTCCCATGCGGCCTCGTCGTTGATCGACTGTTCAATTTCAGCCAGGCTTAAACACAAAGTGCGCGTGGTCAAAGCGGCGCGCAGCAGCTTGGCATTGCGCGCCTGCAAAACAGCTTCTAAGATGCAAGCGAGGTCAAGCGCTTCGCGGGTGGCATAAACACTGTCGCGGTCGGACAAGTAGACGCTGCGAACACCGCGTTGAGCGAGGGCTTGTCGAATTTTTTTGGCCTCATTGCCGTCTCGTACCAACACGGCCATGTGACCAGGTTGCGCAACGCGTTGGTTCAGCAAGCTGACCATTTGGGTGGCGCAAATGTGCGCCATGGCGTCGCCATACTGGGTGCCACTGAGGGGTTTGTCTGCGTGTAGGTGCCACACCGTCAGCGCGGGTACTTTTTGCCCATTTGGAAAGAGCAGGCTTGTGGCTTTGGCCGGTGTAGGCGTTTGCACCTGTTCAAAGGGCACTTCTCCAAATGGCGCTTGTGCTTGAACAAAGAGATGATTGACCGCATGGACCACTTCTTGGCTGGAACGGAAATTTTCCGTCAAAGTCCAAATTGATTCAGCGGCATGACGTGCGTTCAAATAGGTTGGCAGGTCTGCACCGCGGAAGCTGTAGATGGCTTGCTTTGGATCACCAATCATCAAGAACGCGCTGGGCGTCAGTGATTGCGCGTGATCTTGTTCCGGCGATGAGTTGGCGCCGTAGATACAAGACAAGGATTCGTATTGCCAAGGATCAGTGTCTTGAAACTCATCAACCAAGGCCACTGGAAATTGCGCGCGAATGATGGCGGGCAAACGACTGCCATCCGCATGCAAGGCTGCATGCAGTCGTTGCAGCAAATCTGAAAAATCAAAACTGGCCAAGTTTTTCTTTTGCTGCAAATAGGCACGCCCCACTTTGACTGCAGCGTGTTGAAGCAGGTCCACACCCACATCGGGTTCTGCTTCGAGGTGCATCATCCACTGGCCAATGGCCGACCACACACCGTGCGCATCCAGCATTGGCGACGCATCTTTTTTCAAGCTGGCATTGAGCTTTTCAAGGGTGAACTTTTTCAGGGTGTCGATGTCGGCTTCTTCACCGGAGGCCCATTCCGACAAGTGAGAAATAAAGTAGCCATGCTTCTTGGGAACATAGATGTTGCCCTTCAGGTCTTTGGCCAGTGCATTGTTTAACTGATTCAAAGCGATGGCCATGTGCTCGGCCATCAACTGCCGCGCAGTCGACTCCAATTCATCGCACGTTGATCGCCACTGCGCCCACGCCTTCAAGGCGGCTTGAGGATCAGGGTCTTGCGACGCGTCGGGAAATCCACCGGGCGATTTTTCAAACTTCTGCCAATGCGATTGGATGTTTTTCAAAAGCGCATCGGGTGTCGCCCCCAAAGCCTTGAGGGCCCCAAGCTGCTGACCCTCCAGTGGATAGACAAATTCACGCCAGTAATCTTTGACCAACTTCAGCTTCAAAGCAGGCGCATCGTCCAAGCGTTTCTGGTCAAACAAACTTTGGCTGTCGAAGGCGTGCTGCCGGAGCATGCGACTGGACCAACTGTGGATGGTGTAGGTGGCGGCCTCGTCCATCCACTGCGCTGCCTCTTCTAAACGCGCGGCATGCGCAGCATTGTGCTCGGTGCCTAGCGTGGCTTGTAAATCGCGCAGAAAATCATCTGCGTCTTGCACCTGGCCTCTGAAAAACTGCGCTGCTTGCGCCAAGCGTGAGCGAATGCGATCGCGCAGTTCAGCGGTGGCGGCTTCTGTGAAGGTCATGACCAGAATTTGCGGTGGCATCAAGCCCTGACCTTGCCAACCATGGCCCAAGATCAGGCGCACATACAAGGCTGCCAGCGTCCAAGTTTTGCCGGTACCTGCACTGGCTTCAATCAGTTGAATGCCTTGAAGGGGCAGTTTCAACACATCGAGTTTGTGAGTGGCCAAGGTGCTCATATTGCTCATGGCGCCTCACCTTCCATGCAAGCCACTCGGATCAAATCTTCGTACAGCAAAGGCGCCCACTGAGGGAGCGCATGGCGCAGAAGATCAAAATGATCAAACGAACGTTGCACATACAAAGAACGCGCCAAGTCGGTGTCTTCTGCAAAGTTGTCGGCAAAGGCTTTGCTGGCTTTGTCTAAAGATTTTTCCAAAGACTGCGCCAACATCTGCTCATCGCGAAGGTCGGCATTCGCCTCTTTGTTGGCTTGCGCCTGTTTGGCTTGCTCCGTTACAAAGGCCAAGCCTGCCTTGAACGTCACAGGCAAGGGCTGTACCCAAGCATGGCGATAAACCGTTAACCACTGGGAGAGCAATTGCTTGGCGCTTTCTGCTTCCAAGCTTGGCAAAACCGCCACGCCATCCAAACCCACAGCAACAGAGCGCACCTTGTATCCCGCAGCGCACATCAACACATGGCTGGGCCACAAATTGATCAGGACATCTGCACGTGCAGTTTGTTGGTCCTTTTGACCCGTGGCTACTGCGCCGGGTCGGCTGGTGATTTGCAAATACCCCAAGTCGCCTTGACGCAAATTGGTTATTTCAGCTGAGATGCGCACATTGCCCCAAGGCATGGACAACAACAGATCAATGGATAGCGCGGCCAATTCGGTGGGGTAATTTTCAGAATAAGGTGCGGCGCGGTCTTTGACGCGCAGCGCTGCCTCGTACTGTTGTTTCAACACGCCTTGACCCGCTGCACCCATGGGCAGCAGCCCCATCAAAGTTTCTGCTTCCAGATGTTGCGCGATGTCGTCCGCTTCAAGCAATGAGCGGCCGACCAAGTAACGGTCTAAGCCAGAGAGTGCAAAATTCTCATCGTCTTGCAGCGCCTCTTCGGGGCCCTTCAGTTGCACGCCTAATCGACTGCGCCAATAGACCTCAACGGGTTGTTTGAGCAGGCGCATGCATTCGCTGATCGGCCATTCTGTGATGACGGGCAAATCGGCATCTGATTGCGTTGGTACTTCTTTCAACAATGGTGGCTGAACTGCAGCCATCAAAGCTGAACGCGCAGCTTGCGCTTTTCCCCAATCGTCCGCATATGTGAAGAACTTCGCATTCGGCTGAAAATATTGAGCAGAAAAAGCTTGCAAGGGCTGCAGGCAGGCTGGTGTTTCAGGCGTAAACCGTGCTTTGAGGGCATCGCGCAATTGCGAGACCAATACCGAAGGCGGCATGAGCTGGTTGTCAGTGCTTCGTCGGCCTTGCCAACTGATGTACAGCTTTTCACGGGCAGACAAAAATGCCTCTAAAAATAAATAGCGATCGTCTTCGCGTCGCGAGCGATCGCCTGCACGCCAATGATCGGTCATCAAATCAAAATCGCGTGGTGTGCTTTGGCGAGGATAGGCACCATCGTTCATGCCCAACAGGCACAAGCCTTTAAAGGGAATGGCGCGCATGGGCATCAGGGTGGAAAACTGCACGCCGCCGCCAAAGAAGCGTTGCTGCAAGCCCGCCGATTCCAAAGCCGAAAGCCAATGTTCGCGAACCACCGTCAGTGGCAAGGGCTCAGACAGACCCGCTTGATCACACAGCGACTGCCATTGCGTGAGTTCTTGTTTGAGGCGGAGCAACATGCGCTCGTCGGCTTCGTTGTCGGGTTCAAAAAAGCGCGCCATCAAATCATGCATCACCGCAGACCATTGGGCAGGCGTGTGCGCATGGCACAACTGCTCAAGGCTGATGGCCACAGCCTCTAGCCAACTGGCCAGATGCCCCACCTTTAGCGCACTGAGGCCAGCCACTTGCGGTAAAGGCAAGACACCTTGCCACGCTGCGTTGCCATCAGCTTGACCTGCGGCATAGCCCAAGAGCAAACGCTGCAAGCCATAGGCCCACGTGTTTTGCTGCGCATGCGGCATGTCAGTGGGGATGCCCCACTTTTGGCGATGCGCCAGATCTAAACCCCAACGCACAGCCGCCGCTTGCAACCAGTTTTTCAGGGTGTGTACATCGGCTTCGTCCATTTGGAACTTGCGACGAATCGCTGAGACTTCAAACAAACTGAGCCACTCAGACAAAGTGATGCGGGCCTCTGGTAAGTTCAGCAAAAACTCCAGCGCCTGCACCAAAGGCACTTGCCTAGGCGTGGTATCGGCAACAGAAAACGGAATGTGCCGTGGATGCTGCGGCGGAAAACGGCCAAACACGGCCTGAATGTGGGCTGCAAATGTGGCCATGTCGGGCACCATCACCATCACATCCGTAGGCTTCCACGCGGGGTTGTGATCAAACCAATCCCAAAGCCGGTCATGCAAAATTTCGACCTCGCGTTGGGCAGAATGTGCTTGGACCATTTGAATGCTGCCATCGTCGACCAGCGCTTCTGGCGCGGCGGGCATCGGATTCAAGGTAAGAATGTCGGATTGAATTTTTTGCAAGCGTGTGGGCTTTGCCTGCGCAGTGACGTCTGCAGGGTCCACAAAATAGCTTTGCTTGCTCATCAAGCTCAAGGCATTTTCGGGTTGGTCAAAGCGCTCAAGGGCATGCAAATAATCGCGGCCTTGTTGACCCCACGAAGCCAGCAAAGAATTTTGCTGCGCCATCAGGTCCATGTCATGGCCCCAATATTCTTGGCAAGGGTTTTGCACCATCAAAACGACTTGCGACCAACGCCCCAAAGCCGCCAAGGCTTCCACCACCTGCAACGGCAAGTTGGAGATACCAAACACCACAATGCGTGGCGGCAAACCTTCTGGCATCAAAGCACTGGGTTGTTGCACCTTGCGCATGAATTGCGAGTGCACTTCTGCGCGGGACACGCACTGCGAAGCCAACTCGGGCACTTGGGTCTGCATCACATCTTGCTGCAACAACTGCCACAACTGCGCTTGCCACACTTGATCGGGCGCCAAGGCTTTGCGTTCACCCATGTGCTGCAAAACGAAGCGCCCTTCGGCCCAATCGCTTAGCCAATCGGCACGGTAACTTTGATAGCCGTCAAACACATCGGCCACTTGCTGCGCCAATTGATAACGCTGCCGGCCCAAGGGATCGTTTTTGACATAGGCCAGCAAGGGGGCCACTTGATGGGTTTGTGCAAATTCGGGCAGCAATCGCCACAGTCGCCAGACCAAGGCTTGCTTGTCAAAAGGCATGGCCACCGGCACGACCGAGGGCCCCAGAACCAAGCGGTACATTCGCCAAACGAAGCTGGAGGGCAATTCGGTTTGGGTGGCCGCACAAATGCCCATGGCACTGTCGTCGGCCAATGCCATTTCTAACCAGTGCTTCATGCCATTGCTTTGCACCAGCAGAGTTTCGGGCACCAAGGGCGGCAAGGGATTGTTTTTCAGCAAGCCTAACGTGAGATCGCGCAGGTCTTCCAGGCGGTTGCCATGGAACACCATGAATCCTGGTTGAAGTGCGTGGGCCATGAAATGAAGCTTGCGTTTGTCTGAGAATCTAGTCAGGATTATCGACTGCGGCCAGGCTCATAGCGCGAGCTTGCTTATAAAAAACGTTTCAAAACACGCTGAAATTCAGACGCAGACACTGGCTTGATGAGAAAGTCTTGCATGCCTGCCTTTTGGGCCAAAACGCGGTCCTCGTCCAACACGTGGGCAGTCATGGCCACGATGGGCGTCATTCGCAAAGCCTCGGTGATTTCAATGCGCCGGATTTCGTAGGTGGCCGTGAGCCCATCCATGCCGGGCATTTGCAAGTCCATCAAGATCAAATCGTAAGCTGATGTGCGGATTTTTTGCAGCGCAACTTCGCCATTCTCGGCAATGTCCACTGTGCACCCCAACTTTTGCAAAGTCCACTGCGCCAACTGCTGATTCATGGGTGTGTCTTCCACAACCAAGACATGGCCCGCATGTTGCGCTTTAGGCTTTTGAGTTGAGGTCAGTTGATCACTCAACTCATCCCGCTGGGTCAGTTGAATCAGGGTTCTGTTCAATTCTTGGGCCGTGATCGGCTTGTACAAATTGGCCACTTTGACGCCCAAGGTGCGGGCCACTGCGCACAGGTTTTGCACATCATGGTTCAAACCAAAATCCGATAGCACCACCCAGGACAATTGGCGCCACATTTGAGCGTCTTGGGCCAACATGAAGGCAGGCTCAATGAAGGCCAGCATGCTGTGATCAATGACCCACAATGTTTGACGCGAAAGGCCTTGCTGCAACCACGCTTCCAAGCAAGTCTGCAGTGACGCAGGGGTGACTATTTCTTGAGGTGTGATTTGCTGGGATGCCAGCAGTGTTTTCAAAATTTCTCGGGCAAACGGATTGGACTCGATCAACACCACATCCACCGAGTGCGACAAAGCATCAAAACCATGACCCTGCAGACGTGTGTCTTGGTGTTCAATGTCGGCATGGGTCAGCGGCTCAAATTGCGCCGTGAAGGTGAACACACTGCCGCCCTCTTCGCGCGCATGAACACTGATCTCGCCCTTCATCAAATTGACCAAGTTCTTGGCAATCGACAGGCCCAAACCACTGCCTCCAAATTTGCGATTGACAGACGCATCGGCTTGGCTGAAGGGTGAAAAAATCACATGCATTTTTTCGATCGGAATACCAATGCCTGTGTCCGTCACTTCAAATGAACATCTGACTTGCGCGTTCAGCTCCGACAAAAATTGAACATGAAGTTTGACCCATCCTGTGTCACTGAACTTCAAAGCATTGCCCAACAAGTTTTGCAAGACTTGGCCTAATCGCAATGGATCGCCCATGACCCACTGGGGCACCTCGGGATCGATCACCAAATAAAGGTCTATCTTTTTTTGTTCAGCCTGAAAAGCGAAGCCCTTCATGGCCTGCTGACAGGCCGTGTGCAAATCAAAGGCCGTGCGATCCAAGGTCAGTCGATTGGCACCTAAGCGTGTGAAATCCAAAATGTCGTCAATCAGTCGCAGCAAACTTTTGGATGCCGTGCGAGACATTTCCAAGTAACCCTTTTGTTCCGGGTTCAAGGGGGTCCCCAGCGCCAACTCGGTCATGCCCACCATGCTGTTGATCGGTGTTCTGATTTCATGGCTCATTTGCGCCAAGAATGAGGACTTGGCCTGGTTGGCAGTTTCGGCCGCATTCAAGGCACGCGCCATGGCAAAGCTGTCTTGCTCGCGCCGAACCCAAATGGCGGCAATGTGCCTGGTGAGCAAATATGTGGCGATCAACATCATGACCGACAACGCCAATACACCTTTGGAAGACAACCACCACTGCGCTTCTACGCTGCTGCGTGAAATGGCAACAGCCACCGTCACTGGTAAATTGGCTGACGTTCGGAAATGAACTTCCAATTTTTCAACATCTTGTTTCGCATCCGTTTGGGTTTGCAGGTAACGCCCAAACTCTTGATTGCGAGACACACTTTGAACAGCCGGCATGTTGCCAAATACCTGATCATTGGGAAACCATCGCTTTGAACTGCTGGCCAAAATGCGACCCGCATAATCAAACACGTAGACAGCATCGCAATCGGCATCCACAGACTCGGCAAAGCCATCGATCAAATCCTTTGGATTGATCAACGCCAACCAACGAACAACTTGGCCATTGGGCCGTTGTGTGCGCAAAGCCAGAGGTAATACGGCAATGTCTTTCAGACCCGCGTGACCATTGTTCAGATCAAAAAGGTTGCGCGCAGGCTGCCAGCGACCCGCCGCCAAATCATTGCCGACATCGCGTTCAAGCCCCATAGAGGCCCACTTCACCACGTGATGAACCACCCCTTCTTCGGAACTGGCCAAGACTTGCCCGCTTTCCGACAGCATCGACAAAGATCGGATGAAGCTTGATTTTTCGATGGCCGTTTGCAGTTTGGCTTGATCCCGAAAGTCGGCATCTGACCATTGGTTGACGGCTGTAATGAGGGTGGTGGTGGACTCTAAGGTTCGACTGACATGATTGAACAAAATGCGTGTCAGCAACTCACCTCGGGCTTGTTCACGCGCCAATGTATCTTGCCTGTCTTGCCACAAATACACTGACGACACGACCCCAATGAACAAGGCAACTGCCGCACCAAACCGGTAGACCCCTAGCGCGGCCGATGTCTTTGAATGACCCACTTCAATTGCCATGAACTCAGTGCTTGCTTGTTGAGCTTACTTCAACACCACGATAGGGTCTAAATTGTGTTGCTTGGCAAATTGCAACAAACGCCCATCTTTTTTGGCATTGCTTAAAAATGCCTCAACGCGCAGCAGCAAACTGTTGTCGCCTTTGGCAAATGCATAAGCGTATTCGGTGGTGGGCATGTTGTTGGGCGCAGGAATGACAGCCGCCCAATCGGTCAACTCAATCATTCGCAAGCTGTAGGGATAGTCGGTCATGAAGGCATCCGCCCTGCCCGACAGCACTTCTTGTTCTCGCGTACCCGGCGCTTGGACTTTGACCAATTTGGCTTTCTTCAAAGACTTGGCCATGATGCCCTCCATCAGCGTGCCAGCTGCCACTGCAATCACGCGACCAGGTTGATCGAGACTGTCCCACGATTGCAGGCCTTCTTTGTTTTTAAGCGTGACCGCAAACAAGCCGCTCTTCAAATAGGCTTGCGAAAACTGCAAGCGCGCCAAACGCTCTGCCGTGATACCAATGGCGTGGGTGGCCACATCACAACGGTCTTGCTCTAGCGCGTCGTAGAGTTGAGAAAAATTGCTGTCAACGTAGCGCACCTTCACCCCCAATTCTTTGGCCAATTCTTGCGTGAGGGCAATGTCGATGCCGCTGAGTTCGCGGGTTTTGGGGTTGCGGTAGGTAATGCTGTAGTACTCTGGCCAGATACAGGCTCTGAGTTCCTTGGCTTGAAGCACTTTATCTAAGCGGCTTGTTTCGGCAAGTGCCACCGACGCAGAGCCCATGGCGATCAGGCCGCACATGACTTGAATCAAGCATTGAATGCCAAAGCGCCGGTTGACCACCCACAAGGCTTGAAATGAGGAGATGTTCATGAAGGCGAATTCAATGGATTTGGTATGAACTTTAAATTAAACACCAAAAAATTCCATCTGGGTTACAAATTCAATCTTTTGAATTAATTTTTGAACGCTGCGTTTCATGCGACAATCAGCCTGTTGCCGCCTCCAGTTGCCGCAACATCAGCACTTCTGCTGGGGTTTGACCCAGGCTCTCGCCTGTGGTTTCCATGCCCACCTGTGAATCCCATCGGTCTTTGACTGGCGGCTGTCTCCCAACAGCCTGACAAACCGATGCCATGCGCCGCTATAAGCGCTCCATCATGAAATTTGAAGAATTGAATTTGGCTCCGGCCATTCTGCAAGCCGTGCAAGAGCAAGGCTACGACACACCCACGCCCATTCAGGCCCAAGCGATTCCTATCGTCTTGGCAGGGCACGACCTGTTGGCCGGTGCCCAAACAGGAACCGGCAAAACTGCTGCATTCATGCTGCCTGTGCTGCACAAGCTCAGCCTGACCGAGGCCGGTCGCAACAAATTTGGCGGCAAAGCCATCCGCGCTTTGGTGCTCACCCCCACCCGCGAATTGGCGGCCCAAGTTGAAGAGTCTGTCAAAGACTACGGCAAGTACCTCAGCCTCCAATCCACCGTGGTGTTTGGCGGCGTGGGCATGAAACCCCAAGTTGACCGTGTCAAGCGCGGCGTCGACGTGTTGGTTGCCACACCGGGTCGCCTGCTCGACCTGCAAGGCCAAGGCCTGCTCGACTTGTCGAGCATTGAAATTTTGGTTTTGGACGAAGCGGACCGAATGCTCGACATGGGATTTATCCATGACGTGAAGAAAGTCTTGGCCCTGGTGCCCAAAGAAAAGCAAAGTCTGCTGTTCTCTGCCACGTTCAGCGATGAAATTCGCGACTTGGCCGCCACGCTGTTGAAGAACCCACAAAGCATTCAAGTCACGCCCAGCAACACGACCGTGCAGCGCATTTCTCAAGTGATCCATCCTGTGGGTCGCGGCAAGAAAAAAGAAGTGCTGGTGCACATCATCAACCAACACAATTGGAGCCAAGTGCTGGTGTTCACTCGCACCAAGTTTGGCGCCAACAATGTGGCCGAGTATTTGACCAAGAATGGCATCAAAGCCATGGCGCTGCACGGCAACAAAAGTCAGACGGCACGCACACAAGCTTTGGCAGGTTTCAAGAGCGGCGATATTCGCGCCTTGGTGGCCACCGACATTGCAGCCCGCGGCATCGACATTGAAGATTTGCCACACGTGGTGAATTACGAAATCCCCAACGTCTCTGAAGACTATGTGCACCGCATTGGCCGTACGGGTCGTGCTGGCGCCAGCGGCGAAGCGGTGAGTTTGGTGTGCTTGGACGAAGAAGGTTTCATGATGGAAATCGAACGCTTCACCAAGCAAGAAATTCCAGTTCAATTGCTCGAAGGTTTTGGCCCCGAGCCAGGCGAGAAAGCGGAACCCATTGCCATGGGTCGCCAGACTTTGTGGGGCGGCGCGGGTCGCCCACCCAGCCGTGATGTGATGCAAGCTGCAGCCAAAGCTGCGCGCTCCGACATGATGCAGCGCATTCGCGAATCCAAAGGCGCTGCCGGCGAAGGTGGCGGTGGCGGTCGTGGCGGTCGCTCCGGTGGCCAAGGCGGTGGCGGTGGCCAGCCTCGCCCCGAGGGTGCAGCAGGACGCTCACGCAACGGCCCTCCCCCATCACGTCGCGGCGGTTCTTCACAAGGCCCACGCGGGGATCGTCAAGATCGTCCCGAAAGAAGTTTTGATGGCGCGCCCTCCGATCGTTTCAACGATCGCAATGACCGCCACAACGACCGACGCAATGACCGTGGCCCCCGTGGCGACGAATTGCCACGTCACATTGATCCGCTCATGACCAACCAATTTGCACGTCAAGGTGCACCTCGTCGCAACAGCGGTGGCGGCGGAGGTCAACCCGATCCAACACGCACCAGCATCGACAGCTTGGCGGGCGGTGGCCGTGGTGGTCCTCGCCGTCATGGCGGCGGCGGTGGCGGCGGATTTGGTGGCGGTGGCGGCCGTGGTGGTCGCTCTGGCGGCGGTGGCGGCTATGGTGGTGGCAACGGCGGCGGCCGTTCGTTCGGCCGTTGATCAGCAACGGCTCAACGCTGAATTAGCAGTTCGCCCTTCGATGGTCGGCAATGGCCCGATCATCGAACTTCATTTCGGCACTCCGCAATTCGCGGTGCTTGGTCACCCTGCCCCGCATTCTGGTGCGCCACATCTTGAATGAACTGGCCGTGAGTTCGGCTCGCATGATTTTGATCACGCCGGGTTCTGTCACGCCCGTTCTTTCGTAGATCGTTTCAAACGTGGTTCGATCTTCCCAAGCCATTTGAATGACCGCGGAGATATCGCCGGCGCTCAAGGGTTTGGAAGATTCAAGCGATTTGGGCATGCTGCATTGGGCTCTGGTTTCATGTCGGTCTAACTAGGGACATTATCAAGTCGGTATGCACTGGCTTGCAGGTTCAAGTCAAAATAGCCCCATGAAGATCACGTTCAAGGGCAACAAACAAAGCCTTCCCAGCAAGCCCTGCACTGTGTGCGGGCGCGATATGACCTGGCGCAAAGCTTGGGCCAAAAACTGGGATCAGGTTTTGTATTGCTCTGAGGCTTGTCGCAAAAACAAATCTAACAGCACGCCCAACAACACGCTAGCGGCAAAGCATGGCTAAGTCCTTTCGACATTTGGTTTTGATCCTAGGCGATCAATTGAACCTAGACTCGTCTGCCTTGGCTGACTTCGACCCCAAGCAAGACGCCATTTGGATGGCAGAGGTGATGGAGGAGTCCACCCATGTGCCCTCCTCCAAGCAACGCAGCACGCTGTTTCTGAGTGCGATGCGGCACTTCGCGAAAAGCTTGCTTGACAAAAACTGGCCCGTTTTTTACACACGTTTAAACGATGCCAACAACACGGGCACCTTGGCCGGCGAACTTGAAAAAGCCATTCAGGCACATCAACCGCAGCAACTGGTGATCACAGCACCTGGAGAATGGCGCGTCTTGCAAAGTTTGCGCGCTGTGGCAAAGCAACAGGGCCTAAGCCTTGAGATCAGGGACGACACACATTTCTTCAGCACGGTGCGTGAATTCGCTGAGCATGCCAAAGGTCGCAAGCAATTGCGTCAAGAATTCTTTTACCGAGAACTGCGCCAAAAGACAGGTGTCTTGATGGAAGGCAAAAAGCCTGTGGGTGGTCAATGGAACTTTGACGAAGAGAACCGCGGCAGTTTTGGCAAGCAAGGTCCGGGCAAGTTACCAGCTCCCCTGAGGTTTGAACCCGACGAGATCACTTTGGAAGTGATGGCCTTGGTCAAAGACAAACTGCAACAAAACCCCGGCGCGCTCAGCAGCTTTGGCTGGCCCGTGACACGACATCAAGCGCTGCAAGCTTTAGACAGTTTCATACAACACCGCTTGCCTTCCTTTGGTTTGTACCAAGATGCCATGTGGGAAGGTGAAGTGTGGTTGTATCACTCTCACATTTCAAGCGCACTGAATTTGAAACTTCTCAATCCCAGAGAAGTCGTGGAAGCTGCCGAAAAAGCCTACCAACAAGGCCAGGTCCCCTTGCCCGCTGCAGAAGGTTTCATTCGACAAGTTTTGGGTTGGCGTGAATATGTCCGCGGCATCTATTGGACTCAGATGCCCGAGTACGTTGAGCGCAACGAAATGCAGGCCACCGCCAAACTGCCCGCGTTTTATTGGACGGGCAAAACAGACATGGCTTGCATGCGCGACGCCATCCATCAAACTTTGGAACACGGCTATGCCCACCACATCCAGCGTTTGATGGTCACTGGTCTTTACGCACTGCTGTTGGGCGTTGCGCCCAAAGAAGTCCATGAATGGTATTTGAGCGTTTATGTCGATGCCGTGGAATGGGTGGAGTTGCCCAACACCTTGGGCATGAGCCAGTTTGCCGATGGTGGCGTGATGGCCAGCAAGCCTTATGTGGCCAGTGGCAAATACATCGACCGCATGAGCAACCACTGCAAAGGCTGCAAATTCAATCCAGCCTTGGCCACAGGAGATACGGCTTGCCCCTTCACCACACTCTATTGGGATTACTTGAACAGGCATGTGGATGTTTTGGCCAAAAACCCACGAATGCTGATGCAATTGAAAAACCTCAATCGCTTGTCCGATGAAGCTCGCTCAGAGATTGCCAGCCAAGCCAACTTCATCAAGATCGCTTCTTAAAATACAGCCATGACACATTTTTACGAACCTCGCCTAGGCCATCCTTTCAAGCACGACCCCTTCAACGCCATTGTGGGTCCCCGGCCCATCGGCTGGATCTCTTCGCAAAGCGCAGACGGTGTTTTGAATTTGGCACCCTACAGCTTTTTCAACGCCTTCAACTACGTGCCGCCGCTCATTGGCTTCTCTAGCATCGGCCGAAAAGACTCGCTCAACAACATTGAAGCCACTGGCGAATTTGTTTGGAACTTGGTTACGCAGCCTCAAGTGGAAGCCATGAACCAAACGTGCAAGGCAGTGGCACCAGAGGTCAATGAGTTTGAGATCGCTGGCCTTTCCACAGCACCCTCTCGACTGATCAAGGTGCCACGTGTGGCGCAAAGCCCCGTGAGCTTTGAGTGCAAGTGCACTCAAATTTTGCAGATGAAAAATCTACAAGGCGAATCGATTGAAACTTGGATGGTGTTTGGCGAGGTGATTGGCGTTCACATTGAAGAACGCTTGATCAGCGATGGCATTTACGACACAGCCAACGCACAACACGTGATGCGTGGCGGTGGGCCCGCCGACTATTTCAGCATTGGGCCAGAACAATTGTTCAAAATTTACAGACCCTGAGGAATTTGAAAGATCCAAGCGCCTAAAGCTCAATCCTTCAAAAACAAAGTTCTCAGAGGTTCATCCCCCACCTGCCTGCTCCAATGCCCATGGACGGCAGGGTCAAACGTCGCTCCCTCTGGCAAAGTGTCTGCAGAATAAAAATGATCGCCCGCAGAAAAAATACGTGACGTGCCGTCTTGCAAACCAATTTCCATTTGCCCAGACAAGATGAACACCCATTGCGGTTTGCCGGTCACGTGAAATTGACTTCTAAAGCCAACAGGGCTGTAGCGCAATTGGTAGCCTTCGGCCGAAAAAATATCAGTCAGCTGACTTTGCGGGTTGCCCTCTTCCATGGGCAATGTTTCTTCTTTGAAGCGGGCTTTGCCATCGGTGTCGGTGAACAAAACGACTTTGGTGAAATGTGTCATGTGCAAAATGAATGTGTAGGGCGCCTCATGGCGCTTTGATCTGCTTGGCAGGACCTGCCAAACTGGGAAGTTTACGGCGCGTGGTTAAAACATGTTCCATGTCTTGGTGTGCGCCCTCAATCAACACCCGAATGGCCTTTTCCGCCTTGTCTGGGTTTTTGGCAATCACGGCATCCAGCACGGCTTTGTGCAAGGGCAAGGCGGCCTTGGGGGCGTCTTTGCGTGTGGTGGAAATTTCAAAACTGGTGCGAAGCAAAGCACCCAAGGCTTTGCTCATTTGAACAATCATGCGGTTGTGCGAGGCCACCAACATGCCCGTGTGAAAGTGCATGTCGTGCGTGACGTAATCACCCCCCTCTTCAATGGCCTTCTTCATGCCATCGTAAGCCGCTGATACACCTTCAATGTCGGCTGGCGTTGCGCGCTCTGCGGCCAAACGCACAGCGGCAGGTTCGACAACCCGGCGCAGCTCCTGCAAATCTCGCAAGAACTCTGGCGTGAGCCCCGCTTTGGCTTGCCAAGCAATCACATCGGTGTCAAACCAATTCCAGTGCTCTTCTGCCAAGACCCGCGTACCGACTTTGGGTCCGGTGAAGATCAAACCCTTGGCCACCAATGACTTGACCGACTCACGAATGACTGTTCGACTCACGCCCAATTGCTCGCACAGCACTGGCTCGGGCGGCAAACTGCCACCGACAGGGTACCTGCCGGCAACGATGGCTTCCCCTAAAAAATCGACGGTATTGCCGTGGACATTTTTGATCAAGTACGGCACTCCGGCACAGGTGTTTTGACAGGCTGGCCCGCAAAGTGGGCCGCTAAATTGGCCAGCGCCAAAGCCGACATGGCTTTGCGCGTTTCGACGGTGCCACTGGCGATGTGGGGCGTGAGCACCACGTTGTCGAGCTTGCGAAGTTCAGCGGGCACATTGGGTTCGTCCACAAACACATCCAAGCCTGCGCCTGCGATGGTTTTCTTTTGCAGGGCCTCAATCAAGGCGGTCTGATCCACCACGGAGCCGCGGGCTACGTTGACCAAGAAGCCTTGAGGGCCGAGGGCTTTCAAAACTTCAGCATTGATCAAATTTTTGGTGCCCGCACCGCCTGGGGTAATGGCCACCAAAAAGTCCACCTTCGAGGCCAAATCCACCAGATTGGCCACATACTGATAGGCCACATCGTTGCGCTGGCTGCGGGTGTGATAACTGATGTCCATGTCGAAGGCCGCAGCGCGCTTGGCAATGGCTTGGCCAATGCGGCCCATGCCCACAATGCCCAATTTGGCGCCAGTCAATTTACGTGTCAATTGAAAAGGCCCATCTAACCAATCGGCATTGCGCGTGAAGCGATCGGCGGCTGGGATTTTGCGCGCTACGGACAGCAGCAAACCCAAAGCCAAATCGGCCACATCGTCATTGAGCACGTCAGGGGTGTGCGTCACCATGATGCCGCGCTTTTTAGCAGCGACCACATCGACGCCGTCGTAGCCTACGCCGCACACCGAAATCATTTCGAGTGCAGGGAACAAAGCCATGTAGGCCGCATCAATTTTGGACTCACCGCCCCCCACCAAGGCACGAACCCGGCCAAAGACTTGGCGGTCGCGAATGTGATCACGTTCGTGCACCACAAAATTTTCTTGCAAGCCCGTGGTCAAAAACGGCGGAATGCGAGAGGTGACAACAACTTCAGGATGGTGAATGCTCATGGCGAATGCTCCAGGACATAAAAGGACAAACCCCTTCGGGGTCTATAGGTTTGAGGGTTTGCACGAGTGCCGTTTTTTGCACAAATCGATGCATTTACCTTATCATCATACGATAATATTTCTACTCGCAACCCACTTTTTCAAAGCATCAGACCCATGACACAAAGCCCTAAGAAAAAACCCGAAGACCTGCGCAGCCAACAATGGTTTGGCCGCCAAGACCGTGATGGCTTTGCCTACCGCAGTTGGGTCAAAGGCAAAGGCGTGCCGCACGACCAATTCGATGGCCGCCCTGTCATTGGCATTTGCAACACCTTCAGCGAACTCACACCTTGCAACTCCCACTTTCGCACGCTGGCCGAGCAAGTGAAGATTGGTGTCTACGAAGCCGGTGGCTTCCCCCTTGAATTTCCTGTGATGTCTTTGGGCGAAACTTTGCTGCGCCCTACCGCCATGCTGTACCGCAACTTGGCGTCCATGGACGTGGAAGAAAGCATTCGCGGCAATCCCGTTGACGGCGTGGTGCTGTTGATGGGTTGCGACAAAACCACCCCTTCTTTGTTGATGGGCGCCTCCAGTGTCGACTTGCCCACCATCGGCGTTTCGGGCGGCCCCATGTTGAACGGCAAATGGCGCGGTCAAGAATTGGGTTCTGGTACCGGCTTGTGGAGCATGAGCGAGCAAGTTCGCGCCGGCACACTCAAACTGCAAGATTTCTTTGAAGCCGAAAGCTGCATGCACCGCAGCCACGGCCACTGCATGACCATGGGCACTGCCAGTACCATGGCCAGCATGGTGGAAGCCTTGGGCATTGGTTTGCCAGGCAATGCGGCCTACCCCGCCGTAGATGGTCGTCGCAATGTATTGGCACGCGAAGCCGGTCGACGCATTGTGGACATGGTTCACCAAGACGTGAAGATTTCGCAAATTTTGACGCGCGAAGCATTTGAAAATGCCATTCGCACCTTGGCCGCCATCGGTGGCTCTACCAATGCGGTGATTCACTTGATTGCCATTGCTCGCCGCTTGAACATCAACCTCACCATTGACGACTTCGAAAAATTGGGCAGCGACATGTCCAACATTTTGAATCTGCAGCCCTCTGGCGAACACTTGATGGAAGACTTCTGCTACGCAGGCGGCCTGCCCGTTGTGATGAAAGAGATTCAACAGTTTTTGCACAAGGACATCTTGACTGTCAGCGGCAAGACTGTGGCCGAAAACGTGGCCAGCGCAGAAAACTACGACCCACGTGTCATCAAAACACTGGCCGCACCTTTCAAAGAAAAAGCGGGCATTGCCATCTTGCGTGGCAACTTGGCACCACGCGGTGCCGTGATCAAACCCAGCGCCGCCACACCGGCCTTAATGGTTCACACCGGGCGTGCAGTGGTGTTTGAAGACAGCGACGATTTCCACAAACGCATTGACGACGAATCCTTGGATGTCGATGAGAACTGCATCTTGGTTTTGAAAAACTGCGGCCCCAAAGGCTACCCAGGCATGGCTGAAGTGGGCAACATGCCCTTGCCACCCAAGGTGCTGCGCAAAGGCATCACCGACATGATTCGCATCAGCGATGCTCGCATGAGTGGTACAGCCTATGGCACCGTGGTCTTGCACACCACCCCAGAAGCCGCTGATGGCGGTCCTTTGGCCGTGGTTCAAAATGGCGACATGATTGAACTCAACGTGCCCGAGCGCAGAATGCAATTGCTCATCAGCGATGACGAATTGAAAGCGCGCTTGGCCAAATGGGTTCGCCCCGAACCACCTTTAAAGTCTGGCTACTGGAAGCTGTATGTCGATACGGTGTTGCAGGCCGACGAAGGTTGCGACCTCGACTTCTTGGTGGGCAAGCGCGGCGCCTTCGTGCCCAAAGACAACCACTGATCAACGAACCTCTATTTTTAGAAAGCATTCATCATGAAATTACTCGTTACCGGTGGCGCAGGATTTGTTGGCGCGCGCTTAGCCCGTGAAATTCTCAAAAAAGGAGAGCTCAATGGCCAAAAAGTCACCGAGCTGCACATTGCCGATTTATTCCCTGCACCCGCCGACTTGTTGGCCGATCCACGCGTCAAAGGCCATGCGGGCCCGATGTTGGAACAAGGCACTTTGTTTGCCAGTGGTTTTGATGGCGTGTTCCATTTGGCATCTGCGGTATCGGGTGAGTGCGAACAAGACTTTGACTTAGGCATGCGCTCTAACCTGGACAGCACACGTTTGTTGCTCGAAGGTCTGCGCAAAGCCGGCAATGTGCCGCGCCTGGTTTTTGCCAGCTCTGTCGCGGTGTTCGGTCCCGACCCCAGCAACCCCATGCCCGAGCGCGTTGCCGACCACACACTGCCCTCACCTCAGACCTCCTATGGCACTCACAAACTGATGCTGGAGTATCTGATTGCTGACTTCACACGCAAGGGCTTCATCGATGGTCGCTCAGCACGACTCATGACAGTCACCGTTCGTCCAGGCAAACCCAATGGCGCGGCCTCATCCTTCTTCAGTGGCATCATTCGTGAGCCATTGGCGGGCGTAGAGTCCATCTGCCCTGTGGACGAAAACGTGTCACATCCCGTTTCTTCACCCGGAAACACCATCAAAGGTTTAATCACCGTGTTCGAGGCTAGCCGCGAAGCCATGCAAGGTCGTTTGGCATTGAACCTGCCCGGTTTGAATGTGACCGTCAAAGAAATGTTGCAAGCGCTTGAAGATGTCGCTGGCCCTGAAGTTCGTCAGCGCGTCAAGTTTGTGCGCAACGAACAAATTGCCAACATTGTGGCCAACTGGGCTAAAGGAGGGACAGCTGAACGCGCCGCTGCTTTAGGCCTGAAGCCCGACACATCTTTCAAAGACATCGTGCAGCAGTACATCGATGATTGCAAGCAGCCTTACTATCCAGCCACCGCCTTGGATGGCTTGAAAAAATAAGCATGCACACATCGCTGCTGGCCTTGGACTGGGGCACCTCCTCTTTGCGAGGCGCACTGCTCAGCAGCGATGGTGTGGTGCTCGACAAACGTGCCTTTCCACAAGGCATTTTGCAAGTGGCCCACGGCCAATTTGCCAATGTCTTTGAGCAACGCTTTGGCGATTGGATGAAAGCCGATACGCTGTGCCTGATATCTGGCATGGCCGGTAGCCGGCAAGGATGGCGTGAAGCGCCCTATTGCCCCTGCCCCAGCGGCTTTGAAGACATCGCCCAACATCTGCAGTGGATTGAGAAAGATCGCATTGGCATTGTGCCGGGCTTGTCAACTTGGAACGACCAAACACCCGATGTGATGCGCGGTGAAGAAATTCAAATCTTTGGTGCACTCACGTCACAAAACATCCAAAACGCACAATTTGTATTGCCTGGCACACACAGCAAATGGGCACAGGTGAAAGACCGCAAAATTTCCGCCTTTAAAACCTTCATGACCGGAGAGTTTTACGCCTTGCTCAGCCAGCACTCCATCTTGGCAAAAACATGCTTGCCCGATGCGCCGCTGAAAAAGGAAGTGTTCTTAGAGGGCGTGATGCAAAGTCAACAACCTGGCGGATTGCTGCACCATGCATTTTCAGCCAGAAGCTTGGCCTTGTTTGAAAAGCTCAACCCAGCGCAGTCCAGCAGTTATGTCTCCGGATTGCTCATTGGCGAAGAAATCAAATCGGCCAAGGCTGACCTCATGGCGAATGACACACCCTTGCTGATCTTGGGCAATGGTCAATTGACGCAGCGCTACAGTTTTGCCATGGAGGCTTTGGGTCTCACTGCGCAAGCACTTACCGATGAAGTCACTTGGACCGGCCTTTGGGCGCTGGCTCATCACTTGTACCCCCATGATTTCATTTAAGCTCAGCACATGACACCTCTGCTCGCTCAATTTCACGCGCACATGGACAAGCTGCCCTTGGTGGCCATCCTGCGCGGTTTGAAACCTGAAGAAGCTTTGGACGTGGGCCGTGCCATTGTGAATGCGGGTTTTCACATCTTAGAAGTCCCCCTCAATTCGCCCGACCCTCTGAAAAGCATTCAAATCTTGGCAGACGCATTTCCCAATGCCTTGGTGGGCGCAGGCACAGTGACCACCGCACAACAAGTGCGTGACATCAAAGCAGCGGGCGGCCAGCTCATCATCTCACCGCACCTGGATGACAACGTGGTGTGCGAAGCCGTCAACTTGGGCTTGATTTCTCTACCTGGCGTTGCAACCCCCTCCGAAGCTTTCAAAGCCATTGCATTGGGTGCGCATGGTCTGAAATTATTTCCAGCAGAAATGATCAGCCCAGCCGTTGTCAAATCCATGCGCGCTGTATTGCCTTGCCACATCCGACTCGTTCCCGTGGGCGGCATTGGCACGCACAACATGGCGGACTACCGCAAGAGTGGTGCATCTGGTTTTGGCATTGGCTCGGCGCTGTATGCGCCTGGCAAGTCAGCACAGGCTGTGGGTGAATCGGCTGCCGCCTTTGTCAAAGCTTGGCAGGCGCCTGCTTAACACCTCGTCCCACTGGGTTTTTTCAATCAGACACAATACGTTTTATGCGATTACTACACACCATGCTTCGCGTTGGCAACCTTCAACGCTCGATCGATTTCTACACCAAGGTGATGGGCATGCAATTGCTCAAAACATCTGAGAACCCCGAGTACAAATACTCGCTGGCCTTTGTTGGTTACGGCAGCAACCCCGACCATGCTGAGCTAGAGCTCACCTACAACTGGGGCGTGGAGTCTTACGACATGGGAACTGCTTACGGCCACTTGGCCATTGCAGTACCCGATGCCTACGAAGCTTGCGAAAAGATTCGCAACGCGGGTGGCAAAGTGACACGTGAAGCCGGTCCTGTGAAAGGTGGCACCACGGTCATTGCCTTCATCACAGACCCCGATGGCTACAAAGTGGAACTGATTCAGCGCAACTTCAGCTGACAAGCTTCACGCGCAAGTTGCTCAATGCGAGGCCAATCGCCTTGAGCCAAAGCATCGGCTGGCACCAACCAAGAGCCACCGACGCAAGCCACATTGGACAAGCTCAAAAACTCTGAAGCATTCTGAGGTGTGACGCCACCCGTTGGGCAAAAGCGAACGTCAAAGAAGGGGCCGCCCCAGGCTTTCAGCATGGAAGGACCGCCTGCTTGCATGGCCGGAAAGAATTTCAATTCGGTGTAGCCGTCTTCTTGCGCCATCATGATTTCGCTGCCTGTGGCCACGCCGGGCAACAAAGACAAACCTTGGTCGCGACAGGCTTGGCCCACAGCTGATGTGTAGCCAGGGCTGACAGCAAACTTGGCGCCCGCATTGGCAGCCGCTTTGGCATCGGCCGCACTGCGCACCGTCCCTGCGCCCACCACCGCATCGGGCACTTCTTTGGCAATGGCTTCCATACAAGCCAAAGCTTGAGGGGTGCGCAATGTCACTTCCAACATGCGGATGCCACCGGCCACCAAGGCGCGCGCCATGGGAACAGCATGCGCCACATCGTTCAACACAATGACTGGAATGACGGGGGCGTCTTGCATCACTTGCAAGGCGGTGAACGGTGCATTTACAGCCATGTACAGGCTCCTTCTTCAGCTTTCAGCGCATGCTTGCGCAAATTGGTAAACAGTTCTCTTCCCATGCCGCGGCTGTTGGCCGCTTGCAAATCTGTTGGCATGGTAGCGGGAGTTCGTGCATTCCAAGTTTCTGGATCGATCAAAACTTGCAAAGTACCCGCCACCGCATCCAAGCGAATGATGTCGCCATCCAAGACACGCGCAAGGGGCCCACCTGATGCCGCCTCGGGCGACACGTGAATGGCTGCGGGTACTTTGCCTGAAGCACCACTCATCCGGCCATCAGTGACCAAGGCCACTTTGAATCCCTCTCCTTGCAACACAGCCAAGGGCGGCGTGAGTTTGTGCAACTCGGGCATGCCGTTGGCTTGCGGGCCTTGCCAACGCACCACGCACACCACATCTTTGGCCATGTTGCCGGCTTGAAACGCTGCCAACAATTCTTCTTGTGAATTGAACACCTGAGCAGGGGCTTCAATCACATGGAGTGCTTCGGGCACAGCAGACACCTTGATAACACTGCGGCCCAAATTGCCCTGTAACAATCGCAAGCCGCCAGTGGCACTAAACGGCGCTGTAGCAGGCCGCACCACGCTTTCATCTTTTGAGGCGCCAATGTCTTGCCACGCCAGCTGGCCATTCAAAGCCACGGGTGTTTGGGTGAACTCACGAATGCCACCGGCACGCACGGTCATCACATCTGCATGCATGAAACCTGCATCCAACAATTCACGAATGACATAACCGGGGCCCCCTGCCGCTTGGAATTGGTTCACGTCGGCACTGCCGTTCGGATACACGCGCGTCAACAAGGGCACCACATCCGACAGCGCAGAGAAATCGTCCCAGTCAATGATCAAGCCAGCCGCTCGGGCCACAGCCACCCAGTGAATCAGGTGATTGGTGGAGCCGCCCGTGGCCAACAAAGCCACCATCGCGTTGACGATACAACGCTCGTCCACCAACTTGCCGATGGGCGTGAATTGCTTGGCTTTGACCAACTTCAAAACAGTGCGCACCGATTCACGCGTCAGCTCACTGCGCAGGCCATCACCCGGATTGACAAACGCTGTGCCAGGGACATGCAGACCCATGGCTTCCAAAAGCATTTGGTTGCTGTTGGCAGTGCCATAAAAAGTGCACGTGCCTTCACCGTGATAGGCGGCAGATTCTGCTTGAAGCAATTCTGCGCGGCCCACCAAGCCTTGGGCCGCTTGTTCACGAACTTTGGATTTTTCATTGTTCGACAAGCCACTGACCATCGGACCTGCAGGAACAAAGACTGTGGGCAGATGACCAAAGTGCAAAGCACCAATCAGCAAGCCCGGTACAATTTTGTCGCACACACCCAGCATCAAGGCGGCATCAAAAACGTCGTGACTCAGTGCCACGGAAGTCGACATGGCAATCACATCACGGCTGAACAAGCTCAGCTCCATGCCTGGCGTGCCTTGCGTCACACCATCGCACATGGCCGGCACACCGCCTGCCACTTGGGCTGTGGCGCCCCACTTGCGCGCTTCGTCTTTCACCACATCGGGGTAATGCTGAAAAGGGGCATGCGCTGACAACAGGTCGTTGTAGGCCGTCACCACGCCGATGTTGGGACCGCGCTCTGTGACACTCACCACAGGAATGGCCGCCAAGCCCGAAGCTTTCGATTTGTCGGCCGGCGGCATGGCGGCAAATGCGTGCGCCACATTGGCACAGCCAAGCCGATCAGCGCCGGGTTTGCGTGCGGCGGCTTCTTCTACTTGCTGCAGGTAAGCAGCACGACTCGCTTGGCTGCGCTGGGCAATGCGGGCAGTCACTTGGGCTACGGTGGCATTCAGGGTCATAAGAGTTTGATTCAATTGAAAGACGGCTTGTAACTTTGTTACATAACGAATGGTAACTCCTCATCCCCCTCTTTGGTGCATTCACAGTTACAGATCAGTTACGAATTTTCTCAAGACAGCAACTGGCAAGCTCTGGTTTACCCTCAAAATAGACGCACTACATGTTGCCCAACACTTTGAAATTCAACAGCCCTCCTCTTGGCATGCGAGCCGACCAAGCCCTCTGCGAACCCACCCAAGAAGCCTTGCTGACGCAGTGGCCTGCGTCACAGGATTTGTGGGTATTTGGTTACGCCTCCCTCATTTGGCGGCCAGAGTTTGAAGTCTTGGAGCAACACCTCACCAAGGTTCAAGGCTGGCACCGCGCCTTGAAAATGTGGAGTCGTTTAAACCGCGGTACACCCGAGTGCCCAGGCTTGGTCTTTGCCCTGCTCTCGGGTGGCAGTTGCCAGGGCATGGTTTTCAGAACGCCTGCCGCCGATGTGAAGCAAACCATCGAAAAACTTTGGTTTCGTGAAATGCCCAACAGTGTTTACACACCGCGTTGGTTGCAGTGCCCAACGCCTCAAGGCCCCGTCAATGCCTTGGCTTTCACTCTGCCGCGCAACAGTCCCAGCTTCACTGGCGACCTAAGACCTTCTCAATACAGGTACATCTTTCAACATGCCAAAGGCCGCTACGGCACCACCTTAGACTACGCACAAGAAACACTGAACAGCTTGCAACAACACGGCATTCAAGACAAAGCTTTGGCAGCTTTGCTCGAACATGCCAAGGACTGAATCATGAACATCGCAGATCTGCGTAAAAGTTACGAAAAAGCCGAGTTGAGTGAAGACGCTTCGGATGCCAATCCCTTGAAGCAATTTGAGCGCTGGCTCAACGAAGCCATTCAATCCGAAGTGCCGGAACCCAACGCCATGACCGTGGCCACTGTGGCCAGCAACCTGCGTCCCAGCACCCGCGTGGTGTTGATCAAAGGCTATGACGAGCGCGGCATCGTTTGGTACACCAATTACGACAGCCGAAAAGGCCGTGAGTTGGCTGGCAACCCTTTTGCAGCTTTGCAATTTCACTGGGTTGAATTAGAACGTGTGGTGCGAATTGAAGGTCGCATGGAAAAAATCAGCGACGAAGAAAGCGATGCTTACTTTCACAGCCGTCCACTGGACTCGCGCATTGGCGCGTGGGCCTCACCGCAAAGTCAGGTGATTGAAGGTCGCACTGTGTTGGTGACCAATGCGGCCAAGTACGCTGCGCAGTTTATGCTGAACCCACCTCGCCCACCGCACTGGGGCGGCTACCGCTTGGTGCCCGATGAATGGCAATTTTGGCAAGGGCGCAAAAGCCGTCTGCACGATCGACTGCGCTATCGTTTGAATGAAGGCGAATGGTTGCGGGAGCGTTTGGCGCCTTAAGCCGGCAGCATGGGCAGCAATGCCATGACCAAGGTGACGCTGACCAATGCCAGCGCGGTGGACACTGCAACAGCGGCGGTCACCACATCCTCTTCCTTTTGATAACGCTGCGAAAACAAAAACACATTGGCACCAATGGGCAACGCAGCGGCCACCACCATCACCGTCAGGTGCAAGCCGCGCATGCCCATGGCATAGCCGGCTGCGGCCATGAGCATGGGGTGCACAAACGTTTTCACCACAGAAATTTTCATGGCGCCCTTGAAGTTTTCACCCACGGGGGTTTGCGCCAACGTAATGCCCACCAACACCAAGGCCACAGGCCCAAATGAAGCACCCAACAATTGCAAAGGCTTGTCCACAATGGGGTGCAGGCCCCAGCCGGTTTGTGCATAAATGAGCCCAATCAAAATAGGCAAAGGCACTGGGTGCAACACCGCATTTTTCATCGCCATGCCCACCGTTTTGAGCATGTGCCGAGACTCACCATGTTCAGCCGCATGTTCATATGCCATTTGCAATTCCAACACCACGGTGGCCATGGTGAGCAACACCAAGGCATGCAAAGAAATCAGGGTGAACAGCAACACTTGACCAGGCTCGCCATAGGCCAAACCAACGAGGGGCACGCCAATCATGAGGGTGTTGCTGAAGATACTGGCCAGTGCCAACACCGAGGCACGAGAATCACGGCCATACATCATCAGCATGATGAAAAACAAAGCACTCGCCACCACAAAATATTGGAAGACGGGTCGCAAGTCCAAAGTTTCCAGATGCACAGAACTCATGGTTCTGAAGAGCAAGGCTTGCGCCAACACCAGAAACACCAAATTGGTCAAATCACGGACCGCGTCTTGCCGAACCAATTTGGCGCGACCCGCCACAAAGCCCATCGAGATCAAAAAGACAACTGGCAGCAGGGACGATAAAACAGGATGTTCAAAATTCATGACCCCCCGATTATCAGTGCGTCATGCATCCCTGCTGGCCAAGTGCTGATTTAAAAAGTCGCCATCACGCCCAATTTGAAACTTCTGCCAGGCAAAGGGGATTTGCCAGGTGCCGTGGTCGTCAAAATGGATGTGGCGCTGTAAGCCCATTGATTGCTGGCGTTGTCGAGCTTGGCAAACCAATTCAAAGCGGCTCCCGACACCTTTTGCTTGTAACTCACAAAACCATGCCACAAGGTGTAGGCCGCTGTGGCCGCAGCGCCTGTGGGCACGCGGTCTTGTGCCGCATACCAATCAAAGCCCCAATCGGCACGCCACGGGCCAGTGGTGTGAATCAATTTGGCACCCAAGCGAACGGGCGAAATTCTGGGCAAGGGTTCGTTGACACTGAGGTTCTGTGCCCGCACCGCATCGGCCTTGAGCGCCAAGTCCAAGCTGCTGGTGGACTGCAACAATCGCCATTGCGCTGCCGTCTCAAAGCCTGTGAACTTGGCGCGCACGCCTTGGTACTTTTGTACTGGCAGGCCGTCTTCCACTTCCAAGGTGCTCATCAAACCAATGAAATTGGAAAACTGGCTTTGAAATGCTGTGATCTTGAATTGATGGGGCCCCTGCTGCCAATCTGCTGTGAGATCGATGCTGTTGGCCTTTTCTAAACCTAAATTGGCATCTCCTTTTTCCCATGCGGCCGTTGCCACGTGCGGGCCATTGGCAAACAACTCATAGTCCTTGGGTGCACGTTGAACCTGTGACACATTGGTGCTGAGACGCCATTGAGGCATCCATTGCCAAGACGCAGAAGCAGCCACACTTTGCGGCGAAAACTTGCGCTGCCCCACTTCAAAACGGTCTACGCTTGGATCTGGATTGCCCAGCGATGCCACCGTCACATTTTCTTTGCGCGCACCCACATTGAATAGCAAGTCGTTCAAAGCATATTCTTCAAACACAAACGCCGCGGTGCTTCGGGTATGGCTGAAAGGTGCAAAGGCCTCTGTACCATTGGCAGAGAATTTACCTTGTTCCGATTGCAAGCCCCAAACGCCTTCCCATGTGCCAGCGCCCAGACGCCAAGGTTTGTGGCGCAGCTGAACACGGACATCATGTCCTTGGTTTGCAAACAAGGTGCCTGGTGCACCTGCATCGAATTCAGTGTGCTTGTAATCTGTTTGGCTGGCTTGAAAATTGATTTGTTGGAAGAGACTGGAATCGGGTCGCCACTCACCTTCTAAGGCTGCGTGCTTTGAACGCATCCCAATGGTCACTTCGTCCTCGGCCACCGTGCCGTAGTTGCTTTGGTACTCACTGAGCGACATGCCCACATGACCACGCTCTAAAAACAGGCTGGCACCCACGGCACCACCTTGAGAATCACTTGCGGAATTGCAAATGCGTGAAGTGAGTTCGGGGGCACCTGGTTTGCCGCATGGCAAGTTGCGAGGCACCTTCACATCCTTGGTATGTCGATCAAATGCGTCCGCATGGAATACCCAAGCGCCTTGCCCCACTTCCAGCATCGCACCCTTAGAACGCTCGCCATTGCCAGAGGCCCATTGAGTTTGCGCTTTGCCCGCAATGCCTTGCATGGGTTGGCGGGGAATGCGGTTGTCGATGACATTGACCACACCCCCCATGGCGCTACCGCCGTATTGCAAGGCGGCAGGTCCGCGCAACACTTCAATGCGCTCGGTGGTCAGCACATCCGTCGGCACTGCATGGTCATAACTGAGCGAAGAAACATCCATGCTGGCGCCACTGTTGTTGAGCACACGAATGCGATCACCGTCAAAACCGCGAATGATGGGCCGGCTGGCATTGGGTCCAAAGTAAGTGCTGCTGACACCTGGCAGTTGATTCAAGGTTTCGCCCAAGGTACTTTGCCCCTGCTGCAGCAATGACTGCCCCGACAAACTGCTCACGGCATTGAGGCTTTGAGATTTAGACAATGGATTGCCAGTGATGACCACTTCCTGCACGGCTTGCGCCAAGACAGCAGGCACAAAAACACCATGACCTATCAGCACCACGGCGGATGCTGAAACCGACAATAAGGCATTGCAAGGCGCACGCATGACGCCTTGTCGAGAAGAAATTTTGAACATGAAAAACCTTTGAAAATGAACAAGCACTCAAGCCTTGGCTTGAGCAACTTCAAACATGATTCAAAGGCTGGTGGGCGGTGCGCGCGCAGAGAATGCCAGTGTGAGCGCCACATTACGTTGCGCAAACTGACCAGAAATGAACAAGGCCTCAGGCTGTTCAAACTGTAGCGTGAGGGCTGCTGACTGTGGTCCCTCATCGGATGCCAAATGGTCTAAGGCTTGGCAGACCAAGGAGCCTTCAGTGTGCTCACTGAAGAGTGATTGTTCAGAAAAGGCTGTGGACTTTAAACCGTGAATTGTCTTGTGAATTTGCCCCCAAACAGGCGCAAGCATGACCGCACTGATCAACAGTGCTTGCAACAAGCAGCGCAGTTTGGTTTGAATTCTCAAGGCGTTTTGGTCCACTCAGAAAAGGTCTTTTTGAACTTCCAAACCTTGGGGGCCGCCACAGCCATGCAGTAGCCCTGCGTTGGATTGCGCTCAAAGAAATCTTGGTGATAGTCTTCCGCGGCACTGTAGTTATCCAAGGGCAACACCTCTGTCACCACGGATGCGTCAAAAACCCCCTCCGCTTCGATTTCAGCGATGATAGCTTTGGCAACTTCAGCTTGATCTGGGGTGGTGAAATAAATGCCGCTGCGATATTGCGTGCCACGGTCATTACCTTGACGGTTCAAGGTGGTGGGGTCGTGAATGACAAAGAAAATCTCGAGCAAGGTTCGGGTGCTGATGACTTGCGGGTCGTACACCAACTTCACCACCTCGTTGTGCCCAGTTGTGCCTGAGCAAACTTGCTCGTAGGTGGGGTTGCGGGTTTGACCGTTGGAATAGCCGGACTCCACATCCAAGACACCTTTAACTTGAACGAACACCGCTTCGGTGCACCAGAAGCAGCCACCGCCAAGGACCAAGGTTTGCGCATGAGTAGGAATTTGCATGCGTTCATTCTGACCCAAAACGGCCGCTCCTAAGCTAAAACCCCGCCATAAGAAGGCACATGTCACCGCCTCAACAGGTTACTCGATGGGACAACTCCATGGAACATTTCGCATGACGATAAAATCCCAACATCTTTAATCTTGGATGGATTGACATCATGAAGCCTAGCTTTCAATGGGACGACGCCTTTTTGCTGAACGAACAACTGAGCGATGACGAACGTGCGATCGTCGACGCAGCGCACAACTTCTGCCAGGAGAAGCTCCAAACGCGCGTATTGATGGCGGCTCGCAATGAAAAATTTGACCGTGAAATCATGAACGAATTTGGCAGCATGGGCTTTTTGGGTTCCACCATTGAAGGCTATGGTTGCGCGGGCTTGAACTATGTCAGCTACGGCTTGGTGGCTCGTGAAGTTGAGCGTGTTGACAGCGGCTACCGCAGCGCCATGAGCGTTCAAAGCTCCTTGGTCATGCACCCCATCAATGAATATGGCTCCGAAGCGCAACGCCAAAAGTATTTGCCCAAGTTGGCCACTGGCGAATGGGTGGGTTGCTTTGGCCTCACAGAACCCAACCATGGCTCTGACCCTGCCAGCATGATCACGCGCGCCAAGCCCGTGGATGGCGGCTTCATCATGAAGGGCGCCAAGATGTGGATTACCAACGCGCCGATCGCTGATGTGTTTGTGGTGTGGGCCAAATTGGAAGGTGAAGGCGACGGTCAGTCCGCCATTCGCGGCTTCATTTTGGAAAAAGGCATGAAGGGCCTGACAGCCCCCAAGATTGAAGGCAAGATGAGCTTGCGCGCCAGCATCACCGGTGAAATTGTCATGGACGATGTGTTTGTGCCCGAAGAAAACATGTTGCCCAATGTGTCAGGCTTGAAAGGCCCCTTCGGTTGCTTGAACAAAGCCCGTTACGGCATTGCCTGGGGCGCTTTGGGTGCCGCAGAAGACTGCTGGCACCGTGCCCGCCAATACACCATGGACCGCGTTCAGTTTGGCCGCCCCTTGGCGCAAAACCAATTGATCCAAAAGAAATTAGCCGACATGCAAACCGAAATCACTTTGGGTCTGCAAGGCTGCTTGCGCGTTGGCCGTTTGATGGACGAAGGCAAATCAGTGCCCGAGATGATCAGCCTGATCAAACGCAACAGCTGCGGCAAGGCCTTGGACGTGGCCCGCATGGCCCGCGACATGCACGGTGGCAACGGCATTCACGACGAATACCATGTCATTCGTCACATGATCAACCTCGAAACCGTCAACACCTACGAAGGCACGCACGATGTGCATGCCCTCATCTTGGGTCGTGCACAAACTGGCCTTCAAGCCTTCTATTGAGATTGCTCAAGCTCTCTCTCAAAAAGACCGCTACGGCGGTCTTTTTTTTGGCCTGTCCTTCGCTGAGTGCTTGACGCTCCTAGGCCAAGACCGTACATTACTAACCAACGAGTCATTAAACGTGTCTGAATTACTTTCTCCCCCCAAACGCGAGCGTCGCAAGCAGCATCGCCCAGGTGAATTGCTGGAAGCGGCTTTAGACCTTTTTGTTGAAAAAGGCTATGCCGCCACACGTTCCGAAGAAGTGGCCGCCAAAGCGGGTGTGTCCAAAGGCACCCTCTTTTTGTACTTCCCCAGCAAAGAAGAATTGTTCAAAGCGGTGGTGCGAGAAAACGTGGTCAAAACAGTCACCGATGGTGCTCTGGAAGTGGCCAATTTCAAAGGCACCAGCAAAGAGTTGCTGCACTTCCTCATGCGCGAATGGTGGCGAAGGTACGGTGCCACCAAAGCCTCAGGCATTACCAAACTGATCATCAGCGAAGGCAATCACTTCCCAGAACTGGCGGCCTTCTACCAAGATGAAGTCATTACGCCGGCCGTCCGCATTCTCAAAGATGTGCTGCAACGCGGCCGAGACAGTGGCGAATTTAAAAACTTTGACATCGACAGCACCGTGATGGTGATCATTGCGCCCATGCTGTTTTTCATCATGTCTAAACATGCCAATGCCATGTGCCTCGCGGGCCAACCCAACACGCCACCCGAAAACTTCATTGCACAGCACGCCGACCTCATTGTGCG